>JAHDHU010000007.1 GCA_020631135.1 Saprospiraceae bacterium | reverse complement strand
AATACGAAAAAACTATACACTCAAGGAAAAAAGAAAACATAAAAATGGAGTAGCTACATTTTCAAGTAAAGATGTAATCTACCTTATAACGCCGGATCGTTTTTCCAATGGAGATCCAAAGAACGATCAAATTATGGGAATGAAGCAAACACCAAACAGAACTGACGAACACGGTCGACATGGTGGAGATCTCAGAGGAATTATAAACAATCTAGATTATATTGAAGAAATGGGTTTTACCGCGATTTGGCTAAATCCCTTTTTAGAAAACGACCAAGATTCGTGGTCTTATCATGGATACGCTACAACAGATTTTTACAAGGTAGATCCTCGAATGGGATCAAATGAAGAATTGATTGAGTTAGTGCAAAAGGCAAAAGAAAAAGGCATCGGAATAATCATGGACCAAATTGCTAATCACTGTGGACATCAGCACTGGTGGATGGAAGATTTACCATTTGAGGACTGGATAAACTTTCAGCAAGAAGGATTTCGAAACACCAATCACAGAAAATACACCGTGGTAGATCCATATGCGGCCCCTGAAGAACGAGATTTAATGGTTAAAGGTTGGTTTGTCGAAACAATGCCAGACCTAAATCAGCATAATTCCTTTATGTCCAAATACATTATTCAAAACTCAATTTGGTGGATAGAATATGCTGAATTGTATGGAATTCGTCAAGATACATATTCATATCCATTTAAAGACTTCATGGCTGACTGGACTTGCAGTATTGACAATGAATTTCCAAACTTCAATATTGTAGGTGAAGAATGGGTAGATGATCCAGCTCTTATTTCATATTGGATGAGGGATAAAGTAAATCATGACGGATACACATCATGCCTTAGATCGATAATGGATTTTCCCTTAAATTTTATACTAGCCAAATCTCTCAATGAGAAAGAAGAATGGGGAAAAGGCCTGGTGCGCTTATACGAACACATTGGTAGAGATTACCACTATCCCAATCCTATGGAATTGGTCATTATGGCTGACAATCATGACATGAGTCGAATTTATGATCAACTAAATTATAACGACACCTTATTTCAAATGTCAATGGCTTACCTCTTAACCATGAGAGGAATTCCTCAGGTATTTTATGGTACAGAAATACTCATGGAACATCCAGGTAGTACTAGTCATGGAAAAATTAGATCTGATTTTCCTGGTGGTTGGGAAGGAGATAAGATAAATGCTTTTACACAAAAAGGTCTTAGCCCAAAAGCAAAAAAGGCCCAGGACTTTTTAAAAACTTTACTTAATTGGAGAAAGCAATCAAGGGTTATCCATAACGGAAAACTCATGCACTACGAGCCCCAAAAAGGTGTCTATGTATATTTCCGATACACCGATCAAGAATCAGCTATGATTGTTTTAAACAAAAATGAACAGCCAGCAGAAATTGATCTAAAAAGATTTAAAAGAAGACTTTCTGATTATACTCACGCTATTGATATAATCAATGGCAATAAGATTCCAATAGGAAATAACCTAGAGTTAAAACATAAAGGAGCGTGGATATTTCAATTAGAAAAATAATTATGAATAAACTTTTTCAAAGCTCTTTATTATTTCTGACACTTATCACATTTTTAATCGCTTCTTGCAAGCAATCAACACCCGTTACAAAAGAAGAAAAAATACCAATGGGTCAAAGTAATGGCGAACTGCCGATACTTGTGGCTAGCGGAAAAATAGAAAGACTTGATAATTTTTCATCAGAATATGTCACCAATAGAAATATTGACATTTGGTTGCCAGCCAATTACGATGGAAACAAGAAGTTTAACGTGCTTTACATGCACGACGCTCAAATGCTTTTTGATTCTACCAAAACGTGGAACGGACAGGAATGGGGTGTGGACGAAATACTATCTAATCTGATATCCAAACAACATATTGCTAATACAATTGTAGTAGGCATTTGGAATACTGATGACCGACACAAAGATTATTTTCCAGATGTACCAGAAGAATTGGTTTCTACTGAATTAATGGATTCTTTGTCTCTTTATCTACAAAATATTGGCGAAGAAAATTTTCTTGACTCGCTAAATTCATTTCCCTATGTCAAATTTATCGCCACAGAATTAAAGCCATATATAGATGTCAATTTTTCGGTGAATACCGAAATGAAAAACACGTTTATCGCTGGTTCTAGTATGGGTGGTTTGATCTCGATGTATGCATTATGCGAATATCCAGAAGTTTTTGGAGGCGCCATTTGTATGTCAACACATTGGCCAGGATTTTTTAGTAACATAAACAATCCGATACCATCTTATTTTTATGCCTACATGAAAGAAAATCTTCCTTCAGGTGGTAGGCATAAATTTTATTTTGATTACGGTACCGAAACATTAGACACCTTATATGAGGAACATCAAATACGCGTGGATGCGCTTATGGTAAAAAAAGGCTATCCGGATAAATTATGGATGACGCAAAAATTTGATGGGCACGATCACTCAGAAAAGTCATGGAACAAAAGATTGGATATTCCAATGACATTTATCTTAGGAGGTCCATAGTTGTTATTTCTGTACGATGAGTTTCTGGATAAAGCGATCGCCTTTACTATTTTTTAAAACGGCAAAATAAATTCCATTCTCAAAAGAGGAAACTTCAAACTCATTTCCGAAATTCCTTGTGATTATCTTACCGCTAAAATCATAGATTTCTAAGTTCCAATTTTCACCATCTTGTGTTCTGAGCAAGCCACTTGTTGGATTTGGAAAAAGAATTACCTCATTTTTGTGTAGTTCTTTAGAAGAACTCAACTCATCATTATTATAACCAAAAGTTGTCCATTCCGCAAAAGCGAAATCACCTGTACCGTTTGGACTCCTAGCATAACTTACATCTGTTTCTTGTTCTGGATAATCAACTTGGTCTAAAGGAGCATAATTGTTATTTTTCGAATCGTATAAACCTATATGCTCTCCAGTTTTTTTTAATTTGAAACCTGCATGTAAAGGACCCTGTTGTTCATCATTATCCGCCCATATCATTAAATAAGATTCAGGACCCATAGTTATATCCGGCAAGGGCCACTTATTCGGTTCATTCTCATCATCTGATAAAAACAATCCATCAAGTTCATAATTGTTATTGGTCGGATTGTAAAGTTCTATCCAATCTTCAGCCTCTCCCGATTCATCAGTTTGTTTATTTAAGTTACTGGCTAAAAATTCGTTGATCACAATATTGGGAACATCGTCATAACCAAGCTTTACGGTTGCATCTTGACATCGAGGGTAAGAGGCAACATTTCCAGTGGTGTCCTCTATTTCAAAATAGTAAATTAGAATCCCATTTTGAGGAACTGTAAAAGCGTAGCTTATCTCATTCGCAACTATAGTACAATTTTCAGTTTGCCAATTGCCACCATTAATTGAATAATGAAAAGTAGCAGTGGATAACTGAGTTCCAGAAATTGGGGTAAGCAAAAAGTTTATTTCATTTTCGCTCCAAACCAAATCCATTTCACTAATAAATGGTGGAAATGGATTTAAAGACATTTGAAACGCTGCCGTCTCGTAACGCTCCAAGATATACGGCTTGAGACCGATGGATGCATGTGCTCCAATACCAACCTGATAGCTGTTTACAAAATCATTGTAATTGTAGCCATAATCGTAAGATGCATAAACATCATTTACACGATGTGATTCTATTAGTGCAAGTTTTTCGTCCAAATATTGATTTAATATCTGAGGTGTAAATGTGCTTTGAATTGCTTCAAACATATATTGGCTGTATCGATCTCTCCATTCATCCACAGCGAGGATTCTGTCATAAATTGGTCGGGATTCGTTACCTGCGTATTGAGACCAATCATAAATATCTGAACTTTGCCAATCGACTCCAAACCAATCAATACCCAACGTATTATCTAGATCGTAAGGGATATAAGTAATCTGATCGGTACACGGATTATGATAGAGGTAGAAATTATTTTTATTTACTATTGGGCCATCCCAATTTCCGCATAATATATCCAATACGATCACCCGTAAGTAATTATCTACATCAAAAATTCGCTCTAGTTCACATTTAAATTCTTCACCTTGAAAATTATTTAGAACATCAATAAAATGAGCGAGCTTTGAATAATCCCATTCTTCTTCATTGGTTTGTAGTTGGTACGCTCTCCTACCCCAAGGCTCCGGCTCAGCATATAGCAATGGATTGGTTCCTTTATAGTTTAAATCTGCCGGCCATAGACACTTCCACAAATTTCCTGATCCATCGGACATTCTCTTCTCCACAAATTCTTCGTCTACATGTTCTACATTAATATAAAGTCCTTTGTATTCACTGTTGATATAAAGTTGAACATGATTAGATCTTGAGGAAGGAACACCAGCTTGGTTATACAAATCCCAACACATTTTAGATCTGGTAATTGATGGATCATTATGTTCTCCATTTAAATTCATTTTTTCCAGACCTTTATAATCTCTTCCCTTTTCAAATGAATTAAAGGAAACCTTGAATGATTTTTTGGCTGAAGTCCTAGAAGTATTTCCTCTGAGTCTAAAACCAATATTATCCATCGTATCATTTATTTCGGAAGTACGAAAAATAAATTTTGCTGGATATTCAGTAAAGCTTTGTAAACTGTCTGGATGTAGAATGAGATCCAAGTAGTCATTACTAATAAAAATATCTATCCTCGGAACTTCAGTATCCACAAATACTTCTCCTTTCTCAGGCATGACATATTGTGCATTCGCCGAAAGGCAAAAGAAGATAATAACGAAACTGGCAAAAAGAATTCTCATTTAGTCAACTAATACTAATTTCTCTGAAAGGTAGTCGTTATTATCAACGAGTACAACATTATAAATACCAGCAGGGATTCCATCAGGAATATTTATTCTTATCTCGAATCCATTGTTTAAAAAGTTAAGTAATGTTTTGCGTCCATCGAAATTTTCCAAATATACACGCTCGAAACCATCTAATTTTTCACCAGATATTACGATAGATTGTCCCGTTGCTATCGGATTTGGGAACATCTTTAGATTCCTATCTACGATTTCGTTCGTTGATGTAAAAAATCCATTTGGAGGTGTAATCATTTCTGATGTATAGATTCTATACTCGCCAGGTTGAAACAAAATAGCTTGTTCTGTATCTACCACATTTAGTTCATTACCCGTAAAGTATTCAAACCAAGTACCGGGATATGGAAATTTAGGATTTACCTCAGATTCGGAAATTCTAAAATTGGCCAAGCTAACTGCATCCATATCTGAATGATTTAACTGAACCCTCTTCACAAAGGTATTGTTGTCATTAAACTCAAAATCTGTAGTAGAAAATGTTGGATAATTGGTTTTTAAATAATTGAGTGCAGAAATTTTTTCGTAAAGTTCATTTCTTGAAGGCTCCGCAAAATAATCCCATCTGACAGGTTTTGGATCCAAACGACAGCTTTCATTAATAGAACCATTAGTACATCTATTTATACTATAATCATAATGTAACTCTCCGAATTGCCATAGCATTTTGGGTCCTGGTATACTCATATAAATTGTACTTGCTGCGACAACCCTTTCAACACCTGTGGCCAAATCACGAGTATCGTATTGTGCATTGGAATTTCCCCAAGTCTTCAATTTGTAACCCATGCGCTCTTCATCATGGCTTTCCATGTAAGCAATAAGATTGGGTTCAGTCCAACCCCTTTGTGTATAATCAGACCAATTTAAATTTGAAGAATACCCCATTGCTCCTTCCGAATAATCATGGCTAATATTACCCCAAAGCATCATGCCCCTACTTGAAAGCTCTTGTTCTTCACTATTATCGGCAAAATGTTCTAAGATCACATAAGCACTCTCATCTAAAGACCAAATATGATCCGCATAATCCGTTAAAATATTTACCCTTGTAAAATCATACTGACCCCACGCACCAACATTAGCACCACTAAATTTTTGGGTAAAACCCTTTGAGAGATCAAAACGAAAACCATCAAATTTATATTCCGTTATCCAATGATCCAATATTCTTTTTACCCACTCACGTGTATAAATGCTTTCATGATTAAAATCATAACCTACATTAAAAGGATGTTTGGCCTCTACATTTAAATATGGACTTTCTTCAGTAGGTCTGAAAGCGGCAGGATCCCAATACATTTGACATAAAGGACTTTGCGAAAATGCATGATTAAAAACAACATCCAAAATTACCATGATGCCTCTTTTATGACATTCGTCAATGACCGCCCTCAACTGATCTCTACTCCCATAATACTTATCTACAGCCATATGGAAATTGGGATTATAGCCCCAACTTTGATTTCCTTCGAACTCTTGGATTGGCATAAGTTCTATGGCATTAATACCCAAGTTTTCTAAATAGTCTAGAGTATCGAGTAGAGATTTAAAATTTTTGTCAGATAAAAAATCTCGCATTAAAATCTCGTAAATAACCAAATTAGCATTGTCGACTTTCTCAACCTCATCAACCTGCCACGGATAATCTACAGGATCTAAATCAAAAGCAGATACAATCCCGGAAGTCAACCCCTCAGGATAACTGGGTAACTCAATCATCACATCTTCGGGAACTTCATCATCATTCCAAGGGTCCAAAACCACAGTTGAATAAGGATCTGCAATTCTGATATTTCCATCAATTAAATATTGATAGCTATTTTTCCCATCCGCAAAAAGAGATTTTGGCAATTCAATCCAATACTGTGTACCGTCGATCGATTTCTTCAGTTTATAATTTATATCAACTTTAAACTCGTTTTCAGGACACAAAAGAAAAACGTGATTTTTGAGTGGAGCTGTAAGACTAAATATTAAGCTAGAATTTGTAAAATGATTTAATCCCGGCTTTACACCTACCGGAGGGTCTTGTAAATCCTCATTGTTATCAAGTACAAAATAATTCCTTTCTACAAATGCATCTTCAGTTGGTGTAGACAACTCAAAACTTAACACATGAGCTCCAATAGTTGTACCATACACATAGTCATCATATTGATCTACACTGTCCTGAAATACTATATTGCCATTGTCCTTAATAACCAACCAAGCTGTCTTGTTTATTTCTATATTAACATTTAAACTGTCGTTTAAATAAATAATTTCTCCATCACTATTAGGTGAAATTACATTTACCAACAAGCCTTCATTTGGCGGATAAACATCATGAAATATATCGCCACCGTCAATTTCTCTTCCCACAATACTGCCATCTGCATTTCTAAAGACGAAAGCCAGTTGTTCAACCACTTCACCTACATTTATACTGTAATAATCCTCGATATTATAACTCAATGAGTATAAATCGTCACCTTCGTTGGTCATTATTACATTTGGATCTGCAGTTCCCCAATTTCCTTGCACGTGCTTCCAATCGTTAGGTGCGGTACTTTCAGAGGTTATGACACCTGTGTGTGCATATACATTGCCGGTAAAACCACTTAATGCTGCATTGCCCTGAGAGGCATCAAAATAAACCGTTATGTCATCAGTTTGTGTGGGAAAAGGTGGATCGGTATATACAACAGGTCCACCGCCCATTAGGCCCAAATTCTCGTGAATTAATAAATCTTGATTTACTTCGATGTTTTCAAAGACCTGAACCTTACCTGAAGGCCATTTTATTTTTAACTCAGTTATGATTTCGGTATTGCCGAGTCCAAAATGGACTTTTAAAGAGTTTTGAGAAACATAACTACTTCCGCACTTTATCTCCTCTACATATACACCGTTTGCACTGGTCAACTCCAATCTAGCACCAATGCCATAACTATTGGATTCGTCACCAATTAGTGCACATTTTAAATAATTCTTTGCCGAGCTCGTATTTTGGAAAACTTGTATTCCTTCAGTTGCGGAATTGGCAATAACAATATCCAATTTACCATCATTATTAAGATCTCCGGTTGCTGCACCATAACTTGCAAAATCATTATTTAATAGTGCATCCATATTAGGAGCACTAAAAGACAAATCACCTTGATTAACTAGTAATTTGTTCGGATACATTTCGCCCTCTACCAAAAAATGACTGTCATTAGCAATGTAAATATCTTTAAACCCGTTGTTATTACTATCAAAAATAAGGGTTCCCCAACCCATACCTTTATCGTCCGTTAACTGGTTTTGAATTTGCTCGAAAGAGCCGAAATCATTTTGAACGTACAGTACATTCTCTAATAGATTTGAAAAGTAAATATCGAGTTTACCGTCATTATTAATATCCGCAACATCTACTCCCATACCTTGGCCATGATAACCAGTGTTGGTTAAATCCGTTGCATCAGTAAAATACCCACCATCATTTCGATAGAATAGGTTTCCTTCGTTTCCATCTCTGACTTGATATAGATCCTGATCTCCATCATCATCATAATCGAAAAATACAGAACCAATGGATTTTTCTGCATTACCTATTCCAGAAGGAGTTGTGTAGTTATAAAATTGTCCATTCTCATTAATCAATAAATAATTTTCTGAAACAAAGCTCCCACAATAAATATCCAAGTCACCATCATTATCAAAATCTACTGCATTAAATGACTGAATATTTCCGTTGATATTAATACCCTTGAGAAAACTTACATCTACAAATTGACCATTTTGATTTTCAAATAATTTAGAAGCCTGAAATTGATTTAAAATCAAGACGTCCATATCTCGATCATTGTCAAAATCAAACCACAAACTTCCAGTAGTATCATCTATCAAATTCAATCCATAATCAGCTCCCATCTCATTAAAACTAAAATCGCCTTGATTTATATAGAGTAAGTTTTCTTTCCCCTTGCGGGAAATATAAAAATCTTCTTTTCCATCTTGGTTGATATCTACTATGGAAACGCCTCTATTTTGTCCAATCTGATTAAACAGCGATTCAGAACTAACATCAGTAAAGGATTGAGCTTTTCCAATCATTAATAAAAATGATTGGAAAGCCAAGATTTGAATAAAAATTTGATATACTTTCAATATGGTGGTATTTAGCCTTTAAAAATTAATATCCATCGTTCTGATCCAAATTTGGATTTGCTCCAATATCTGCTGCAGGGATCGGATAAATGTCTCTAAATGACGGAACAGATTGACCTTCCATCACGCCCCCTTTCCATGCCCATACATATTCTCCGTCAGTGAACTGTCCAAAACGGACCAAATCTGTTCTTCTATGACACTCCCAATAAAGCTCTCTAGCTCTTTCTTCTAAAATAAGATCCAAATTTAGCGCAGCAGCAGTGACATTACCAGCCGTACCTTTGTAAGCTCTCTCTCTAACCGCATTAAAATGATCAGCAGCCTCGGAAGCACTACCTCCAGATCTAAGGATGGCTTCTGCCGCCATTAATCTGAAGTCGGCCAATCTAAATAAAGGAAAATCGGTGTCCGGAAAATCAGTATCAGATCCTATCAGTCCAGCGGAAGTGATATTTTTAAATTTATTTACCGCATACCCGTTTGTAAATTGAGCAATATCTTCGATTTCTAGGCTCTGTCCATCACTAAAGAAGAATGGCCTTCTGTCGAAGCTCGTAAGTCTCACTTGCAAAGAATAATCTGGTCGATTTATAAATAAAATTACCTCATAATCTCCTTGAGGAATTGAAATATTAGCACCTCCATACTCCAAAACTGAATCCGCTCCGTTGTCACCTAATTCTAAATCCCATGAATCATTTGCACGAAACTTAAACTCTCCTTCCACGGCAGTGATATTCGCAACCAACGCTCCTAAATCGGCGTCCCATGTCATATCGACATCTGTATCCCAGCTACCAATGGCATCCCCTATAACTCCCCACTCAGTTTTTTCAAGTGTATAGGTATCGTCATTTAAATCAACATTGATTTTATATAATCCTGGTTCTGCAACTAAGATGTCATCTCCAAATTGTTCTAGGGTTCCGTCACCATCGTTGTCTCCAAAATAAGGAGCGGATTCCGACGGAATGGTTGCAATCCTAAAGGTCCCATTTGGGTCAGGAAAATATTTGTAACCTTCATACCTCATGTCAGAATCAACCGAGGACAATGCATTGTTTGTATCACTGTAATCATATCCTTGGAATGATCCAGGCGTGTAGATTTTAGGATATTGGACCGTATTCCCCATTGAAGGCGTTATAATAACACCACCAATATCTCCAAAATTATTGACCAATTGTTTTGTCGTCCGAACACCTCCCCAGCCACCGGAAACCCCGGAATCGAGTGGATCCATCAATCCGCCAATCGCGGCACGTATGATAAACGTCATACCACCCCAAGTTCGAGTATTAACTCCATCAAAGGCAATTGGGAAAATTATTTCGTTAGAATTATGATTATCTGCCAAGAATAAATGTTCATATTCTTCATCCAATTGATATCCTGCGTTGATCAAATTATTACAATATTCTAGACATTCGTTCCATTTCGAAACTCCGGTATAAACTTCCGCGTTCATGTACAACTTTGCTAAAAGCGCCCAAACGGCACCTTGATCAGCTCGAGCATAAGCATTTGATCTTACCGGAGCGATCGTGTTTTCTATTTCAAGCAATTCTCCTTCGAGATAATCGAAAAGATCATTTCCCTGAATTTGATTTGGAAAAAATTGACCAACCGCATCTTCTTCGGTTACAAAAGGTACATTTCTAAAATGATCAAGTGCATGCCAATAACTCAAGGCGCGTAAGAATCTAGCTTCTTGTCGATATGCTTCTATCTCATTGGCTACACTTTCATGGCCTCTTTCGGATAGCTTTTCCGAAGTGGTCTCCCTTAAAAATTCATTACAAGCTGAAATCTGATAAAATATTCGGCTGTAAAAAGCAAAAATAAAACCATCAGTTGCTGACCAATCTTGATCGTGAAAATCTCCGATTGTTTGATCATTCCAGCCTACAAGTGCTTCGTCTGTAGGAAATTCTTGGTGGTACCAAAGCGCTCTTAAATACTGACCAAAGCCTTCATCTATTCCTTCTATATCGGCTTGCCCTGCAGGACCTTGCTGTCCAGAAACAGCCAATCCAGAATAGAGCTTAGCTAATACTTGTTCATATGAATCAGTATTTTCAAACACCAACTCGGAGGTGACTACATCCTCATCTATAGGAGTAGTATCGAGATCAGAAAAACAAGATGCCAAACTGAACAAACACACAAATCCTAAAAAGAAGTTCTTTATATTTTTATTTATCATGATTTCTCTTGTTTTAAAATTGAACATTCCAACCCAGCACAAATGTTCTAGGTCTTGGGTAAACATTATTATCGATTCCGTTGTCAGTTTCTGGATCGAGTCCTTTATAATTTGTCACTAGCAATGGATTTTGAACTGTAAATGAAAGGCCAGATCTTCTTTTCAACAAGGATCGAAGATTGTAATTTAAGGTTATGTGGTCTACTCGTAAAAATGAAGCGTCATAAATAAATTGATCACTAAACGTTAAGTTTCCTTGATCTAAAACATTTAGATCAATTGCAGACTGATTGACATTCCATAAAACATCTGTACTTGTAACCATTCGGTTAATGTAACCCATATCTGTCTGTACGTTATTGTATACATGATTTCCAGTCAAGGCTCTAGCACCTATTGATATTCCAAAATTTTGATAATTGAAGTTACTTGAGAATCCGAAAGAATAATTAGGTGCCGGATTGTGAAGCCTATAAAAATCATTATCTATACCATCTCCATTTAAATCAACAAATTCACCCTCACTGATTAATCCGTTTTCGTCGTAAACCTGCTCTTTGACGTAAAAACTATAAGGAGCAAATCCTACACTATGAATCTGAATGTTTGATCCTACTCCTCCTGAAATTCCACCAACTAGAATGCCTTGATATTCTGGATCATCTGTGGCAGTCAATTTTGTAATTTCATTCGTATTGTGAGCGACGTTAAAGGCGATGTCCCAAGCCATTTTTGTTGTTCTAATTGGTGTTAGGTTCAGAGATAATTCTATCCCTTGGTTACGCATATCACCTACATTAGTAGTGATAAAATTTGTCAAATTTGTACCTGCAGGAACGGGAATCCTATTTAGAAGATCTTTCGTGTCTCTTTGATATATATCAATACTTCCTGAAAGTCGATTTTTTATGATAGAAAAGTCTAAACCTGCATTAATAGTTGTTGTTTCTTCCCACTTGATGTTGGCATCATAACCTTCTGGACGTAAAGTCTGAATAAATTGATCTCCAAATTGATATTGAGCATTTTCGAAGCCATAAGTATATTGAGGGAGATACGCATATCTATTTCCAATATTCTCTTGTCCAGTTATTCCCCAACCGACCCTAAGCTTTAAACCGTTTAAGGTTTCTTTTTCATTCTCAATTAATTTTATTGCCAAAGCAGCGGCAGGAAAGATACCCCATCTATTGTCTGGAGAAAAGCGACTTGTGCCATCTCGTCTCAAACTAAAGGTCAACAAATACTTGTCATTGTAACTATAATTTAACCTCCCAAACATCGAAAGCAAATAAAGTTCGCTTGCATCTTGTCCTTCTTGAGTTTCGGATGGTGTACCTGCTGTATCGCTATTTTTAAAGCTACTTTCCTCTTTAAAATGTTGCCAAGAATATCCAGCCATCAAATCAATGCCATTTTTCTTTAATTCCTTTTTATAATTTAAATAAAACTCGAGTAGATCATTTGACTTAATTTGATCATATCTGTTATTCGTGCCTCCTCCAGTCAAAGGATCGAAATTAAATGCTGCATTTGGATTGATGATGACTGTACCCGTAGAGTTAGTTCTTTCATTGGCCAAATTTAGATTTGCTCTTAGTTCAGGCAGTTTCGCAAATCTATAATCTGCACTTGCGCTGAGTAGTACTCGATTTACATTAGATCGATCTTCTTTTAAATCTAAGAGTGCCAATGGATTAGTTGGAGCTATGAATTCAGGGTTTCCATTGCCATCCACCCATGTAGTATATCCTTCATAAGGACTTTCAGAATCAAATGGATCTTGAGTCGGATCAAAACTAAGTGCACCTCCAATGGCACCACGATCAGCAAATCGATTCTTAGGATCCTTTGACACCCAAATTTAACTGCAGTCTATTATCTAAATAGCCAGGATTTATATTTAAGCCTAAGGAATTTCTTTGATAATTATCACTTAATAGCACACCATCTTTATTTAGATATCCTAAAGACAATCGATATGGTAGGTTTTCTAATCCTCCAGAGAAATTAAGATTGTGCTCATGACCAAAGGCCTTTTGATAAATTTGATCTTGCCAATCTGTATCAGCCATACCTAGGTTCGCTTTTGCCAGATCTCGATCCGAGAAAAAAGAATCAATGGCGGCAATATATTCGTCTCTAGTGAGTACATCAACCTTATTGCTTATCTCTCCCCTACTCACATTACCTGCATAACCTATTGATAATTTTTTACTCGATTTACCTTTTTTGGTGGTGATCAGAATCACACCTCCAGCCGCTCTATTACCATATATGGCTGTAGCAGAAGCATCTTTTAAAACCGTGAAGGTTTCGATCTCATTAGGGTTGACAATATCCAATGGATTTCTATTTCCATCAATATCTCCCCCTTCTAGTGGGATACCGTCGACAACAATCAATGGATCATTATTTGCATTTAACGAAGATTCACCCCTAATTCTGATTTTGGACCCACCTCCGGGATCTCCAGAAGAGGTAATGGCTACGCCTGCCACTTTTCCAGAAAGTAACTCTTGTGGACCTGTAAGTGCTCCTCTGTTAAAATCTTTGGAGCTTACTGATTGGATAGAACCTGTAGCATCTTCTCGCTTGATCGTTCCATATCCAATCACCACAACTTGCTCTAAAAGTTCACCACTAGATAATAAAACATTATATGCTCGTTCATTTGTTAATGGCACCAATGCTTCGGTATACCCTGTATAACTTATAGTGAGAGATTCATCGGTGTCTGTTATTTGTAGAGTAAAATTTCCATCAAAATCTGTTACCGTCCCATTAGAACTTCCAGTGATGAGTACATTAGCCCCTATGAGTGGTTCCAGAGTGGACTTATCTAAAACGGTTCCTTTAATTTTCTTTTGTGCTCGCGATTCTAAAACAGAAAATAAAAGAATCACTATCACACTCAAGATCTTTATTAAGTTGATCTTCATAGTTTTATAAGCTTTATCGTTTTTCTGGCAATCCTTAAAAATAATGTTTGCCTTACATTTCGATGACAAAATAATGTATATTGTGTCATATTAACACTAAGCTAGTATTTATTAGTGAATTTTATTAGCTAGAGTTGAAATCTTCAAAAAATAAATTCTTGAAAAATTAAATTATTGCTAAATGAAAAAAATTTTACTTTTTGCCTTTCTTTTGGCTTCTTCCAATTTTCTGATTGGACAATCCATTGGAATTATAGGCTCCGCCACGCCTGGTGCTTGGGACACGGATACGGATTTGACACAAGATCCAATGAACCCAGATATATGGACTATATCAATGACACTTTTTGACGGTGCTGCTAAGTTTAGACAAGATGATGATTGGGTTGTAAATTGGGGATCTGCTGATTTTCCTGCCGGTATAGGTGAACAAGATGGAGCTGATATTCCTGTATTTGCAGGTGATTACTTGATTACTTTTAATTCTGCTACTGGAGAATATAATTTCGATGTAGATAGTGACATTGGAATTATTGGTGATGCCACGCCTGGTCTTTGGGATGCAGACACTGATATGTACAAAGATCAAACTGATCCAAACAAGTTCTTTATCGAAATGGATTTAGTCGCGGGAAATGCAAAATTTAGATTTGCAGATGACTGGGCCACTAATTGGGGATCTGCTGATTTTCCTGCCGGTATAGGCGAACAAGATGGAGCTGATATTCCAATTCCAGTTGATGGCACGTACTTCATTACATTAGATAGCTCATCTGGAGAATACTTATTTGATCAAGACAATACTTTCGCGAGTATCGGCTTAATCGGTGATGCTACACCAGGTGGATGGGATGTAGATACCAATATGATGCTTAGACCAGGTTCTGTGGAGGATTGGAGAATGCGAATTGACCTAGTTGAAGGCGCTTGTAAATTTAGAGCAGATGATGACTGGGCTGACAACTGGGGAGATACGATTTGGCCTTCAGGTATTGCTTTACCAGGAGGTGGAGATATTCCGGTACCTGCTGCAGGTGATTACTTTGTAGAATTTAATTCAACCACAGGAGCATATAAGTTTACAGAAGTCCAAGAATTTACCACAGTTGGTATTATTGGAGATGCTACACCTGGACTTTGGGACACGGATACAGATATGGAAAAAGATCCTAACAATCCTCACTTATGGTCGATCAGGATGGACCTAACTGATGGAGAGGCAAAATTCAGAGCTGAAGATGATTGGCCGGTAAACTGGGGTTCAGGAGACTTTCCAATTGGTACGGGTACTATTGATGGTGCTAACATTCCTGTTACAGCAGGAGAATATATAATTACTCTAAACTCTATCAATGGTGATTACACATTTACAGAAGTAGTTGAGTATGGCACTGTTGGCTTGATTGGACTTTCAGGACCAAATGGAGATTGGGATGTAGACGTTGATATGGAAAAAGATGCAGGAGATTTTAATTTGTGGACTTTGGCTTCGGCAACTTTAACGGACTTTGACCCAATGGATTCCAGTTCTGGAATAAAATTTAGAGCAGAAGATGACTGGGCTGTCAATTGGGGAGCAGAAGACTTTCCTAATGGAACTGGAACACAGGATGGTGCTAATATTCAAACGGTAGCCGGAACTTATGGTGTAACTTTTAGATCAGATACTGGAGAATACGTTTTTGGTGATCCATTATCCAATACACAGGATTTGATTGATCCTGCCTCTATAACTGTTTATCCAAATCCAACTAGTGACAAATTGCTTATCAATTTAGATGCGATAGAGCTAAATGGAAAAGTAAATATGACGGTAATCGATATGTCAGGAAAGAGTGTTATGAATGTGAACCTAAACTCTTCTCAAATTAGTTCTCTAAATGTTAGCGAACTACCTAGTGGAAACTACCTATTACAAATTTCTAATTCTGATTACTTCATCGGAAAGAGATTTAGTATTGCTAAATAAAATTTTCTGTTAGAAATTATTTAGGGCTCGCAATTATTGCGGGCCTTTTTTGTTTCATAAATCACTTCAAACCAGTTTTGCGTGACCTTCTCTTCTCGGATCTCCATAGGCAAGATTTTGAGTCAAATCGATACAATGTGTTCCACCAAAAAGCATGTTTAAATTCTTCCATTCTACCACTTCTTTAGCAATCGAATTTTTATCGAAATTAAAACCTTGCTCGAGATAAATTTTATCGGATGATTCGAACATCCTGGGCATTAAAATGGAATCCTTTAGATTCTTTTGAGATAGATATTTATTTATCAAAACTTGAGCAATTGAAAATGGAATTCTAGAAGATCCACCAGAACCAATTAAGAGTTCTAATTTTTTCTGCTCATCAAATACCAATGTCGGGCACATCATGGAATTTAATCTCTTTGCTTCTAACCAGGAGCCCAGACCAGAGGGCATTAAGCCTGGTTCACCCAACATATTGTTCATTTGCATATCTGTATTAGGAATAAAAAACCCACAGCCTTCCCCAATGGAAGTAGAAAGTGCAATCGCATTTCCAAATTTATCGACTATGTTAAAATGAGAGGTTCCTCCTGCAATTCGATTACTAAATTCATCGTCCTCAATGAGCTTGAGAAGTTCAAATAATTTCTTAGGATTTTCTAAATATGGTTGCGCATTCGCGAATGCGGAACGAAGGGCTAAAAAATGTTGATTTTCCAAGACCTCGTAGCTTGAATCCTCAAATTGATCAAGAAATATTTTCATTAAACCACCTCCTAAACTAGGAAGGGATGGCACACTAATTTCACGGGATCTAAAACCAAAATTATATGGTCTTCTAACCCTCAATTGATAATCTACTAAATCCTGATATCGTATATGTCCTCCGTTTTCCACGGAATATTTGTGGATGGACTGAGCAATTTCACCTTTATAAAACCAATCAAATTTTTCTCTCGCAAAATTTTCTAAAAAATCTGCATATTGCGCTAGTTTAAAAAGATCCCCTTCTTTAATCAGTTTTGATCCAAGGGTGAATAATCTTCTTCCTTCTTCAGATTGTAGAAGGATATTAGCAAGTAGTTTTGTATCCTCAGCTTGAAAGTTTGTATAAATTAAACCATTACTTGCCAAATCGATGGCAGGTTTTACTAGTTCCACCAAAGGCATCCGACAATAATGCTTGCTCAAAAAAGATATCATTGCCATAGCTCCAGGCACGGCCATAGAAGCTGCTCCCGTATAAAATAATTCTGTGCTTTCACCAAAATCAACAGAAACCTCATTATAAATAGCAGGTGTCAATTTTACTTTTGGCGTTTCACAGAAGAAATCTAAAATGAAATTTGTCCCATCTTTCAAAAGTATATTTGCAAAACCACCTGCTCCAGCAGAAGCCATCATTGGCTCAGAAATAAAAGATGCCAAATAACAAGCTACAGTAGCATCAAATACATTTCCCCCATCGGCAAGAATTAATTCTGCAACTTCCGAAGTGACTTGGTGACCAGTAGCAAAAGCATAATTGTATTTAAAATTTGACATTGATCAAATTTATCAAAAAGAACATCAAGAATGCAAAAGATCAATTCCACCAAACTGCATATCCTTCTTTAATTAGGGTATTTGCTAATCGCTCTTCCATGAGTTTGGCATCGGTGTAGGACAATGGATTAAAATTTTCGTACAAACTCGGACGTAGGTAAAGACCATACTTTTCAACGACGTAAGAAGATATTTTATATCCCTTTTTGCTTTTAGCTCCTATTTTATGTTTTTCGAATCTTTCTTCTGGAGTACCGCTTGTCATGCCAACATAAAGACATTCTTTAATTCCCATATAGTGAGGGTTAGCAGCACGAAACTTGTGGTTTTCTGTCCAAATCCTTTTACTCAATTCTACAACATAGACATGATGTGTTTTCTTGGAAGTTTTTCGCATTTTTTATTTGACGACAATGGATCTTAAAATCTTGTGCATTTTCTTTTTGGACGGAAAGAAGTGTCTTGAGTCAGCTGAAAAGTTAACAAGTATTCTTTCACCTTCGAGCGGAAAAATCAACTGGTAATGTCTCGTTTCAACTCCATAAAAAGTTGAAGTAGTATACTCATGTTGATATGCCTTGGTGCGACCATAGTTTATAATTCCCGAATGGGCTCTAGCATAATTAAACTTAAAACTTGTTCCTTGAACAAGATCATCTCCAACGTCTTTCAGTCTACCCTCACCTCCATCAAAAGGTTTGATAATCATATTAAACTTATTGCTTCCATCTTTATGAGTGTTATCATAGATATGTATCGCATTTTTTACATCATCAGAATCCTTGGCCTCCATTTCATCACTCGGATATTTGAAGCCCAAATTGACCATTTCACTTTGAAAATAGTCCCAAGATCTTTTTTCTTTTTCGTTTAAATCAAATTTGGAAAGGTCGTCAATATTGTGATTACAAGCAGACAAAAAAACTAGAGCAACGAAGAAGGAAAATATATTTTTCATAAATAACTTATCTAATCTTTTGACCAGATTTCGAAAACTTGTCACCCTTTGGAATTAAAACTCTGAGCTTAAATGAAATTTCACTTTAGGGTGATTTTCTTGTGCCATTTTTAATGACCAAGCGGATTCGGCCATCATTACTAATTTTCCATCTTTATCCAAGGCTAAATCTCTCTTTCTTTGAGATTTAAATTCTTTCAATGCATCGGCATCTTCGCATTCGATCCAAACGGCTTTATGCAATCCAATTGGCTCATAATCGCAAGAAGCTCCGTATTCATTTTTCAAACGGTATTGAATTACTTCAAACTGAAGGGCACCAACGGTTCCGATTATTTTTCGATTGTTGATCTCTTTGGTAAAAACCTGAGCCACACCTTCATCCATCAATTGGTCAATACCTTTCGCCAATTGCTTTGACTTCATTGGATCCGTATTGACGACATATCTAAACTGTTCGGGAGAAAAGGCCGGAATCCCAACAAAATTTAATTTTTCTCCTTCGGTCAAACCATCACCTATTTTAAAATTTCCAGAATCATATAATCCTACGATATCTCCCGGGTAAGCATCGTCAATCACTTCTTTTCGAGAAGCCATAAATGAGGTAGGATTGGAAAATTTCATCTTTTTATCCTGGCGCACATGATAGTAATTGGTATTCCTTTTAAAGATTCCTGAACAAATCCTCAAGAATGCAATTCTATCCCTATGCTTTGGATCAATATTGGCGTGAATTTTAAAAATAAAGCCTGTAAACTTTTCTTCAAAAGGATCAATCTCTCTTTCCTCTGTGGATCTCGGCAAGGGATTAGGAGCAATTTCTACAAAGCAGTCTAGCATTTCTTTAACACCAAAATTATTTATGGCACTACCCACAAAGACAGGTGACAACTCTCCCTTTAAATATTTTTGATGATCAAATTCTGGGTAGACTTCGGTAATCATTTCGATTTCTTCACGAAGTTCTTTCGCTGCAGCGTTTCCAACTTTATCTTCTAAAATAGAATCACTGAGATCATTGATGACTAAAATGGCTTCATCCTCTTGCTTGCCATGAGCACTAAAAAGGACTAACTCCTTTTTGTATAGGTTATAAACCCCTTGAAAACGTTGACCCATTCCAATAGGCCAACTAAGTGGACAAACGGTCAATCCCAATTTAGCTTCAATCTCATCCAAAAGATCAAATCCATCCTTACCTTCACGATCCATTTTATTGATAAAGACTATCATTGGTGTATCCCTCATTCGACAAACTGAAACCAATTTTTCAGTCTGCGCCTCCACACCTTTCGCCACATCTATGACTACAATGGCGCTATCTACAGCGGTCAATGTTCGGTAAGTATCTTCTGCAAAATCTTTGTGACCTGGTGTGTCCAGTATATTAATCTTCTTATCACGGTACTCAAATGCCATTACCGAAGTAGCTACAGAGATACCTCTTTGTTTCTCGATTTCCATAAAATCTGAAGTTGCGTGCTTCTTTATTTTATTGGATTTTACGGCTCCAGCTGTTTGAATCGCACCTCCAAAAAGCAGAAGTTTTTCGGTCAATGTAGTTTTACCTGCATCCGGGTGTGATACTATTCCAAAAGTCTTTCTCTTTTTTATCTCTTCGATTCTCGACATAATGATTGCAAAATCAAGCTGCAAAAGTACCAAACAGTACATGATATCATTGCTTTCTCGCAATAGAATTAAAAAACGAAAGGCTGAGATTAATACAGGATTAGTAAAGATTTCTGATATTTGAAGATCTTAAACCTAAGAATCAATGGTAGAATTAGCAAGTATTATAATCCTAGGAATTTTTGCACAATGGTTGGCGTGGAGGTTTAAAGTACCAGCCATTTTACCTTTGATTTTAATCGGATTAGCAGTAGGACCTTTTGCACCTTATTGGATGTCGGACCAATTTTTAGATCATGGTAAAGAAAAGTGGTTAAATCCTATTTACAATGGTGAAGGAGGTTTGTTTCCTGGGGACAACTTGTTTTATTTTGTCGAACTTGCCATCGGGATTATTCTCTTCGAAGGAGGTTTAACGCTAAAGCGGAATGAAATATCCTCGATTGGAAGCATCGTTGGAAAACTAATCTCTCTAGGATCCCTTGTGACTTTCGTGTTAGCAACCTTAGCTGCTCATTTTATTGTTGATTTGAGTTGGTCGTTATCCTTTTTATTTGCGGCTTTGATTATCGTAACAGGTCCTACAGTAATTGCACCGATTTTGAGAAACATTCCTTTAAAGAAAGATGTAGCCAATATTTTAAAATGGGAAGGTATTTTAATTGATCCAATCGGTGCATTAGCTGCTGTACTTGTATATGAGTTTCTCGCTAGCACGGTCGGCGGACATGTAGGTGGTCATGGAGAACATGGTTCTTTTAGCGTCGAAGCTTTGAAGCATTTTATAACCTTGACCTTGGTTGGATTTTCGTTGGGTGGAATAGCCGCTTACGGTTTAAAGGAAGTTATTAAGAGACATTGGGTTCCTCATTACCTGATGAACGTGTTTACTTTGGCTGTGGTACTTTTGGTTTTCGTTGGATCAGGATTATTGGTTCCGGATTCAGGACTTTTAACGATTGTGGTGATGGGTACTGTAATAGCCAATATTGACATGCCTAGCCTCGACGAGATATTATACTTTAAGGAATCTTTAGCGGTGTTATTGATTTCTATGCTATTTATTTTACTTGCGGCGAATATTAGTATTGATGATTTACAGTTATTATTAAATTGGAAAGCAGCTTTGTTGTTTCTTTCGGTAATACTTGTGGTAAGGCCTCTAGGCGTGTTCTTAAGTTCCATCAATAGTTCTCTTGAATTAAACGAAAAACTTTTTGTTTCGTGGGTTGGACCTAGAGGAATTGTAGCAGCCGGTATTGCTTCACTATTTGGTACGAAGTTGATGAAGATCAATGCCAATGCGATCGCAGAAGGCTTAAGTGCTCCTTTTCCTGGTGCCGAAATGCTTACTCCTTTGGTTTTTATGATCGTATTGGGTACGGTATTGCTAAATGCAACGACGGCTGGGTTTGTCGCAGGTTTGTTAGGTGTTAAGATCACAAAGAGTAACGGTACATTGATTATTGGCGCTAGTAAGGCTGCTAGATTATTGGCTTCATACATGAGATCACAAAATCAACCTGTAGCACTCTTGGATAATAATCCGACCAATATTTCTAAAGCAAAAGCTGAAGGCATAACTGCTTTTCATGCAAATATTTATTCTGATGATATCAGAGACAATATTGAACTAAACAATATGGGTTTCTTAATGGCGCTAACAGGAAGTAATGATGTCAACAATTTTGCTTTAAAGAAACTATCTAAAAATTTCGGTGAAAACGGTGCATTTAAAATTGTTTCTACAGATGAGAAAAATTTAGATGAAGTTGAAAAAAATGTTCTTTTTTCGAAAAATGATGACTTTATTCATTTTTCTGAAGTGGCTAGAGATTATCCTAATTTTCATGAAATCCCACTCGAAAGTCAAGAAGCATTAACAAAATTCTTAGAAAATCTTAATCAAGAATCTCAAAGCATACCATGTTTCATAAAGGATAAGGACGGAAACCTCAACATTGTATCAGTGAGTAATCAACGAGCAATTAAGGAAGGTGATGCACTTGTTTATTTAGGAAAAGAGTTAAGCAACAATACACAAGTCTAGGCAATTTGATTAGTTAATTATCAGTTGTTAACAGACCATATCGCTTATTGTCGCTATGGCAGCATGAAAGGTTAATTATTCGTTATTAGTATAAGTTTACCTGATTAGACCTTAATTTATCTAGTAAATTTCGTGTATGGATTTTGTATTAGACTTTAATTTAGAAGAATCAAGCTTTGTCGAAGCATGTGTTCGAAATGAACGCTGGGCACAACAAAAGCTATATGAAGTGTTTTATCCTTCAGTAATGCCATTGTGCAAACGCTACTCTAATAATTCAGACGAAGCGATCGATATTATGCATGAAGGATTTATCAAAGTCTTCAAAAATATTTCTAAATACAAAGTTGGTACTTCGCTTAATTCTTGGATTAAACGTATAATGATTAACACCGCCATAGATCATTATCGGAAGATGTCGCGAAGACGTACTGAGGATTTAGATACAGCATACACAGTATTTTCGAAAGATCCGGATGTAGTAAGCACAATGACTGCCGATGAGATTCTGTCTTGTTTGCATAAACTTACTCCAGCCTACAGAACTGTATTTAATTTATATGTAATTGAAGGATATTCGCACAAGGAAATCGCTGACGTAATGGGAATCACGGAAAGTACTTCTAGGTCTAATCTTGTAAAATCAAGAAAAAAATTGCAAGAACTTCTGCTTTCCAAGGGAATGAACTATGGCAAAAAATAATTTCGATTCGGAAATAAAAGATATTATGTCCAATTGGAAAGAAGATTACAATTCGGACCATTGGGACAATTTAAATGCTAAACTCGATAACGAATTTGGTCCAGATGATACATCTGATTTCGATCATGAATTCGATCAATCAATTATTGAAAAGATCAAAGGTCAACAAGTTCCTTTCGAATCTAAAAATTGGGAAATCTTAGAAAAGAAATTAGATCAAGAGCGTTTCGTAAAGAAACGAGTGATCAATGTTGCTATACTCCAATTTATCATAGTCTTTTTACTGCTATTAACTCTTTGGAATTGGAAAGGAGCTGCCATCGTACAAGATCATCAAGAAAGAAAAGCACAAGAAACAGCAATGTTGTTTGCTTTCGATCAAAAGCAAGAGTCTTTTTACAATCAATTTGCAACCGACCTTAGCGAGCATAGAATTCAAAGTGAGGCAAATTTTGAGAA
Organism: Saprospiraceae bacterium; assembly: GCA_020631135.1. GTDB lineage: Bacteria > Bacteroidota > Bacteroidia > Chitinophagales > Saprospiraceae > JAHDHU01. The sequence goes on along the minus strand of JAHDHU010000007.1, from coordinate 39,929 downwards.
TCAATATTGGATTAGTCAATTAGATGAAATCGATTTTTATCCTGGTATTACTAGACCCAACGCCGAATCTCTAAAAAAATTAGTGATCAACAATTCTCTTTTAATCAAAGAAGAAGATCAAAATTCGATAATTACTAATGAAGATTTGGATTTAGCCAAGGAAGATACTGAGAAACTACTTGCGTTCGATCCGATTGAAACTCTCAGTACTTCGCCTATCCATAATACAGAGGTTCAAAAATTATCAGAAAATGTACTGATAAACTTTACACAGAAAAAGAAAAAATTTGACTTTGCTTTAGGAGGTTCATTTTCGCCAGATTTATATGTTATTAGGTCCCCAGATGATCCAATCTATGAAAATTCAGGGCATTATTCTGAAACATATGGCTTATCCGGAGGATTGATTTTTACAGCCCGTAAAAAAGCTTTAGAAATTGAAACTGGTTTATTGTATTCTTCTGTAAGGTATCAACCAAGAGAAATTAAAGAGATTTACGAATCTGCTGGTCGTGCTTACGAAACTTCACTTCAAGATATATTCTTTAATGTGATTAGCGCACCCTTACACTTTAAAAGGCACATTAGTATTGGAAAAAATAGCAGTTTCTATGCCTTTGGTGGTGGTTCTTTCCATGCGATAATCAATTCTAATTTTGATATTCATAATGCTGTTATTGAACCACTTTCTCCAACAGCGGAATCTGCTTTTCACGAGCCTGATTTGAGTAGAAAAGATTTTGAACCAGGTATCCTAGAAGGAGGTAGTATTTTTGACAATACATATCTTACCGTAGATTTAGGAATAGGGTTTCAGCAGATGGTTGCGAATAGATTATCGTTCTATGTTCAACCCACTTTATATGCTCAATATAGTGATGGTATAGGTCCTAATGAAGATAAGCTCCACAAGCTATCTGTTTATTTAGGAGCTAAATACAATTTGAATAAAAAAAGAAGGAAAATCTAATTAATATTTGAAGATTTTTTGATCCGATCTAAATCTCTTTTATTCTCACGCTCTTTGATGGATTGACGTTTGTCAAATGACTTTTTACCTTGGGCAAGCGCGATGACAATTTTTGCGAAGCCTCTTTCAGAAAAGTAAATCTTATATGGTACTAGGGTTAAACCCTTTTCGGTAACTCTTCTATGCAATTTTTTGAGTTCCGTTTTTTTTAACAAAAGTTTTCGATCTCTTCTGGTTTCGTGATTATGAATATTTCCGTATTCATATTCAGCAATGTAGAGACTCTTGACGATCAATTCGTTTTCCGTCTCAAACAAGCAATAGGCATCACTCATACTGGCATTGCCATTTCTCAAAGATTTAACCTCGGTACCGGTAAGCATTATGCCAGCCTCGTATTCTTGGATGAAAGAATATTCAAATTTAGCCTTACGATTTAGAATCTCTATTTTTTTACTCGTGCTCATTTTTGCGATTGCAAAGCTAAAACATCCAGAAGTATAAATCTGCAAAAATTTAATTATTGCAAAAGTGGCAACTTGTCAAGGTTTGGAAGGACTAGATTTAAATACTTTTCTCACTAGATGAATGATTAATAAAAGAGTAATTATCATGATAGCTTATGAAATGGTGGTTACATAAAAAGTATCCAATGGGTTAATTACAATCTGAATTTACAATGATCAAGGCCGTGATCACGCCTGGAATCCAACCGCAAAGTGTCAATATAAATGTCAGTAAAATAGATCCACAACCTTTATCCAAAACAGCGAGAGGTGGAAAAATTATCGAAAGTAAAACCCTAAAGATGCTCATGTCTAAAATATTTACATCTATAACCCCAATCCAGTTTAACTAAGTTTCAGGCTTTCGACGAACGGACATAATCTATATACTAAAGAAGAAAAACAGCTTGAAAAAGTATTTTAAAGTATCCTTGTTAATTGTAAGCCTAGTAGTTTTTAATACGAGTAAGTTTTAAACTTAACTCTTTATCCATTCCTTTATTGAGGGTGGCTATTATGGTAGAATCATTTTGTAAGAGATAGTCAATCTTTTTAGGGTAATTGTGCTCGAGATTTTCGAATTGGATTTGATTGACAGCTGATTTTGTCTCATTGAAAGTAATTTCGCGACCATCATTTTGGTCAGGTACGATAGCTGCCAAATGCCAACTGTTGTCCAACCTATATAAACGCAAATATTCTAGCACTCGTAAATCTTCTCCACTGCCAGATAGGACCAAACCTTGGAAAGCATAGTCGTTAATTTTATTCCATTTTTCAATTTTGTCCATTCCTTCATATTGCCAAACTCCTTCAAACCAGTTGGCAGATTTCATTTTGCTATTTGATCCGCAAGCTAATAAGATAAGCGTAAATATGAAAAACGAGGTTCTCATTTAGTTCTTTGATAATTAAATAAATTCAGATAACTCGAGCCATCTATTTTCTTTCAGTTCAAGATCATTTTGAATATTGCCCAACTCTAATGAAAGCTCCTTTATTTTTTCTTGATCTAAGGTCGCATCATTAAATAATTCTGCGATTTGCAATTTCCTTTTTTCTAATTTATCAATGTCAGTTTCTAGTTGGTTAAATTCCTTCTTTTCATTGTAAGAAAGTTTGCGAACTTCTTCTTTCACGGATGTGACCCCAGCCTCCTTTTTGACTTTAGGCAAAACCTTTTGTTCTTCTCGCTTTATGTCTCTATATGCCGAATAATTTCCATTAAAGTCTTTAATCTGACCATCGCCCTCAAAAATAAATAAGTGATCCACCAATTTGTCCATGAAATAGCGATCGTGTGAAACAATGATTAGACAACCTGGAAATTGTAAAAGGTAGTCTTCGAGTATATTTAAGGTAACGATGTCCAGATCATTGGTGGGTTCGTCCAAAATCAAGAAATTGGGATTCGCCATCAAAATGGTCAATAAATGAAGTCTCCTTTGTTCTCCTCCTGACAACTGAGAAACATAAACCCTTTGTTGTGACCTTGGAAATAAAAATCTCTCCAACAAAGATTCAGCTGTCAACTTTTGTCCTTTCTCGAGTGGAATATATTCGGCGATATCTCGTACTACGTCTATAAGTCGTTTGTCATTTTCTAATTGAAGACCTTCTTGTTTAAAATGTCCAAACACAACAGTTTCTCCTTTTACCATTCTGCCACTTGAAGGAAGGATTTCTTCTGTAAGCAATTTTAGAAAAGTCGATTTACCTGTTCCGTTTTGACCTACGATCCCTACCCTTTCTTTTCTTTTAAATTTGTAAGAAAAATCATCAACGATTATTTTGTCATCAAAACTTTTTGATATTCGATGGAGTTCGAGAATCTTCGATCCTAGCCGTGATGATTTGACCAACATCTCCACTTTATCTTCATCTAATCTTTTACTCGCCTGTTTTTTTATTTCATCGAATTTATCGACCCTAGATTTTGCTTTAGTACCTCTTGCTTTTGGCTGTCTTCTTATCCAGTCTAACTCCTTTTTAAAAAGCTTTTTTGTTTTAGCTAATACCACAGATTCGTTTTCGAGTCGAGCAGATCTCTTGGTAAGAAATTCAGAATAATTTCCTTTATAAAAGTAAATCTCTCCTCTGTCGAGTTCTAAAATGTTGTTGCACACCCTTTCCAAAAAGTAACGATCGTGTGTTACCATAAAAAGTGTGAGGTTAGTTTTTTGTAAAAACTTTTCTAGCCATTCGATCATTTCGATATCCAAATGGTTCGTTGGCTCATCTAAAATAATAAAGTCTGATTCGGATAATATTAGTTTAGCTAAAGCGAGTCTTTTTTGTTGGCCTCCGGATAAAGTGCTCACCCTTTGTTGTAAATCGTCAATTTTTAATTTGAACAATACTTCTTTAACCTTCGACTCCATACTCCACGCATTGAGCTCATCCATTATCTGAAGAGTTTTTCCAAGTTGTTCTTGATTATTTTCAAGTAAAGCAAGCTTGTAGTCTTTTATGCATTTTACATGAGGATGGTCAAGATCTAAAACAGATTCGAGTACTGTATCATTTGGATTTAAATCGGGCTGTTGCCATAAAAATCCAACCTTAACATCTTTAAACAGTTGTACTGAAACCAATTCGCCTTCGGGAGCTTCTTGACCAGCAATGATTTTTAAAAATGTTGATTTTCCTGATCCGTTTTTAGCGACCAAACCGATCTTATCTCCTTTAGAAATAGTGAATGAAATATTATCCAATAAGATTTTGTCTCCAAAGGATTTTGATAAATTTTCAATTTTCAAAAATTGCATGTCTAAAGATAAACTCCCTTAGCAAAAACCGAATAAACTAATTTGCGGTATTACCAATCAAAGTAAAAATTATGAGATCTATTTTATTCGTTTTGATATTTATGACAACGTCTGTAGTAGGATTTAGTCAAGGCAAAAACATTTCTAGTACTAACAAAAAGGTGAGTTTCACGCTTCTCAATAGAACAATGAAAGACATACCTCTCAAAATACCCGGTTATATGAATCCTAATCTATCTCCTATGTCTAACAGCGGAGTTACCGTTTCTGTAGGGCAGAAGGTATATTTTCGATTTAAAGGAAAAAAGAGACTCTTGTTCGTGGCTGATGAATCTTTAGAAGGAAAAAAGTTGATTGTGAACAAACTAATAAGTGAGCGCAAGAAAGAAATTCTTAAAGAGTAGGAGTTAAAAAAAGACCTTGATTTCGACAATTGTCGAAACAAGGTCCTATTATCACATTAAGGCACAGGGCATTAATAAATACATTAAGGCACAGGATGCTATTATTTAGACATATCTGCTAAGATATGTAACGCTTCTTCAATATAAATATCTTTCTTAACTCCACTTACCCAATCTTCATGCTTTTCTTTTGTAGCTTCGTCCTGATCGATCTTCTTTTGATCTAAAAGAAGCGTAGCTACTTGCAATCCTTCAATATCATCTTCCATTAATGCTTCAAATTTTTCAGCTTCATTTTCTCTTGCTTCCATTAAAGATGCAAAAGCATTTTGATTGAGAGAAATCGAAGTTTCTTCTCTCATTTGTTTTAATCTAGAAGCATTTTCACTGATCAATTTGAAATCTGGATGCGCCATAACCCTCCTTTTTGAGTTAGCAGCCAATTCGGATAAGTTGTCTAATTCAAAAACTTTCTGATCATAATCTGGAATGGCATTAATCTTAGTCCATTCCATTGCATCATCATACTCTTTTTCTCCTGTTTCGATAAAACTATAATTATCAGGAAGGATAATGTCTGGGGTTACACCTCTTAATTGGGTAGAACCACCATCTATGCGATAGAATTTCTGCATGGTCATCTTTACTTGACCCAAAGGCTTAAACTCTTTACCCCCTCTAATGGCATCATCCAAATCAAAAAATCTTTGAACAGTACCTTTACCAAAAGTAGAATTAGAACCTACAATCACAGCTCTTCCATAATCTTGTAAGGCAGCCGCCAGAATTTCTGAAGCAGAAGCACTATAATTGTTTACCATAACCAATAATGGACCATCATATCTCACTTCTGGATCTTTATCAGAGTAAACAAATGGTTTACGTTCACGAGGTTTAACCTGCACTATGGGACCTGATTCTATAAATAATCCTGTCATGTCCACCACATCTCTTAAAGAACCACCTCCATTAAATCTAAGGTCGAGTATAATCCCGTTTACATTTTCAGCTTTAAGCTTTTCGATCTCATTGGCAACATCAACTGCACAACTATTGCCATCTTCTTTTTCGAAAGATGAATAAAACTTTGGAAGTTTTATATAACCTACTTTATCTACCAAATCTGGCACATCCAAGATTAAAGATTTCGCGAAAGTTTCTTCTATGTTGACAATATCCCGAGTGATTTCGATGTCTGCCATTTCTCCGTCTTCCTTCTTGACAGTAAGTATGACAATTGTACCTTTCTTACCCCTGATATTTTGAATCACATCATCGATTCTCATACCGGTGATATCCATTGGCTCTTCACCTTTTTGAGTCACTTTGTGAATGAGATCATTTACTTCAAGTTCTTTACCTTTCCATGCTGGGCCACCAGGAATAATTTCTACGATTTTAATGTAATCACCCTCAGCACGAAGTCTTGCACCGATGCCTTCTAGTTTTCCACCCATGTTAATATCAAAATCCTGCTTTTCTTTTGGATTAAAATAATCTGAATGAGGATCATAACCATGGGTAATCGCATTTAAATATGCTTCAAAACGATCAGATCTTCTGAGCTTTTTTACGTTCTCAAACCATCGATCATACATTTTTTTAGTGCCTTCTCTTGCATCTGATAGGATGTCCTCAGCACTCATTTCTTCGATCTCTTCATCATCCTTTTTCTCTTCAAGAGAAGTTTTTTTCTCGTGCATTCTGCTGAGCACTTCATATTTAACTACTTTTCTCCAATAATCTTTGAGTTCGTCATCAGAGGATGCGTAAGGTTTTTTGTCATTATCAAATTCTAACTCTTCCTTTTTAGAAAAATCAAAATCCGTATCAATCACTTCTTGGTAATAGTTTTGGGCCTTTTCTACCCCTTTATCCAAAAGTTGCAATGAAAGTTCAAAAAACTCAAAGGTTCGACCATTCATTTGGTCGTCTATTTGTGTTTTATGCTGCTCTAATTGTTTAAGATCACTTTTAGTCAAGAATCTTTTACCCCCATCAATGTACTTTAGATAATTATCAAAAATGGTTTTTGAAAAATTATCATCGACCTTTTTAGGTGTGAAATGCGCTTGATCTAAAAAATTCATGACAGCATGCAGAATCATACTTTCTCTTTCCTTGAAATTGACGCTAGGATAAAATGCTCCAAAGACAAGAACACCAAGTAACAAACCAATAAAAATTGACTTTTTGAATTTCATTAACTCCATAATTACAATTATATAAATATACTGCTATTAAGACATTCCTTTTCGCTGAAGGGTTTATCCTGTACCTTCTTTTAACGCTTCTTTAAGTCTATCTAATGCCTATAGTGCAAAAAAAATACCATCCGCCGAAGCAGATGGTATTTTTCATTAAGGGAATTAGAAATTGCCTTCTATAAAAATGGTGCAATGACGAGTGCCACTACAGACATAAGTTTAAGTAATATATTAAGAGATGGACCAGAAGTATCCTTAAATGGATCTCCAACTGTATCCCCAACTACTGTTGCTTTATGTGCATCACTACCTTTGTAATGCATTTTTCCATCGATATCTACACCTTCTTCAAACATTTTCTTTGCATTATCCCATGCTCCACCCGCATTAGATTGAAATATCGCCATAAGTACGCCACAAACAGTAACACCTGCCAATAATCCACCAAGCATTTCAGCTCCTCCACCAAATCCAACAATCACTGGTGAAGACACTGCAATTATACCCGGTAAAATCATCTCACGAATTGATGCTCGGGTAGATATTTCTACACATTTACTGTAATCAGCTTTTCCGTCAGCAGCTTCGAAAGTCTTTCTGTCTGCATCCGACCATTGACTCATTTCTTTTCCTTCGTTACTTTTCATGACGGCAAGAGCTGCTGTAAGCGCCGGAATTTCTTTAAACTGTCTTCTTACTTCTTTGATCATATCCATTGCAGCTCTTCCCACTGCATTCATAGATAGTGCTGAAAATAAAAATGGAAGCATACCACCAACTAATAACCCAGCCATAACTTTTGGATTAGCGATATTGATTTCGGTAATCCCAGTGGTAGTCATGAATGCTGCAAAAAGTGCCAATGCTGTTAATGCCGCACTTCCGATAGCAAATCCTTTTCCAATCGCTGCCGTTGTATTTCCCACTGCATCCAATTTATCAGTTCTTTGTCTTACTTCTTTTGGTAATTCAGCCATTTCTGCAATACCTCCAGCATTATCCGAAATCGGACCATATGCGTCTACTGCCAATTGAATTCCAGTATTGGATAACATACCAACTGCAGCAATCGCGATACCGTATAATCCTGCAAAATGGTGAGCACCAATAATGGCAGCTGCTAATATGATGATTGGAATTGCTGTAGAAATCATTCCAACTCCTAAACCAGAGATAATATTTGTAGCTGCTCCAGTTACAGATTGTTTTACGATTGATAATACAGGTTTAGTCCCAGTACCTGTGTAGTATTCGGTTACAATTCCTATCAAGAGACCTGAAGCCAATCCAATCAATACCGCCCAAAAAACACCTAAAGAACCATAAGTAATTCCATTATGTGTCCATTCAGCAGGCAACATAGTTTTTACAATAAAAAATGTAGCAATCAACATAATTCCAGCTGAGATAAACTCTCCCATGTTAAGTGCTTTTTGTGGATCACCGCCTTCTTTTACTTTTACGAAAAAAGTACCGACGATAGAAGTAATGATACCTACTGAAGCCAGAGCCAATGGTAATAAAACAGCTGAAAGTCCGTCAAACTGATCAGCCCAACCTGGATTGCTCATAAACGCTGCACCCAATACCATGGTACCAATGATTGATCCTACATAAGACTCAAAAAGATCGGCACCCATACCGGCAACATCACCCACATTGTCTCCAACGTTATCTGCGATGGTAGCTGGATTTAAAGGGTGATCTTCTGGAATACCAGCTTCTACTTTACCCACTAAATCTGCTCCTACATCTGCTGCCTTTGTATAAATACCACCACCAACTCTTGCAAATAAGGCAATAGAAGAAGCACCGAATGAAAATCCTGTCAATACAGTTATTACCTTATCTATAGACCATCCATCCATTCCACTGTAGAATAAGAAAAGTCCTCCTAATCCTAAAACACCAAGTCCAACTACACCAAGACCCATTACTGAACCTCCAGCAAAAGCAATTTCTAAGGCTTTACCCAATCCTTCACGAGCTGCATTGGTAGTTCTAACATTTGCCTTAGTAGCCACCTTCATACCAATAAATCCTGCTAGTGCAGAACAAATAGCACCCAAAATAAATGACAATGCTACCAAAGGAGAAGATCCTTCCTGCATTCCGCTCCATCCCATCAATAGTGCTACACAAATCACAAATATTGATAAGACTTTATATTCTGCTCTTAAGAAAGCCATAGCGCCATCTGCAATGTTGTCCGCTATTCTTCCCATCTTTTCAGTTCCTACATCTTGTTTAGAAACCCATGATGATTTTATAAATGTGTAAGCTAGTGCTATTAATCCAAAAAATGGCACTGCGTAAATTAGGTTTTGTCCCATAGTTATTACAAATTTTTCGTTTAAATCAGCCGCAAAAGTACTGTTTTATTGTCGATTCGATTAGATATTAGGCGCTTAGTTTTACACATGCAATGAGATATTTTATAGGTCCTTTCGCATAAATCAAGGCATTTTGCTAACTTAATCAACATAAATATTAACTATGAAAAAGTGTGTTGTCAGTCTATTAGTGTTTTTGACATCTTTTGCCATTGGCCTATGCCAGACTCCGAGCTACTCAAAAACCAAAGTAAGTGGAATAAAAAAATTAGGAACTGTTAATGTTGGTGAACTCGAGGATCCTTATTTGGCAACTCTTATTCATAAAGAAGCACCTCCAGTTTCGGGAAATTCATATAAAAAATATTTAGCTGATCTTAAAAAAGAACTTGCCGTTCTTCATCCTAAAAACGACAACATTTCGATTTTTAACAGAGGAGATGTCAATCCACCAGAAATTGAAGCAGGATTTATTGTGGGAGGCGTTCAAGGGGGAATACCACTCGATAATCATTTAGCAATGTTTAACGACACGATAGTTTCCGCAATCAATAGCCATATTTCCGTACAATCGAGTAGTGGAGCATTTATTAAAAATTTTACTTTGGCCGCTTTCGCGAATGGCTTGAATGTAAATTTGGATAGATTATTTGATCCACGATTATTGTTTGATCCAATTCATCAACGCTATGTCGCTGTTTTTCTTGGAGGCTTTGATAGCGGAGATAGCAACATCATTGTTTGCTTTAGTGACAGTTCGGACCCCACTGGAGATTGGCATGCATATGCACTAACTGGCAATCCGAACCAAGACAATACTTGGACAGATTATCCGATGATCAATTTTTCGGAGACTGATGTGATAGTGACGGTCAACCTGTTAAGGGATAATGAGAGTTGGCAATTAGGCTTCGAAGAATCTCTTATTTGGCAATTGGATAAAAGTAAAGGATATGCTGGTGAAGATTTAGAATTGATCCTTTGGGATGATATTAATTTTGGAGGAGCTCCAATTAGAAATTTATGTCCTGTTGAGAGTGGTACTGAAGAAGCACTTCAGAATTGTTTCTTTCTTTCGAATCGCAATTTCGATATAGAAAACGACACAATTTTAATATTAGAATTGACTGGTGGAGTTAATGACCCTAATACAGCTTTGAATGTAGACTTTATCCAAGCTGACACTCCCTACGGTGCACCACCAAATGCCGAACAACAATCTAACGACGGATTACAAACCAACGATGCCCGAGTTTTAGAAGCTTTTGTTGTAGGAGATCAAATACAGTTTGTTGGCAACACACGTAATTTGAACAACAATAAGGCAGGAATATATCATGGTGTTCTTAGCGATTTATATGGTACGAGATCTATTGCCTTGACACACATCATTGGCGAAGATTATGAATTAGGTTATCCTGGAATCGTTTATACGGGCGATGGACTAGATCAGCGAGAAGCAATCATAGCCTTTAACCATTCTTCACCTACCAAATTTGCTGGGGTATCTGCTATGTATTATGTGCATGAAGAAGGATACTCTGATATAATAACTGTGGTTGATGGAACAGCACCAGTTCAGATGTTAGGTAGTGCTTATGACTACGAGAGATGGGGTGATTATTTAGGTACTCAAAGGGATTATGACAATCCGGATGTCGCTTGGATATCTGGCTTTCATACAATTCTTAATGGTAGAAACCACCCCTATATCACTGCATTAAAAAAACCTCAAGGTTCTTCTTCAGCAAAAGATTTAGCGTCTCCCATTGTCCACAAGGCTTATCCTAATCCAATGGCAGAAAGATGTACAATTGAGTTTGATATTCCCACCGGCACTAAAAAAATTCAAATAGAACTTTTAGATGCTAATGGACGCTTAATTGAAACTTTGTATTCTGCCCTTGTTCAAAAATCAGGTATAACAGAGTTTTCCTTTGTTAATGCTCAATTGGAAAAGGGTATGTATTACGTTCAGATCAAAATGGATAACTCAAATTCCATTTCAAAAAAGATATTAGTTCAGTAAAGAATTAATGCCGCCATTTGATCTTTTCGTCGATAGGTGTTCTTTCCCTTTCGGGGAATGCCAAACTAGTTGGGTAGCGCCCCATATAGAATAAGCCCTTACATTTTTGCTTGTTTTCAAGATTGAGAAATGGACCTAGGTGCTCAATGCTTTTCGGTGAACTCCAATAGGACCCGATACTTAATGCTGTGCAACTTAAATACATATTTTGGACAGCCATGGCCATGGAAGCCATTTCTTCCCATTCGGGCAAAAGATGTGGATTTGTGTTTAAAACAATGGCAATTACTGCTTGCGATTTGAGGATTTTCTTTTGCGTCTTTTCTATTTTCCGTTCGGAAATTTTTTCCTCAGAAGTTAATTCTTTGTAAAGACGAACTAATTCTTCGCCCAATTTCTTTTTGGATTCACCCCGAAAAATTATAAAACTCCAAGGTTCTGTCATTTTATGTGTTGGCGCCCAAGTTGCATTTTCTAAAATTTTCAATACTTCCAAATCGGTTATTTGCTCCTCATTGTAAGATTTTGGAAAAACTGATTTTCTTGATTTTATGATATGTGTCAACTCTTCAAAGCTCATTTTAGACAATATTTTTTATTTTTTTTAGATTAATCTAAACTTTATATCTTTGGGATATAAAATTCAAATCAATGTTGATAACGCATACCGAAGAAAACTATCTTAAAGCGGTATATAAACTTGCAGGCAAAGAAAAGAAATCTGTAGGTACTAATGCGATTTCTAAGCAAATGAAAACGACTGCGGCCTCTGTTACCGACATGATAAAAAGGTTATCAGATAAACAGCTGGTCAACTACGAACGCTATCGAGGAGTTACGTTAACCAATGATGGAAATAGGCATGCTACTCAATTAATTCGAAAACATAGACTTTGGGAAGTTTTTTTGGTCGAAAAACTAAATTTCCGATGGGAACAGGTACATGATATTGCCGAGCAATTAGAGCATATCAAATCTGAAAATCTTATACACAGATTGGATGCTTTCTTGGGAAGTCCGAGATTTGACCCTCATGGCGATCCTATTCCAAATGCGGAAGGTAAATTTATGCTTAGAAGCCAAACGCCTTTAAGTGAAATGTCTGAGGGTTCTTCCTCGATTCTCCTTGGAGTTAAAGAACATGATACTCCATTTTTAGAATATTTAAATTCATTAAACATAAAACTGGGAACTGAAATACGGATCCTGGAAAAAATCAAATTTGACAATTCTTTAAAAATTGTTGTGGATGAATCCTCGCAATCAGTTATTTCAGAAAAGGTCAGTCAAAACTTATTTGTAAGAAGAAAATAATATGAAAAAATACATTTTAGCAATTTTAGTACTAAGTACACTTACGAGCTTTGGTCAAGAAAAATTAAACATTATAAGTTCTGCCTCAATATTTAACGATATGGCAGAAAACATAATTAAAGATAAACATCACCTGGAGGCCATCGTACCTATTGGTGGCGATCCACACTTGCACACTCCTACCCCAAGAGATGCAAAATTGGTCACTGAGGCAGATTTAATCCTCGTAAATGGGTTGTCTTTTGAAGGTTGGATAAATGAATTGATCGCAAATTCTGGAAGCAAAGCCAAGGTTGTAACGATAACAGAAGGTGTCAACAAATTAAGCAGTGATAAATTTGCCAATTCCACTGATCCTCATGCGTGGATGGATGCATCAAATGGGCTAGTTTATGCCGACAATATTTATAAATCTATCGTAGAACTTGATCCTGCAAATGAAGCTTTTTATACCGAGAATCATACAGTGTACCGGAAAGAAATTGAAGATTTAGACAATTACATCACCAATGAAATTCGAAAAATACCTTTGGATCAAAGAGTTTTAATCACCTCACACGATGCTTTTGCCTATTATGGTCAACGATATGGGATACGTGTCGAAGCCTTGGTTGGGATTTCTACTGAAGCCCAAGCAGGCACAGATGACATGATGAGAATTAAAAAAGTGATCAATGAAAATAAGGTACCTGCAATATTTGTGGAAAGTACCATCAATCCAAAATTGATCAATCAAATAGCCAAAGACAATAATGTGATTATTGGTGGAGAATTATTTGCAGATTCTATTGGAGACGAAGAAAGCGATGCTTTCGGATATGTAGAGATGCTGAATCATAACACCCAAACGATTGTGGGTGCCATGACAAAAAGTAAGGATATTGAAAGTGCTCAATCCCATAATCATGGTGATCAAAACAATAATAATATCTGGTTATACCTTATTGCCGGTTTATTATTGGTTGGTGGTTTTGTATTGGCATTTTTAAAACTCAATAAATAATGGAAACCATTTTGGTGAAAGGCTTGTCCGTTTCTTATGATAAGAAACGTGTATTGAGTAATATTCATTTGAGTTTAGAAAAAGGCAATATCTATGGAGTGGTAGGTCCAAATGGTGCTGGCAAATCTACTTTGTTCAAATCCATCTTAGACTTGATCGAACCAAATGCAGGTGTTATTAAAGTACTTGGAAACGAAATAAGTGAAGTAAGATCAAAAGTGGCCTATGTGCCGCAGAAAGATGAGGTTGACTGGTCCTTTCCTGCGACGGTGAGAGACATAGTGATGCAAGGGAGATTTCCTTATAAAAAAATATTCGAATCTATGAATGCCACTGATCACGAGATCGTGATGGATGCCCTCAAAGATTTAGAAATCGAATCTCTAGTAGATCGTCAAATCGGACAGCTGTCTGGCGGTCAACAACAAAGAGTTTTCTTAGCGCGGGCTTTGGCACAAAAAGCAGAAGTATTTTTTCTAGACGAACCTTTTGTAGGAGTCGATATGCTTACAGAAGAACGAATCATCTCAATTTTAAAAAGACTAGCCGCTGAAGGAAAAACCCTATTGGTCGTTCACCATGATCTTGCTTCCGTAGACAATTACTTTAATAAAGTTATCTTACTTAATCAACGCCTAATTGCTTACGGCGACACTAAAGAGACCTTTACTAAAGAAAATATAGCCGCTTGTTATGGACCTCAATTAACAATCTTACACAAAACTGGATTGATAGGATGAAATTACTTGAAACGCCAAGATTAAATCTAATAAGCACGACACATGAACATGCACATTTTGTGCAAAAACTGGTTACAAGTCCAAAATGGATCAAAAATATCGGACCCCGAGAAGTCGATACAGATGAAGCACTTACAAAATTTGTGGATCATATTATTGCATCTCAAGAATTTGAAATGGGGGTAGGTCAGTTTATCATTCAAAGAAAATCTGACAAAGAACTTTTAGGTGTATGTGGTGCTTATAAACGAGAAGGTTTAGAAGAGGCTGATATAGGATTCGCGGTACTAGAAGAATTTGAAAGAAATGGTTATGCTTTTGAGGCGAGTCAAGCCGTACTCCAAAACATAAAGACATTAAAATCCATGACCAAAATACAAGGCATCACTATTCCAGAAAATATACCTTCTATAAAGATCCTTGAAAAACTAGGATTGAGTTTTGTTAAAATGATTAGTCTGCCAAATGACTCGGTTGAATTGATGCTTTACGAACTAAATCTAGAAGCCACCTAATTTACTTTGCTGATCTATTTTTACCTGTGAAAACATTTACCATCGGATTTATGGGATTCCCAGAGGATCTTCTATAAGATACCAATTGCCCGGTATGATAAAGAGCATCTGCTATTTGTCCATTGATCAAATTCCAAATCGGAAAGCTGCTCTTATTTTCACCACGCTGGAAAATAACATTCATCTCGCCTATATCATGATCGGAAGATTTTAAAAAATCACTAGCATTTTTTAAATACACTAACGCATTTTTTCTTTTTTCCTCAAAACTCAATTCCGATTCAACCATTGGTCGAATGTTTGGTAAATTTTGAACCGCATTATTTATCGTACTGGATAAACTCAATATATGATCCATTGTTTCATCGACACTTTTGGTGTTTTCACCGTGAGGCTTATACGAAATGTCTTCACTCCGCAAGTCATCTGTAGCCCAAAACAACCGGTAACCCAATCCGTCTATCATCCGAGCCAAAACATTAGAGGCATGATAGGATTCTGGATAATCTGGTATTTGATGAAAAGGCAATTGCATATTGTTTTCTTGACCGTTTAAAGATACACTAAGAAAAAAGATAAAAATGCAACTCAAGAATTTGAAGGATTTTAGCACGAAAATTAATTTTTATGATGACGATTATAATGTTGAGAAGTTAACTTAATTATTTCAAGTGCCTCTTTTTCATTTCCCAAACTCAAAAATTGTGTCTTCCTCGCACCTTTATAATTTGAGATCCAGATTTTCAAAATATCTATTATCCCTGGATATTCATTTTGAAGTTGATTTAAATCATTAATTTGAACCAAAGTAGCATTGGCATCTACTGCAATGATCTTGTCATCTTTTTCACCATCATCAAGGAAGTGAAGAATTGCCAAAGGGACACATTTTATAATCGATCCTTGAGTTTTAGCAGCACCAATGACAAAGACATCCAATGGATCTCCATCTCCACCCTGTGTTTTTGGCATTAATGTTTTAGGAATCAATCCATAGTTTGCTGGATAAGCCAAATAGTCAATGTTCCTTTTCTTATTCTTGATGATTTCAATTTCGAACTTTTCTAAACCCTTATCTAATTCCCATTTTTCATTTGTGCCAGCAGGAATTTCAATAATGGCGTTAATAAGATTTTCATTCGCGAAAGCGGAAAGCTCCCCGAAGTCAAACTCTGAGGTACTATTAATGGCGTGATCTTGACGGCATCCTATGAAGGATAGACAAAATATAAACAATACACTTAGTATAATGGGTTTAACGTGCTTCACGATTTTTCCAATGGTAATTTTTTATAAATATGCTGCAATAGGCAGAATAAATAATATTCCACATACTTAATAGACTTGCAGAGAAAAAGTATTTTAACTCTTTGCTGCGATCAAAATACTTGGTCAAATTCTCTAAGAAGAGATAGTCTATTATTCCTTTGATAAAAAGTTGAAACAGTCCTATAAAAAACAGTGTTTCTTCTAAAAAAGGTCCTACCAATAAGTTTATAATTATGCTAAAATTGAAAATAAATATAAAGACCAATAATAGCTGTAAACTAAAATCAGCATATGCCTTAGACTTAGTGGCCCATCTTTTTCTTTGCACGTTCAATTGCTTGAACGTTTCTTGAGATTTAGTTTCTACAATGGCATCTTTTGATTTAATAAATCGAACAGATTTGGAATTCTTTTTGGCAAGTTTATGTACAAGAAACATATCATCTCCAGACGCATAATTTTCATTACCATGGAATCCATTGACTTCCAAAAATGCACTCTTTTTGACCGCCATATTTGCCCCGTTAGCTAAATAAAACTTTTCTTGATTTAAACCGAATTGGGTTAAAGCCATTAATGCACAAAGGTCAAGCACTTGAAAAGATTCAATTTTATTTCGCGCAGGCGAGAAAACAATTGGCATAGCCAAAAATTTAATCTCCTGAGATTTGAGATTGTTAGCTATAATCTTCAACCAATTGGGTGAAACCTTGCAATCAGCATCAGTCATTGCCAATATTTCCCCATTGGACTTGCTTATCGCCAGACTTAGAGCTTTCTTTTTACCCGTAAGATTTTCTTCAAGTTTAAAATATCTGACTATTGGATTGTTTATCGAATTAATCTTTTCTGCAGTAGAGTCTGTGGAGTGGTCATCCACCACAATTAGCTCTAACAAATGATTTGGGTAATCACAATCCAAAATCGATCGAATACATGAGACTATATTATCAGCTTCATTTCTTGCGGCGATGAGGACAGAAATACTTTTTTCTGGAATGTTTAAAGCGCCTAAATTAAGTTCATCTGCATCCTTCCACGAGGAAAAGACTTTATACAAAAACCCAACATAAGAAAAAGCCAAAATAAAAGATAGAATGAAGTATATATTGATCCACATCAATCAAAAAGCTCTTCGTAATCGTCAGTAGATTGTTTTGATTCTTTTATAACCTCCGGTTCTTCTAGAGGCTCAAGCTCTAAAAAGTCCTCATTATCGTCAACCTCTTCATATTCTGTATAATCTTCTTTCTTTTCATTGGATTCCCCAGTAAAATCTTTGACTTTTTTACTAAGTACCGCACGAAAAGCCAAAAAAGCACTCACAAAAGGATAGCCCAAAACTGTAAACACTCCAAGCCCTATCCCATGCAATGGCTTTCTCGACATGAGATCAAATACATACTTAACATAATCAACAACGACACGATAATCCATAACCAGAGCTATGATTAAAAATGGAATTGCCAACCAGGAAAGAATGGTAAAAACACCTTTGGCTATAAAATAAAGGGCGATAAAAAAAATCACCAAAAAAGCCAAAGGGATGATGCCTCCTAGAGGAGATCGACTAGAAAAGTATTCTCGATTCTTATTCATTTCAATACTTTAACACTAATATAAAAAGGATAGTTTAAGCTGATGCTTCTTCGAATTGAATTTCGTACATAGCCCTATAAATACCGTCTGTGATTTTGAGCAATTCGTGATGATTGCCGAACTCGCGAATCTGACCATCTCTTAAGACCATAATTTTATCCGCGTGTTTAATTGTAGATAGTCTATGTGCTATTATTATGGAAGTTCTTTTATCAATCAGTTTTTCAATAGCGTATTGTATGATGGCTTCTGTTTCGGTGTCTATCGAAGAAGTTGCCTCGTCTAGTATTAATATACTGGGGTCAAAAACCAAAGCACGGACAAATGAAATCAATTGTCTTTGACCCATTGATAAATTTGATCCTCTTTCAGATACAGTAAATTGGTATTCGTTGGGCATATTCATGATGAAATCATGAGCTCCAATAATTTTAGCTGCTTCAATTACTTTTTGCTCAGAAATAGAGTCATCCCTTAATCTTATATTATCCAAAACAGAGCCTGCAAATAAAAATACATCCTGTAAAACCATTGAAAGATTGGATCTGAGATGATCCAATTTATAAAGCTTAATATCTTGATCATCAATTCGTACTACTCCGTTTTTAAGCGCATAAAATCGGTTTAAAATATTAATGATCGTTGTCTTACCCGATCCCGTATTGCCAACTATAGCTAAAGTTTCACCAGGCTCAATACAAAAATTTATATCTCTTAAAACATCATTTTTGTCGTCGTAAGCAAAATAAACATTTTCAAATTCTACCTTTCCGTCCAACTTATCTATGTGCTTAGTCCCATAATCCTTAATTAATGATTTATCATCAAGAACTCCAAATATCCTCTCAGCAGCAACCAATCCCATCTGTAAAGTATTTAATTTATCTGCCAATAATCTTACTGGTCGAAAAAGCATATTCAGATAAATAGGAAAGGCTACCAAAGCTCCAAAGCTGACCATGCCATCTAAATATGCACCAGCTCCCCACCAAATTAAAAGCGCTAAAGCAAGCGCAGAAATAATTTCTACTACTGGAAAAAAAATGGCATAATAAAGGATCGAATCTAAATTTGCTTGTGTGTATTCTCTATTAATTTCTTTAAACTTTTCTCGTTCTTGGTTTTCTGCATTAAAAATTTGAACTACACGCATCCCAGAAATTCGCTCCTGCAAAAAAGCATTCATTCTTGATATTTGAGTACGGACTCTTTGAAAAGCAGCTTTTACTTTTTCCTTAAAAATATATGTCGCGATAACTAAAAAAGGCAAGGTTATTAGACATATCAATGTCAATCTCCAACTCGTATACAACATGATCCCCAGCACAGCAAGAACTGCTAATATATCCGCTACAATAGTGATGACTCCTTGCGCAAAAACATCATTAATCCGCTCGACATCATTAATCGTTCTTGTCGTTGCCGTTCCGATTGGAGTTTTATCAAAGTAACGCATATTAAGACGTGTCACATGATCAAATACTTTAACTCTTAAATCCTTAATTACAGATTGTCCTAGCAAAGCAGTTGAATAAATAAAAAAGTAGCGCATCACAACAATCACAAGCACCAAAACCATATAAATGATTGCAAGATTTTTTAGCCCACTTAGGTCCATTTTAAAAATATGTTCGTCCACCATGGTTTGGATGAGAAAAGGCCTAAATGCATTTAAAGGAGCGAGCACGATCGCAAGAATTAAGCATTGAGCAAAAACTCTTTTATAAGGTCTTGCCATTGATAACACCCTTGAAAGGATATCCCAATCCAAACTTTTTGTAGTCTTTCGCTCTTGCATCCGAATGTAAAAGTAACCAATACTAAAGGCCAGGAGGTCAAAAAGGTTTTAAAAAGCCTTACAAAGCCCTTCGTAAAAAATATACCACTCTTTAAATTACCCCATCATCTTTAAAACTAAAATACTTGTGCTGCGAGATTATCAAATGATCTAGAATATTGATGTCCAAATTTTTAGAAGCTTCTACTAATTTTTTGGTCAGGCTGATATCTTGTTGTGATGGTTTTAAATTTCCCGAAGGGTGATTATGGAACATGATAATACCAGAAGCTAGGTTTTCCAATGCGTATTTAAAGATAAGTTTAGCATCTACCACAGTCCCAGAAACTCCACCAGTACTGATGCATTTTTTATCAATAATTTTATTTGATCTATTGAGTAATAAAATCCAGAATTGCTCATGATTTAAATCCAAAAAATGACTCTCCATGATTAGAAAGGCTGCCTCACTCGAGGATATTTGTTTTTGTTGTAAGCTAGCGTCATGGCTATCCTTTCTCCTTCGTCCCAATTCAATGGCAGCACATATACTGATGGCTTTTGCGTTTCCGATGCCT
Source organism: Saprospiraceae bacterium (assembly GCA_020631135.1). GTDB lineage: Bacteria > Bacteroidota > Bacteroidia > Chitinophagales > Saprospiraceae > JAHDHU01. The sequence goes on along the minus strand of JAHDHU010000007.1, from coordinate 19,917 downwards.
TTAAATTTTCGGAGTTGTTTGACGTTTAGTTTCGCCAATTGAGAAAGATCATTGTCGACAGACATCAATATCTTTTTGGCCAGCTCAACAGCAGATTCTTCTCGATTCCCGCTTCCTAATAAAATTGCGATCAATTCAGCATTGCTAAGGACATGACGCCCTTTTAATAGTAATTTTTCTCTCGGACGATCTTCTTCAGCCCAGGTTGTGATTTTCATTCAAAACCAAAATTGATTCATTATTGAATAACAATTTTATGGGTAGAGGTAACCAATTTATTAAATATTCTTACGAAATAAATACCACTTTGAAGATTCGTATCGAGGTTTAAAGTAAATGTATCACCATTTGTAAGAATTTCTTTATGCATTAGATTTTCTCCCTTTGTATCAATCAATTCTACATGATATTCTTGTTTCTTGTGATTATCTATCTTAATAAATAAATTACCATCTGATGGATTCGGGAAGATATCAATTCCAACATTAGATAACTCTTCTTCGACATTTGTAGTTAAATCTAACGTTTTCTGAAATTGAAAAGTATCACAGTTTTCTGAACTCCCTTGAAGTACCACCGTGTATAATGAGCTATTATCGTACTGATGATTTGGATTTTCTTCAAATGCAATATTATTATCGCCAAAATCCCATCGATAGGATTCACAATTTATAGAAGTGTTTTCAAATGATACTTCTAATCCATTAAAAGCATAATCAAATGAAGGTGTAGGTGTTCCAGATATTAAAATCTCTTTAGAAAAAGTGGAAGAACCAAAATCATTAGATAGTGTAAGTTCAATTGTCTTCAGACCTTCCTCAATAAAAAATACATTTATCGGTCCCTGTTCATTTGAATTTGCGGGAATTGCACCATCTCCAAAATTCCAAAAATAATTAGTTGCAAAACCTGAACTGTTATTAATAAATTCAACTGGAACAAAAACGCATGATTTATCACTTGCACTAAACTGAGCTTCAGGAGGAGATGAAGCGTCAACCAAGTTTATATTATCTAAATAAATACTTTCTCCAAGATCAGTTATACTTACAAAAACTAACCTTATGATTTGATCTTTAAAATCTGCCAAATTGATAAACTCAGTTCGCCAATCTTCGGGAGACGTAGGCCTAAAAGAAACATCAAACGGATTAAGAAATACATCAGTTGTTGACAAAGTTTCACCTTTAGCTCCGAAAAGAGTTGAATGAAATAAATTTCCACATTCTGTATAAATATCTAGGCGTAATGAATCTTCCCAAAAATCTCCTCTCAATCTATGAGCAAAATCAAAACTCAATAGTGGATTATCAAAATGAGACAAATCTATTAATGGTGAACTAAGCCTATCTTCTTCTCCTGAATTTATTTCTATAGAATTAAATAGTACTGCAGAAGAACCTTCAAAACCGTTTTTTTGAGTTATTTCTTCAATTCTATTCCAAGATGCATTCATTGAATCTACTGACAAGACCCAATCTTCGGGAGGCCAATTGAGACTCTCAAAAGATTCACTAAGTCCTTCTTCTCCAGCTATTTGCTCATTCCAAATTTCGAATTCTCTTTCATAGGAATCGTTATAATCAGATGTATCTAATTCAGAACTAATGGATGTCTTTAGCAGGTAATCAATACCGGTCATTAACCCAGTTTGGGTTGTGGTAAAAGTATATACCATTTGCTCAAATGGAGCTAATACATTGGAAACATTTTCGCTGACTATGGCATTATTATCAATTTGATAACTAACCTCAAAATCTCCAATAGGATCTGCACTATTATTCTGAATGAGGATAGAGATTTCCATTTCTTGATTTTCACAATTGTAATAGGTTTCATGTTTTGGAGCTTCGATTCGGACAATTCCTAAATCATTATTCCTTAAACAATTGAATTCTTTTAGATCCAATTCCACCGCGATTGATCGTCTCCCAATTTTATCATCTTCTCCTAATGCACTAATGGCAACCCAATGTTTGGATAGCGGATTACTGACATAAATATCCATAAAAGTATCTTGTGAAATTCCTTTTGATTCCATAAAGCGCTCCCCTAATAAATACGGAACATACGAGTCAGCTCCGTTCATACTATTCCAATTTAATCTAAAGTACTCAGGACAAATTTGACTTACATGAAGACCCGTAGGAATTCCAAATATTGAAAAATGAAAATCATTTGTATCGAAAATTCCATTTCGAGATACACGAACTAACCCCTTTCCACTAAACTCATTCGGAACTTTCCAATTATACGATCTTTGAAATCCTGAAGTTTGACCAATTAAATTCCATTCTTGTCCATCGTTAAGAGAGTATTCTAGAGTGAAAATATCTTCATTTGAAAATGCATCCCAATGAATTCTTACATTTTCATCAGGAACTAATGATTCTCCTCCAAAAGGATATACTACCGTAATATCATCATTACCTACGATATCATAAACTATGTAATACTTTACAGGTTCAAAGGGTATCTGAAATCCATTCACATTTATTTGATATTCACCTGACGTTGGATTATGAATTAAGACCTGCTCCATATTATTGAGGTTGTCGATACCTCTAATTGCAGGCAAATCCAAAGAATCTGGATGTGGAATAGCATTTAATACCCAAGGCATGTGTAAACTTCCTTCGCCCGATATGACTTCCATATTCAAATCATTTACCAATGCTTTGTTAGCTAGAATGGAGGCTGGAACATCGTTCCAATAAACCATTATTCGAACCTGCTTTGTGTTTTCTGGAATTGTAATCGAATGACTTTCTATTTGACCATGCTCGATTTCAGCATTCCAGAATTGCTCATTTTCCAAAGTCAAGATTGCGCGGTATGCATTGAGGTGCCCCCAACCTGTTTTAAAATCTGGTCCCTCATTTTGAATATCATTAGCTGTATTTAATAGTGTCGCTTTTATCAATGCAGATTCAGGTTCTTGACCATAAATTTCTTTATAAGCCTGATATAATTGAGCACTTGTACCCATTACACATGGAGCAGCAGCACTCGTACCACCAAATTGAGTATAATTATTGTTTGGAAATGGTCCAATCTGGTTTTGTCCATGCGCAGAGATATCGGGTTTTATACGCCCATCATGTGCTGGACCTCTGCTACTGGATTCTACCAATTCAACATTAGAAAATAAATTGGCAGTAGTTAAAACATTTTTACCTTGCTTATGGCCACCTGTAATATTTCCCCATTGATCACCAGCTCCATAACCACACTCCATATTATTCGAATTTCCAGCCGAAAAAACATGTAATAAAGTAGGATTTTGATTTATTTGAGCATCAACTGTTTGAGCAATACTTGTATAACCTCCATTGCACCCGTTTGAATAAGATGAGTTGGTTATTAACACATTCTCTTCGTTGAATAGAGACATTGTTTCATCTAAGAAATCTGCAATATAATCTTTTACAAAAATGAAGGCTCCTTTGGCAGCACCTTTCATCGTTGGATCCAAATTGCCAGCACCAACAGCCATACCAGCAACACCATCAGCATGAGTACCAGAAAGAGTACTAGCAAATTCTTGACTTAACCTTCCTTTGAAATCTATATGGGGCCCCACTTGTCCATCATCTCTTACTAAGATATTCACACCACTCCCGTCATATTTTCTACCCATTGGGTATTCGGAATCAATTGTCGAATTTCTATGTAAAGACCTTCCTAAATCATCATCCGGAACACCCGGCCCTACAATTGAGCACACAAATAAAACAAATGGTGAGTCTAATAATTGTGACAAAACATTTTTAGGAACTTCTACGGTGACTAGATTTAAATAGTCTGGATTTTTTAGGATTCGAATCCCTAAATTTTCAAACTCTTGTTTAATGTATTTAAAGTCAATATCATTGAAATAATGTACAACAAGTTTATAATGACTAGCTGTTTGCGCCCAATCTTCAAAATCTCTAATTTTTACGTGATCATCTTGTTTCCATTCTTTCCGAATTTTCAAAGCTGATCTAACACCAAATTCTTTTAAGTTAGATAGATCTAGATTTTTATCGATACTCCCTAAATAAGATTTATTTGGGATATACTCAAGCAAATTGATTCCATTCAACTTTAATAGAGACTTAGTATTTCTATTTGGAATGGAGGAAAATTGCAAAATGCGATAATATCTTCCTTCTACTAACTCCTCACTCGTAAAATTCTCGAATTTTGTATTGTTATATTCAAATTCATTGATAGTTCGACTTTTCAAATATATCTCATACGTATTCGAATTGAATTGAGCTGATGTATTAATAGAAAAAAATAAAGCAACAACTAGGCAGCCATAATCGAACAATTTAAAAAATCTCATTTTGGAATATTTGTTTTCCAAAATAGCATAAATCACGTAGAATCCCTATCAATTTTACAAGGACTAAAGGATAGTTTACTTCAAAGCTTCTGATAAATCCTTTTTCAGGTCACCAACGTCTTCAATACCAACACTCAAACGTATCAATGAGTCCGTGAGACCAACCTTCAATCTGTCTTTCTTAGGAATAGAAGCATGAGTCATGCTTGCTGGATGGCCTATTAAAGACTCAACTCCACCAAGAGATTCCGCCAAGGCAAATAATTCAGTTCTCCGTAATATTTGATTTGCCGAAGCTTTGGTATTGGCCTTTAGATCAAAAGATACCATTCCGCCAAAGTCGCGCATCTGGGCTTTAGCAACTTTGTGATTGGGATGAGAAGCAAAACCTGGATAATATACCTTTGATACTTTTTTGTGACGCCTTAAAAAATTCGCTATCTCCCTTGCATTTTCACAAGCCCTTTGAACCCTTAGATGCAAAGTCTTGATCCCTCTTAAAACCAAAAAGCAATCTTGAGGTCCAGGTACTGCACCCACGGCATTTTGAATAAAATATAGTTGTTCTGCCAATTTATCATCCTTCACAATGACAGCACCATGGACAACATCAGAGTGCCCTCCTAAATATTTAGTTGCAGAATGCAAAACGATATCCGCTCCTAGATCCAAGGGAGTTTGCAAATAAGGAGAAGCAAAAGTATTGTCTACACAAACCAAAATATCCTTTCTTTTAGCTTGTTTTACGACAGCCTTAATATCAATGATGTTTAACATTGGATTGGTTGGTGTTTCAATCCAGATCATTTTCGTGTTTTCATTGATCAATGTTGTCAATTCCTTGGTATCATTCATCCCAACGTAATGGAACTTTATACCATATTTACCGAACACCTTGGTCATCAAACGATAAGAACCACCATATAAATCATTGGTCGAAATGACCTCATCTCCTGGCGACAATAATTTTAGAATCGCGTCCAAAGCTGCCAAGCCACTTCCAAAACAAATCCCATGCTTTCCGTTTTCTAACGCGGCCAAATTTTCTTGTAGAACATTCCGGGTAGGATTTTGTGTTCTTGCATATTCGAAGCCTTTATGCTTACCAGGCGCATCTTGAACATAGGTAGATGTTTGAAAGATAGGAGTCATCACTGCTCCTGAACTTGGGTCTGGATGAACTCCAGCATGAATGGCTTTTGTACCAAATTTCATTGATCTTTTCTTCATTATGTAAAGATAGTGTTTAGTAGATTTTAAAGAACAGATTGTTCCGCATAAGTCAGTATCTAACAATTTAAGATTTTAATGACCCGAATTTAAAATCCTATAGGCTCTTTCTGTAAGCGCGATCTGTCATTGTTTTTTTTGCATTGGTAATGTGTAGTTCGCGATTTCTTTTAGCTTCGCGCTCTTTAGTCAAAGGTGCAGTCCTACCAAAAACAGTCCAATATGCCTTCTTTGTCATGGCATCAAAATGTATAATACCCTTTCGATATTGATCTGATTGAAACAAATTTAATGTCACTAAAAAATAGATTATCCACCTAAACCATTTAAAATTTCCATTCAACGCATGTTGAAAAAACAAAGCCAATCCAATGCTCATGGGTGCGGAAGATTCAACAAGTGCCCTCATTCCAAATCCACCTCCATACCACCAACACCACCAACTGGAAATGACGTAAAGATTAATAATCATAAAAAGAGTAATGCCTAAAAAACCATGGTGCTTTCTGGACCATACCCAGCCGATAAAAGCAAAAAGCATGATTGGGGACCAAACCAACCAACCAGCACGATAACTCCATAATACTTTACCCATCAAAGGGTCTTGCCAGAAAAAAGGCTCAGCTCCATATGGGCTCATAATCGACCCAAGTTGACTATAGACATATATAAATTGCGGTAACATAGGACCTAAAAAAAAGACTATACCTAAAAGTAAATGAGGTATGGATGAAAATATTTGAACCACCAATTGCCGAAAATCTCTGAAATTTTTAACGCCCCAAAGAAACGGGACCAATGCAAAAATTATATTGGTCAACCTCACCGCACTAATTAAACCAATGACCAAACACAGTAATAAGAAATATTTTTTTCCAAAATTTCTTTTCCATAAAACTCCCAAATACATGGCCAAGGAAAACAAGAAAAAAGAAAAAATGTGAGATAATAAATTATCAATCACCGTATAATAAAAAACATTTGTGGCTAACCCAATGGATGCCAACGTATAATTTGTCACTTGTGGTGAAAAATCATTGCGCAGTACAAGTCCTAAAAAATACAATCCTAAACTCGCATAAAAGAGCGAACCTAATCCCATATACTTTTTGAAAGTCCTACCATACCCTGTTAGCTTATCTCCTTTGACCAAAGTGTGGACCGAAGCTAGAACGAACCAAGGACTTTGCAAGATTGCTACTCCTAAGCCATATTTATTTATTTTGGAATGTCTTGAGATATATTCTGAAGAAGGATATCTACTCGCCTCCTCAGAAAAATCGAATGAAAAGTCTTGATAAATTATTGCAGCCGGGAGGTAAGCATAATAACCTCCTTCATCCCATCTAAAATCTCCTTTAAACAATCCAAGACCCAGACTCAATGAAAAACAAATAATAAAAAACCAAGCAGGAATCAACCTTGGTGAATCTATTGATAAAACGTTTTTTACTCGTTTGAGAATGGTCTTCAAAAAGCTGATTTAATTATTTTTTGTCAAACTACTACATTTATCTCTATATTCTTAATTGTGGAAATCATAAAAGTCAAAACCGTTGAAGAATTTATTCATCATCATGATGATCATAAGAAAGAACTCGAATTCTTACGGCAACTCATTCAAGAAACGGAATTGGACGAACACATAAAATGGTTCTTTCCTGTTTATTGTCTCAATAATAAGAATGTATTGGGTTTGGGTTCTTTTAAAAAATATGTAGGAATATGGTTTTATCAGGGTGTGTTTTTGAGCGATCCTTTAGGAGTATTGGTAAATGCACAAGAAGGTGTCACTAAAGCCATGCGGCAATGGCGATTTAGTTCTATCGAAGAAATCGTAAAATACAAAAGTGCGATAATACAATATTGCGAAGAAGCAATACAAAATCAGAAAGACGGAAAAGAAATAAAAATAGATAGGCGTAAAAAAGAATTAATTATTCCTGATTTACTAATGACCGAACTTAAGAAAAACAAAAATTTTAAGTCTCAATTCGAAGCTTTAAGCAATTACAAACAGAGAGAATATTGCAATTATATTATTGAGGCAAAAAGAGAACAAACTAAATTGAAAAGATTGGAAAAGATAATTCCAATGATTATGCTTGGAGTTGGTTTAAATGATAAATATAAATAACCCCCGACGCGACGGTCGAGGGTTATTTTCTCAAATACCAGATTCACGAGTCGACAACCCATGATCAAAGCATCTCGTTTATCTCAATAGTGTTAGATCACCTTTGTCAGTTCGACTATTTCCTAAAAATTCATATTTAGCGATCCATAAGTATACATCATTAGGTTGATCTTTTTCTTTGTAAGTTCCATCCCAATGTTCATCAAATTCGTCGGTAAAAAATACGCGCTCTCCCCAACGATTATAAATTTCTAAGGTATAGTTAGAAATTACTTCTTCCCAATCACCTCCTCTGTATACAGGTCCATAATCTCTATTTACTTCAAGTTGCATCGCATTTTCATTTGGTGTAAATACGTTAGGCCAATCGATACCTCCACATATATCCTCTAAAACATCAAAAGAAAGGGTTTCTGGATTTCCACAACCGTCCATGACCGTCACTGTATAAGTTTGATCCTCAACTGGAACACTTATCGTCTGGGTTGTCTCTCCTCCAGGTGACCACTCAAAAGTATAATTGGTTGGGAATACAGCTAAAGTATCAGCTGGATTTACTGTAAGATTAATATTTCCTTGAGCACATGCAGAATTAATTACAATCCCTCCTAAGTCATCTATCAACGGAGCAGTTTGTACAATCTCAGTAAATACATTTCCACACTCATCAATAACATCTACAGAATACATACCTCCGTTTGGAACATTGATAGTAGATCCACTTCCCGTAGCATTTACCCAATTAATTTCAACATTTGTTGCATTGGCAGGATTTACTGCCACTGTCAAATCATAACCTCCGTTTGGACTACATGCTGAAGACAAAGCAATGCTTTCAACAAGAACAGGGAATATAACTTCTTCAGTTGTTTCAGCCTGCTTACCACAGACATCCGTAACCGTAACCGTATAAAAACCAGGTTGTGTGATGGTAATTGGATTTGTAGATTCTCCCGTAGACCATGAAATACCAAAAATATCACCTCCACCAACAAGCTCTCCTTGCAATCTAAAAGTGCCATCAGTACAAGTCAAATCTTCTTGTAAAATATTCGCTTCGGGATTGGGCTGAACTGGAACAATGCTTGTTTCAGCTTGCAAACCACATTGATCTGTAATGGTTACACTGTAAGTAGCTTGATCATCTTGAACTGATATTGTCCCCGTGTTTTCCCCAGTGGACCAATTAAATGCTGTAGCCATTAAAGGAGGGTCGGTAGTACCGTCAATTAAAACAGCTGTTAAAAGGATCATTCCATTGGCACACTCAGCTTCAATATTTGCCACAGGAGGAGTAAGTACATCAAAATTAGGCTGAATACTAGCGGTAGCCTCAATCCCACAATCATCAACGATCGTTACAGAATACGTCCCAGGAGATCCAACATTGATGGATTGGGTGCTTTCTCCTGTTGACCAAATAATCGTATCGAGACCTGCTTCGGCATTAGGTATTGCTGTAAGTATTATTTGTCCAGTTTCACACAGAATTTGTGATGATTCACTAATTGAAACCTCTGGCTCTTCAAAGACCTCGAGGGTAGCTGTATCACACAAAGTATAGCATACATCCGAACCCATCGTTACAATGACATTATACATGCCGGTTTCGGTAACGGTTAATGTATCAGCCGTCCCTAGGTTATCACCATCATCATTCATCCATAAATATCCTATCGCACCTGGTGTCTCTGCATCGAAAGTCCAGATCAACGGCTCATTAGGACAAAAAGGTCTAACGTTTAACATTAAAACTGGAACACTATAATCGCCAAATCCTGTAGATTCGACAGCGGCATCCGAACATTCTGCAAACTCAACGACTGTACAAAATTCTTGTTGTTCCCAATCCAATGCCATGACATTCGCGGATGCGAAAGTATCTAAAGCGTTGGTCAGAACATTTATCTCCAAAGTATCCATAATGATTTGGTTGGCAATCGGAGAAAGTGAAAGCTCCTCAAAACAAGTCAAGGATTCAGCAAGCGGACCATTATAAATCATTAAATCTCGATTTCCATTTCCTACATCCCAACCGGCGGTGTAAGCCAATTGATCACTTACGATATCGAAAAACGGATATGATGTATTGTTTAAAGGAAGTTTTACTCGATGAGAATTTACGGGCACCAATAAGCTATCATTGGTGACAATGAAACTGTTGAGGAGTGGACTTCCGTCCGAATGTAATCCAGTCGTATAAAACAAACTCTCTGTTGCCAATTCTAATTCACTAAATAAATTAGCTTCACTAGCATCATAACTTAAGCCATTGATAAAATTAAAGTCCGGATCTAAAATTGAAACATGTGCATTCCATCCAGATGGGAGATTTCCTCCAGCAACCAATATGTTGCCATTGTTTAACACCTCAGCTTCGAAAAAATAGTTGGAACCAGTGGATTGTTTTGATTTGACAATACTTCCATTTAGACCATCAATTTCAGCAATTAGCGCATGGGCATTTGGGCCACCTGATCCATAGGCTAAAATATTACCATTATCTAATTGGGTAGCATATCTCAATTCTGTGTTAGCAGAATCTACATCATAACTGTTGAACCAATTGATGTTGTAATCTTCGTCTATATTCATGATGAAACTTTCATCAGCAATTGACATCAGATTATTAGTATAGTTTTCTGTACCTGTGATATAAATTGGAAACAATGGATTGATTGGATTCGAATGTCTAAAAATATTGATCATGCGTTCGGTACCTGTATTGTTTACAATACCACCATCAATATAATTACCATCATCATCAATCTTGATAATAAAAGACGAATTATCATCGTTGCCAGTTGAAGGCTCGGTCCAGCCAATGAGCATAAACTCATCATCATTTATTTTTTCGAAATCAAAAATTGTGCTTTCAAAATCAAGCTGATAAGTCCAGACTACTTCATTATTGTCATCAATTTTAGTGAAGTTGGCAAATTGACTTGGTGCGCTAAAATTTTCTGATGCGATGTAGGTATGATCATCTATGATTTTTATCCGATTAGGAGTATTATTCATATCATCACCGATGAAGAAACTATCATCGCAACAAAACTCTGTGTAGGTGGGTAAGTAAGGTGAACTTACCAGTTCTAAAGTATCAGAACTGAAGTCTACATCAAAGACTATATTCATATCGATGGTATCATTACACATCGTGCGACCCATTGAATCTGTGGTAATCATGTAAGCGATATATTGCTCTTCCTCGTTTCCTCCAGTTAAAAAATATGACATACCTCCGTTATTGGCCAATCCTAATCCTCCTAAGTGAATATCCTCTACATCCGTTTCTCTAAATTTCGATTGCCATAAAACATTACCATCTAAATCAAGCTTTAAACCAAAGGCAGCTGTATCAAGAAAACCAACTTGTTTGGCTGAAATCAAAATCCGATCATCCGAACTTTCAATTACATCCAATAAGTCTACATCATTAAAACTAAAATCGAAGTCTACCCTTTTAGCCCAATCAATATTAGCGAAGGTATCCATCTTAATGATGAAGCCATCGTCTTCTACGTTTTGGGTTCTGTAGTTTCCAACCAACACATAAGAAGAGTCTCTAAGTTGAACTATACTATTTGCGCTAGACTCTGTAGGTGTAGGCATTATAGTAGTGGTAAGCGTTCGGTTAAAAACCAAAGCTCCTGATTCCGTTACTTTAGAAACAACAAACTGTTGAGATGTCTGATCGATGCCAGAAATTATCGCTCCACCCTGAGCACAAGCTTCAATGGCACCAAATCTCAATTCTGAACTTTCACTATCAATATAATTTGACCATGCTACATTTCCATCCGCCACATCAATGCTCGAAACAAACATTTGCATTTTACCTTCATTTAAGCCAATACCAGCCATAAATATTTTGGTGGTGTCTGCCTTACTCTGGACCAATCTCGGACGAACCAAATCAAAATCAGTACTATCCTGATACATTGCGTATCGCTTTGACCATAAAAGTTGTCCTGTATTATCCGTCATGATCACAAAATGATTTAACGAATCTTTCATGCCTACTAAATTGACGGCAATATTTCCATCATGCAAAACCATTAGATCTCCTTCTCTCATCAATTCTAAGGAGTCTTCTACAATTAGATTTCGCGACCATAGGATATCTCCTTTAATGTCGTGTTTGGTAATATTCGCATTTTTATAAATACCCGAATCCCTTTCTGTAGTCAAGGTCAACTTGAGGTAACCGTCTTCGAAATGTGTACCGTCTACAGTCAAATGTTCTATAGACATATCAACCGGAAAAATTCTTTCCCAACCGGTCTGTGCAGATAAGGTGGTAAAAGATATAAACGCGAAAATTAAGGTCCAAAATCTCTGACTCATAATTGTGATTTATTCAAGGAAGTAAAGGTATAAAGCTTTGACCAAGCATAGGGCTTTTAATACCATTAATTCGTTACGAATTTAATGGCATTAAATGGACTATATTGTCGGCATTGACATGAAAATTATCTTCAAATGACGAAAGAAGCAAGGATTTAGCAATCTCTTTAAAAAATTCGAAATGTAAATCAAATGACATTTTTGAAATAAGGCGCTTGCTTATAAAATGTGTCATCCTTATAACCCTATATAAAATGAAGAATTTCGACAATAGCTTAAAACTAAGCGTATTGGCATTATTATGCTTTTTGAGTACCCCTTTTGTTAATCACGCCCAGCATTTTGATTTTGGATATGAATATGGCGTTTCTGCCTATTTTGGAGATTTAACCAAGTTTAAGGCAATTCCAAGCGCTTCTTTAAGCAGTGCTTCTAAAGGACATTATGTCGGATTTGGAAATCGATTTGGAACCATATTTTTGAATTATACAGTCACGGAAATTTCTGCTTCGGATGAAGTTTCTGCCAATTCTACGAAAAGATTAAGAAATTTAAATTTCAAGTCTCCCATATTAGAGTATGGCATTACGACAGAATTAAACCTACTTTCCTTTTTCCATAGAGATTATACTCGGTTAAGACCAGTTGCAATTACAGGGTTTAACATTTTTTATTTTAATCCTCAGGCTTATTATCAAGGTGAATGGGTAGAATTACAAAGACTCGGTACCGAAGGCCAAGGGTCTTCTTATTACCCAGAAAGAGAAAAATATTCACTAACACAAGTTTCGATTCCGATTGGTGCAGGAATAAAATATGACATTACGAAAAGTCTTTGGATCGGAATGGGTGCTAAATTGAGATTGACATTTACTGATTATTTAGATGATGTAAGTACGACCTACGTAGATCCAGAAAAATTAGCAGCTACCAATGGAGCATTGGCTGCCGAATTGGCGTTTAGAGGAGACGAAATAGATCCAAACGCAGCGGCCTATGAAGGTTTAAACAGAGGAAATCCCGCCGAAAATGATTGGTACATGACAACATACATTACTGTCGGAGCTCGTTTTAGAGAACATTCTAAACCAAAAAGAAAAAGAAGAAAACGAATGAAAAGAAACAAAGTTCGTTGTCCAAAATTCTAAAAAATTACGTTTAAGATCGCTTTGTCTTTCGGTTTGTCATAGTTTCGCATTCGCGAATGAATGGAAATAGCCGTATTAACAATCTATTGGAAGCCATTGAAGCAGAAAGGCTTCACGAAGAAGAGTATTACCGTTCTCTCTCTTCTCAAAAAAGCATACAGGAAAAAGTAAAAGCGGGTATTTTATGTTATCCCTTAAAACTGGTTCGAAAATTTTATACAGTAGGTGAAAATATCGAAATCCAACTCGAGCGTAACGCTCAATCCAATCTTCCGCACAAATTGAAAATTGGAGCTGGAGTAATTCTATTTACAGAGCAAAACGAATATCGAGCTACAATTTCTTACCTAAGGAAAAACATAATTTCTGTCATTCTGAGCAACAAAGATCTAGACCATTCGATACTTGAAAACGATAGATATGGTGTAGAATTGGTTTACGATGAACGTCCTTACACCGTTATGAAAGGGGCTTTAAACGATCTAAAGGAAAATCAAGAAACCCATATTAAGGAGCTAAAAAATGGTATCGAGTCTTTAAGCTCTTTTGCAGAAATTGAAAATTGGAGTCAACATGAGCATTACGAAAATATAAAACTCAATAAATTTCAAAATCAAGCACTAAGAAATTGTGCGGCTGCCACGCAATTGGCCATAATTCATGGACCTCCAGGAACTGGCAAGACCACAACACTGGTCGAACTAATCCACTATATCTCTAAATCAAATAGAAAGATTCTTGTCTGCGCTTCGAGCAATAATGCCGTTGATCTTTTAGCATATCTACTTCACAAAAAAGGGCTTCCAGTTTTGCGCATCGGAAATGTCAGTCGGATCAATGATGAAATCACCCAACTTACCATCGGCGAACAGCTAAGAAATCATCCAGATTGGCAACACATCAAGAAAGTTAAAATCGAAGCCCAAGAAGCGAAAAAGCAAGCAGCAAAATTTAAACGAAGTTTCGGTGTAAAGGATCGTAATCATAGAAATACTATGTACAAAGAATCACGAGAGTTACGAAAATGGGCTCGTGATTTAGAAGCCAAATTAGTTGATAACATCATTGATGACGCAAAAATTATTTGTTCCACATTGATCGGTGCGAGCAACAAAATAATCAAAGACATTTATTTTGATACTTTGGTAATTGATGAGGCTTCACAAGCACTCGAACCAGAATGTTGGAATGCAATGCTTAAAGCTAAAAAAGTAATATTTGCTGGAGATCATTTACAACTGCCTCCTACAGTTAAAACCACCGAGGCAAAAAACAAAGGATTGGAAACTACCCTTCTGGATCGATTATCTAGTTGCATTAAACATTGCCATTTATTGCAAGAGCAATACCGAATGAATGATCACATTCTGGGTTTCTCCAATAAGTTCTTTTATGATGACAAATTACTGTCCAATGAAGTCTGTAAAAATCGCTTTTTAGATTCTGATGATACTGGCATTTGTTTTATCGATACCAGCGGTTGCGGATTTGAAGAAAGTATGAATCCTGAAAGCCGAAGCCTGAGCAATTCTGGAGAATATTTTATCCTGAGAGAACACTTTCTTGAAAATAAAGATTTGTTCAAAAACTACAGTATTGGAATAATTGCGCCCTATGCTCAGCAAGTTCGTTTGATAAGAGAAAAAATAGGAGAAGACGAGTGCTATCGAGAAGTTGATATCACTGTCAACTCAATAGATGGTTTCCAAGGTCAAGAAAAAGACATTATCTATCTAAGCTTAGTCCGATCGAACGAATCGGGAACCATAGGTTTTTTAAAAGACTATCGAAGAATTAATGTTGCGCTCACTAGGGCAAAGATGAAATTGATTATCATAGGCGATGGTGTCACACTTGGTCAAGATAATATGTATAATGCGCTGATGGAACATTTTGAAAAAAATGGATCCTACCTTTCGGCCTGGGAGTTTATGAAATAGTCATCTAATTAATTTGGCATCTTTACAAAATCATTAAAATAAAACTTTTGAAGACGATAACATTGGTTAAATACGGAGAAGCAAAAAATGCTTTTGAAATAAGAGACATCGAAATCCCATCACCCGGAGATGATGATGTACTTATTAAAGTTACTTCTATGGGGCTCAACTTTGCTGATGTTGTGGCGAGAAGGGGGCTTTACCCGGATGCACCGAAAAATCCAGCTGTTTTGGGTTACGATGTAGCTGGTATAGTTGAGGCTGTAGGATCAAAGGTTACTCATCTTAATATTGGAGATCGAGTTACTGCTTTGACTCGATTCGGTGGGTATGCGGAGTATGTTAAAACATCTGCTTTTGGTGTTGCTAAAATTCCAGATCAGTTGTCATTCGAAGAGGCGACTACTTTGGCTACACAAGCCTGCACGGCTTATTATTGTCTTTGCGAATCCATAAATCTCAATCCAAATGAATTGGTGTTAATTCACGCTGCAGCTGGAGGCGTTGGTTCGATCATGACACAAATTGCAAAGCATAAAAATTGCCAAGTAATCGGAACAGGCAGCACCACTAAACAAGATTTTATGAAAGCCAATGGTGTTGATTTTTGCATTGATTATACCAAAGAGAAATTTGATGAAGCAATCATTTCAAAATATGGTAAAAGACCTGTGGATGTGATTTTTGATAGTATTGGTGGTAAAACTTTTAAGAAAGGATTTAAGATCCTTAAGGCTGGAGGCAAAATCATAAGCTATGGTGTGGCGGCCCAGATGAATGGTTCGAAATCTGGCAAACTAAAAACGATATCCGTCGCACTTGGATTCGGATTCTTTTCACCCTTACAGATGTTGATGCATTCGCAAGCTATTATTGGTGTCAATATGCTTCGAGTCGCGGATAAAAAACCTTTGCTTTTTCAAAAGGTGCTAAATGAAGTCGTTTCTTTTGCAGAGCAAAAAATAATAAAACCTCGAGTCGATAAAGTATTTACTGTAGACGCATTCGCGAATGCGCATGAATATTTAGAAAGTCGAAAATCTATTGGAAAGGTTGTGGTTAACTGGTAAGCTTATTCTAAACATGTCAATTCGATAAGTATGCCAGTTTGGCATATGGTCGCAGCATCTGGTTTCTCATCAAATTCTATCATATAAGACTTTGATTCTTCAGGATCAGTAATATAATCAGTCAAATTTATGGGTTCCAGAGGTCGATCATAATCTTCAGAAATAAACGCCCATTCACATCCTGGAATATCAGAAACTTGGACCAAAGAAGCTTCAATGGCATTGTCACATCCCATCGAACCATTTGAACAAGAAGAAAAAATGGCGATGGTAAAAAAAGCGATGAAGATATTTTTCATTTCGAATGGTTTATAATTAAAATTAATTAAGATTCGCCACATTGGACATGGTATTTCTTGCTATTTGAATTTTTACCTCTTTCAGTTCTTTTAGGTCTACGTTTAACAACATCGCCGTTTCACCCGGAGTCGAGGACATCACTTTTGCATAACCGACTGCAGCCGTCCAAGCAATTAGAGTCGCTATTGCTGAGTCTAATCCAGATTTTATACTTCCGTCATACTTGCCACGATCAACTTCTTTTAGTACAATCTTGAAAGCTTCGTTTTGTATTTTTTGACAAAGCTTAAAATAAGAACTTTCGTTAATCGCTTCTGTAAATTTTGAACTCCCTGATCTAATCAAAGAAAAGTAATCCAGTAAGGCTTCAGAATAAAGATAATTCTGCTCACAGAAATCCATAAAACCGCGGATGAGTTTGAGAGATGATTCTAATCCACTTTCGTCTTTATTGGCTTTAACTATTTTTCGATACTTCTCGTTGAGCAGGGACATGGCTTTATAGGTGATCGCCATATACAAATTCTCTTTACTTTGAAAATAAGAGTATAAAGTGACCTTAGTAATATCACAAGCTTTTGCGATATCTTCCATTTTTGCATTTTTAAAACCTAGTTTCATCAATACAAATTCTGCAGCACTAATGATCTTTTCTTCTTTCTCAGCCTTTTTGGATGCTCTCATACTTCTAAAGTAACTAAATAATAAACGAGATTCTTGACATATTTGTGCTATGAAAAGTCTTTTTCCTAAGCTATTAGATAGCCTTACTTTAGAAAAAATAGATGATTGTAAATTCAGAGCAGGTAATTTATATATCGGCAGTCCTAGAATTTATGGTGGACAAGTATTGGCCCAATCTGTTGCTGCCGCACATCAAACTGTTGAGCTTGGCAGATTTGAGCTTAACTCTTTACATGGTTATTTTTTATCGCCAGGCAACAATGATCTCGACGTTATCTACGAGGTAGAAGAAATTAAGGATGGACGCAGTTTTGCGACTAGAAGAGTTTTGGCAAAACAAAATGATCGAGTGATATTCTTAGGAGCTCTATCATTCCATATCCAAGAAAAAGGACTGGAGCACATGGCCGTAATGCCCAACGTGGCAAAACCAGAATCTTTGACTTCCTTTTCTGATATTTTTGCTCAATTTGCCGAAAAATTTAACATAAAAGCAAGAGGATTCTATTCTTCAGAAAGTCCAATTGTATTTCACCCCGTTGAACATTATGATCCATTTAATCCAGGTATTAGGCCAGCAAGGACACACGTATGGTTTAAGGTAAATGGTAACTATGAAGGAGATGCACTCATGGACCAAGTTTTGCTCGCTTATGTTTCTGATTTTAGCTTGCTTATTTCTTCACTGCTGCCGCACAATGTTTCGTTTTTTAATACTCCGATGATTATAGCAAGTTTAGATCATGCCATGTGGTTTCATCGTAAATCAAACTTTAATGATTGGCACCTATATGCGGTAGAAAGTCCAAATGCAGGTAATGCTCGGGCTTTTTGTCAGGGAAAAATATTTAATCGCGAGGGAAAATTAGTGGCCTCTGTCACCCAAGAAGGTCTAATTAGGCAAATTTCTTAGTCAAGAAAGTCAGGTATCTGGCAAAATAAAGCATTTGCCTATTCTGGCGTAGGGAATCGCTCAATATCAAGTGTTTATCTATCTAAGAAAATTCATAGAACAACAATATTATGGAGATGTCATCGTTTTAAAATAAGAAAAATTCGTTCTCAAAATTTTTTATAGGGTAAAAGCCGATGCAAAATTGTATCGGCTTTTTTTATGAAGAAATCGGTAGAATATTTTCGATCAATTCTTCTTTTTGTTTTGTTTGTCAATCAAATAATTAATCAAAAGAAGAAGTTTTTTACTTTTGGAGGATATGAGTAAACTCAAAACAGCTCTGGCTTTTTCTAAAAATGTCTTAACTACTGGAGCACTTTTCCAAACAAGCAGAAAAGTGGAGCTGGATATTACCTCTAAAATCGAAAAAGGATCTAATCAAATCTTTGTTGAATTTGGTATGGGTCATGGTAATATTACAAAAGAGATTCTCGACAAAATGAGTGACGATGGCAAGCTATATTCTTTTGAAATAAATAAAGACTTTTGTGAAGTCGTGAGAAAGAACATTCTGGATAAGCGCTTGACCATTATCAATAAAGGTGCAGAACAATTAAATAATGTGGTTGATGGACAAGTAGATGGGATCATCTCATCAATTCCATTTTCGATCATGCCGAAAGAATTGGGCGAAAAAATAATTGACTTATCTTATCAAAAAATGAAACCCTCCGCTTTTTTTAGCCAGGTACAATATAGTCGTGTATTGAAAAAAAGATTTGCGGCTGCATTTGATCGAATGGAGATTAACCAAATCAGTGTAATTCCTCCTGAATGGGTTTATCACTGCTATAAAAAATCGGAAGCACTCTAAAATATTATTATCTTTTGGATCGCATTCGCGAATGCGAAAGAACTCCATATGTCCAAACTAGACTCATCTTACCTCGGCATCAACGCAGATCAACAATATCAATGGCTGATCGAATTCTTTCTTTTAGGTGCAGGCATTTTTGGAGGAATTTACTCGTCACAGCTTATTGTTAACCAGGCTCAAAAATTAGTTTTTTTATTTAACGATCATGTTCTTTTTTACATAAAACATTTATTGTCTTTTCTGATCGTGGCTCAAAACGTTTTGTTTTTATTGGCTGTGTTTTATCTCTTTTTAAGATTTGTATGGATGGTCTTTTGTTCTTTTGCTTCGGATCCAACAGATAGCGTAAGCTATTCGGAAAAATATCCTGAGCATTTAAAAGGTTTTCTAAAAACAGAATTTGAAACTCCTACATCCATTGCTAATCAATTTGATGAGTATTGTAGAGTCAGCTTTACAATTTTTGCATTCTTGATTATTTTATTTTGTACACTCAGTTTATGGTTAGTAGCCCTGGTTGGATTTTCAGAATTGCTTCGAAGTTTTTTACCGAATCAATTGGTTTACGCTTTACAAATAATCATTTTACTAACTGTATATGTTGCCTTCGTCGCTTTCTTCCTTTTTAATATTACTGGACCTTATGTTAATTCAGCGTATGCTGAAAAATATGGTAAAAGGCTTTACACTCTATTTTATCGTGGTGGTTTTCTTTTGGCTTACAGACCAATGCATTTTTTAATCCAAGGAATATTAAAACGCGCGTCTTGGATAAATCTTGGGATTGCATCTCTCTTATTTAGTGGTTTGGCGATAATTATATCGATCAATCCAATCAAAGAGGTATATAGAATTTTCGCAACAGACAATTATTATGACATTTCGCAGACAGGAGGCTCAACTTTTAGTGCTGACATAGTTTCGAGCAAATATCTCCAATTTCCTTCTATCCA
>JAHDHU010000069.1 GCA_020631135.1 Saprospiraceae bacterium | reverse complement strand
CATCATTTGAATCTGAGGTGACCAACCTTCTTGACTGAGAAACTGAGGAAGTAAAGCCAAAAAAAATAAACTGACCTTTGGGTTGAGGATGTTCATTAATAAGCCTTTTCTCCAAAGGTCAATAAAATTGGATGGCATAGAGGCATCCTTATTTTCTAGATTTAATGGTTCTTCGAAATAACTTTGATATGCTAAAAAAAAGAAATATGCTGCACCGATATATTTTAAAATTGAAAATGCCAAATCAGATTGTTGGATGATGATACTCAAGCCTAATGCTGCTAAAGCAGTATGAAAAATTAAACCACTAATAAGTCCAAGAGAAATACTAATCCCAGTTTTAGCGCCCTTCGTGATAGATTCAAGGAGGACATATATTATGTCGGGACCAGGCATTATGGTCAACAAGACTGAGGCTAATAAAAAGCTCAAAAGATTAGCTAATTCCATTATTTTTTGCTCACAGATCTAAATTATGCAGAACATTCTTAGAAATCTTTTCTTTTTAGTACCCAAATATGACTTTTGTCTACATAATGTAAAATTTTTCAAGTATTTTTTACGTTATAAATAGGATTTCCATACGTTATCTAAGTATCTTACTATAAATATTAAGCTTATTATGAAAAAATCATTATTTCTACTAGCTGCATCCTTGTTCTTTGTAGTTTCTTGTACAAAGGAAGGTTCAAATGTTTTTGAAGGTTCTTACTGGACTGAAGAATATCAAACTTTAGAGCAAGCTGGTCTTGATCTTCCAAATACCTTGATTGATTACAATGAAAATAATACAACATTCATTAATCATGACAATGCCTTAGTAACTTTAGGCCGAGTTTTATTCTACGACAAAAACTTGTCCGCTGCAGGAGAGATTTCATGTGCATCGTGCCATGACCAATCACTTGCATTCGCAGATGATGAAGCATTAAGTGTTGGAGTTAGAGGTGAAAGAACCACCCGAAATTCCATGGCACTTGGTCAATTCCAAAACTTTAGAGAGTATTACGGAGGTTCAAACCCAATCCCATTGTTTTGGGATGGAAGACAAACGACTTTCCACGACCAAATGGTTGAAACAATGTCTAATCCTATAGAAATGGATATAGATATGAATCAAATGACCAGCAGGGTAAATGATTTACCGTATTATCAGGTTTTGTCAAAGTACGCTTACCAAAGTACAGATAGACTTTCAGCTGAAGATATCACTGGGGCAATAGATGCATTCATGAAGACCTTAATAAATTTCGAGTCGAAATTTGATGATAATTATAGTGGTGGAAGTTTAACTACTAATTTCTCAGGATTTTCTGCTTCCGAAAATAGAGGAAAAAATCTCTTTATCAATAGTGGTTGTGACAACTGCCACATTCTAGATGGTTCTAATACGGTAACTTTCGCAAATAATGGTTTGGATATGAATTCTGCTGATTTGGGTCAAGAAATTGCTACACAAAGTTCTTTTGACCGAGGTAAGTTTAAGACACCAAAATTGAGAAACATTGCGGTAACAGGCCCTTATATGCATGATGGAAGATTTGAAACTTTGGATGAGGTATTAGATTTCTATAGTACAGGAATACAAAGCACAACGAATCTCCACTCAGATCTTAAATCAGGTGGTCAGGCCAAGAAATTCAACTTTTCTAGTCAGGATAAAGAAGACATGATTGCCTTTTTTAATACTTTGACAGATCATAATTTACTTACGGCTGAAAAATGGTCAGATCCATACAATTAGGCAGTCCAAGCATGATATAAAAAAATAGCCTTTAGAATATTTCTAAAGGCTATTTTTTTTGAACATAATCATTTAAATTAAGTTACTTATTTGTTCTATTATTGTAACTCAATCATTGCTAATATGAATGCAAAGTATAACATGGCTGGTGAGAAAGAAATAAGAGAGTCATTAAAGAACTGGCGAGAAATCATAGCCAAATACCAAAAGCCAAACAATCGAAAAGCAATCTTACAAATTATCAATTCTTTTTTGCCATACATTGCTTTGTGGACTTTGATGTACCTTAGTTTGCAGTGGTCCATTTTTATAACCATTGGTTTAGGTTTGATCAATGCTTTCTTCTTGGTTAGGATCTTTATCATACAACATGATTGCGGTCATCAGTCTTTTTTCAAGTCAAGAAGACTTAATAATATACTTGGTAAAGTTTGTAGTGTTTTTAGTTTTATGCCTTATAATTATTGGGCTAAAACTCATAATTATCATCACGGACATTCTGGGATGCTTGAAGTGCGAGATATAGGCGATATCCCAATGTTAACTGTAAATGAGTATAGGGATCGAAGTTGGTGGGGTAGATTGGCCTACAGAATTTGGCGTATGCCAGTGGTTACCTTTGTGATTGCCCCAATTTATTACTTTATATTCTCAACTAGGTATCCAATATTTAAATTTAACAATTGGAGGAAAACTGCTATTATGCAGATTAAAGATAACATATGGATCGCCATTGGGTATGTAATATTGGGATTCCTTCTTGGCTGGGCTAAGTTTTTATTGATACAACTGATGCTCGTTTTCTTTTTTGGCATTATAGCCTTTTGGTTCTTCTATGTCCAACATCAACATGAAATGGCCTATAAAGAATGGAAGGACAATTGGGATTTTTTAATGTCTGCAATTAAAGGCGCTTCTTATTACAAATTGCCAAAAATGTGGCAATGGCTTACGGGTAATATCGGTATTCATCATATACACCACTTGAGTAGTCTGATACCAAACTACAACCTTGAAAAGTGTATGAAAGAAAATAAGATTTTAAATAAGTATGTGACGACCATCGGATTTTGGGACAGCCTTAAAACCATCAACAATAAACTCTGGGACGAAAGTCAAAAAAAGATGATTTCCTTCACAGAGTTTTATCGTAATGAGCAGCTTCGTATGGCTGCATAAATTTTATCAGTAGATTTCCGTTCCAGAAAAATGGAAGGATGATTCAATCGCTGCATTTTCATCGGAATCTGAACCGTGAACCGCATTCTCACCGATGCTTGTGGCATATTTAGCCCTGACCGTACCTTCAGCCGCTTCTGCAGGGTTTGTTGATCCTATTAATGTTCTAAAATCTTCTACTGCATTGTCTTTTTCTAGAACTGCTGCGACGATCGGTCCTGAAGACATGAAGTCCACCAATTCACCATAAAAAGGTCTCTCTTTATGCACCGCATAAAATTCTCCTGCTTTTTCTGCAGAAAGTTTAGTGTACTTCATTGCGACGATCTTAAATCCACCAGCTACAATGTGTTCAAGTATTGCTCCGATATGACCATTTCTAACCGCTCCTGGTTTGATCATTGTAAATGTTCTGTTTGTTGCCATTTTTTAATTCTTTCTTTATTTAAAAATCGCTGCAAAAGTAATGATCTATAAATATTAATGCTTGCGGTTATATATTAATTTGTCATTTTTTTAGCGACTTTTGCAGACTTTATGACAGAACACTCAGAAATAAAAGATCTCTTATCCATTCCGAAGGATATTGTTATACTCACACATCGTAATCCTGATGGAGATGCGCTCGGTTCATCTTTGGCGCTTCAGCAATATTTAGAAAAAAAAGGACATGTTGTTAATGTAATTTTGCCAAGTGAATATCCGAGCATCTTTCATTTCTTGAAGGGTGTAGAAAGGTCAAACGTTTATGACTTGAAACAAGAACATTGTTTATCATTAATCGAAAAATCTCAAGTCATCTTTTGTTTAGATTTCAATGGATTGGATCGAATCGATAAAATGGGTTTAAAGGTTGAAGAATCAAAAGCAAAAAAAATATTGATTGATCATCATTTAGATCCTGAACCTTTTGCGGACTATGTTTATTCAGAAACTTCAGCGAGTAGTACTTGCGAGTTGGTGTATCAATTTATTGAGGATCAAGAAGATGAGAATTTAATAGATATCCATATTGGTGAATGTTTGCTTACTGGAATAATTACCGATACTGGTTCGTTTAAATATAGCACCAATCCAAGATGTTATGAAGTAGCATCGAAACTAAAAAAGATCGGTGTTGACGATTATCAACTAAATGATAAAATTTATAATACATTAACCGAAAAACAATTGAGATTGCTGGGACATTGTTTGGCCAATCGATTAGAACTAATTCCAGAGTATCAAACAGGAATCGTTACCCTCACTCGAGACGACTATCATAATTTTCAAATTGGCAGAGGCGATACAGAAGGGATCGTAAATTATGTATTGATGATGAATGGGATGAAGGTAGCTGCCTTCATAAGAGAGCAACCCACGATAGTAAAAATGTCTTTTCGTTCTAAGGGCGATATTTCTGTAGCTGATCTCGCACGCAATCATTTTAATGGGGGTGGGCACAAAAATGCGGCAGGTGGTGCAGCTTATGCCAAATTAGAAGATATCGTAAGTCGTTTTAAAAAAGAATTACCAAAATACGTTCAAAAAATATCAACATAATATGAGTAAAATTAAATACGTGATATTGTTACTTGCAGCAAGTTTATTCTGCATACAGTGTCAAAATAGCGGATCTTCCTTAAAAACAGAATCTGGATACGATTATGTCAAAACCTTTGATGGCAAAGGAAAAAAACCTGTGAAGGGTGATTTCGTATTTTTTGAAATGGATATTTTAGATGATCAAGGAAAGGTCCTACAATCAATGCGAAATTTACCTCAGCTACCGTCATTGCAGATACCAGAAGATGGTAAAGGACCCAATCAGCCTAATCCATTAGTAGAAATGCTCTCTGCAGGTTCAGTTGGGGATTCTTTAGAGTTAATCATTCCGAAAGATTCCATGCCAAGTGCGGGAGCTCAGTTTGGGGATGTTGCACACTTTGTTTATAAAGTGAATATCAAAGAAATTGAAGACAAAAACTCATATGCTGAGAAAATGGCAAAAAAGCAAGAAGAGGATCGTGTGAAAGGAGAAGCAGCCAGAGCTCGTGAAAGTGAGGTAGCAGATTTTATTAAAGAAACATTAGCTAAATATAAAAAGGGTTCTTTACCAGGACTTCAAAAACTTCCTTCAGGGTTAGAATATGTAATTCATGAAGAAGGATCAGGTGAATTGACACCAGTCGGAGATCCAATCGAAGCACATTACTACGGTGTAGTAAAAGATGATGGTTCTATGTTTGATAATTCATTTTCTAAAGGACGTACTTTTAGTTTTACTTTGGGGAGAGGTGAAGTAATCAAAGGTTGGGATGAAGGTATGGCCTTGATAAAAAAAGGTGGTGGTAAAGGCACGCTCTTCATACCTTACGAAATGGCGTATGGAGAATCAGGTCGACCTCCACGGATCCCGGCAAAAGCCGATTTAGTATTTTATGTTGAGATTTTATAATTGACTCAATTAAAAGAGGACAAATGACAGTAGATCAATTTAAAGAGTTGCAGTCTCGTTTGGCGTTGGTTAGGAGGTATCTTTGACGTTGATAATAGGCTACAACAAATAAAAGAAAAGGAAGACCTTAGTCTCGATCCCAAGCTTTGGGATAATCCGAAAAATGCAGAAGCCTTATTAAAGGAACTGAAACTTCACAAAAATTGGGTGGCAAAGTTTAATGTCATCAAAGAAAAAGTAGATGAGGTCGAAGTACTCGAAGAGTTCAGACAACTTGGAGATGCGAGCGAGGAAGAGGTTAATGCCAAATATGAGTCGGCTTTAGACGACATTGAAGACATTGAATTTAGATCGACCTTGAACAAGCCAGAAGATGAACTCTCCTGTATTCTTGAGATTAATGCTGGTGCAGGGGGAACAGAAGCTTGTGATTGGGCGGATATGCTATATAGAATGTATGTGATGTATGGAGAAAAATCAGGGTATAAGGTTAGAGAACTCAATAGGGTATCTGGTGATGTAGCGGGATTGAAATCAGCGGAATTAGAAATCGAAGGCGATTATGCCTACGGCATGCTGAAGTCTGAAAACGGAGTACATAGATTGGTGAGGGTTAGTCCTTTTAACGCTCAAGGCAAAAGAATGACTTCATTTGCTTCTGTCTTCGTACATCCTTCTGTCGATGACCGTATCGAAATAGAGGTTAATCCAGCTGATTTAGATTGGGATACTTTTAGAGCAAGTGGAGCAGGTGGGCAACACGTAAACAAAACTGAATCGGCTGTGAGAGTACGGCACTTGCCATCTGGAATAGTTGTTGAATGTCAGGAGGAACGATCGCAACATCTGAACCGCGAAAAGGCAATCCAAATGTTGAAGTCTCGACTTTATCAAAAAGAATTAGAAAGACAATATGCCGAAAGAGATAAAGTAGAAGCTGGGAAAATGAAAAACGAATGGGGTTCTCAAATCCGTTCTTATGTATTGGATGACAGAAGAGTCAAAGATCATCGTACAAAATTTGAGTCCAGAAATACGGACGCAGTATTGGCAGGAGATTTAGAAGGTTTTTTAAAAGCTTTTTTAATGTGGGATGGTAATTAAAATGGACACGCATTCACGAAAGTAATCCAATAGAAATTATGTTTTAAAATTTCACATTTTCCAAGATATCCAAATTGGTTTTAAATTCAACACCTTCCAAAGAAAGTTCGTTGCCACGTTTTCTAGTTGTAACAATCACATTCATTGCCATTCGTCGGCGTTCATCAAGCCATCGATAAGATTTGATAAAAAGGTTTCCATCTTGTTTAATTTCAGCATCTTCCCGGATCCATTTTTTTCCACCCATTGCTTCCGCGTACATATTAACCGTCCGTTTAAGATGTTCCTGATCGATATCTTTATTTGACATCTGACTCCCTAAAACAATTCCTCGATACGAACTAACCGATTTTAAAACAAGATCTGAAAATTCTTCAGGTGAACTCACAGTTGAAAAATTTAAATCTTTAGGTTGATTTGATTTTTTAGAACTGTCTCCACCGCAGGAGATAATAAATAGGCTTAATAATAAAATAAATGATCGCTTTAAATAAATCATAGTTTCATTTGACGCGCAAAGATCACATTTTTTGCATAACATTGGCAATCGAAATTTGGAAAGCAATAAATTATCATTGTCATATGTCCACTAAAATGATCGTTACAGCGGAATTATCTCTTTATCCTCTTTCAAACGAATATGAATCTCCAATTATTGAACTGATTCAGAGTTTAAAAAAATATCCAGGTTTAATGGTGTATACCAACGCTATGAGTACACAAATTAAGGGCGAATATGGCGACGTCATGAAAGCGCTTAGTGAACATGTTTATCCGGCTTTCCAAAACCCAAATTCCGTATGTCTAGTCGTTAAGTTATTAAATCGTAATCTACCTATCGAATCTGGTCATTTAAATTTCGATACAGTCAATTAAGTTTTTTAATCTCACGAAAATCCCTTTTCAATATCATAACTCAAAGTATCATTTTAACATTTTAAGTGCGCTTTTAGTACAGTTTTTGTATTAGAACTATCTGATTATCAACTAGATAGCAATCAAAAGTTAACTAATTGACAATCACAGTTTAATACGTTAGTATTTTATATAATATCAAAACTAATGATCTTGAGAGGTACTATACTGAGATTTACATATGGAATAATTTTGATTTTTTTATCAATTAATTTTGGGCACGCTCAGGATATACATTATTCCCAATTTTACAACTCTCCTATGAACATTAACCCAGCTCTAACTGGAATATTTAATGGGGACAGCCGAGTAAATATTAGCTTGAGAGACCAATGGAGAGGAGTACCAGTTCCCTGGACAACTGTTTCACTGAGCTATGACAGGAAGTTTTATCCTAAAAATCGAGACAATGGTTTTTTTGCTGGAGCACTGTTATACAATTATGATCGCCAAGGTGATGCCAGAGTAACTTTAAACAATATTAATCTTTCGGGAAGTTACACCCATCTTATAAACACTAATAATGTCTTAACTTTTGGTGCTGTTCTAGGATTTAATTCTCGTGGTTTCGATCCAAATTCATTAACCTGGGATAAGCAATGGGTCGATGGTGATTTTTTCTCTTCACTTCCAAGTGGGGAATCATTTGATATGGAACGGGTAAATTTTGTGGAAACCGCTGCTGGTGTAAATTACAGATGGCAAAAATCTCAAAGAACTAAATTCGATATTGGATTGGGATTATTTCACATTGTCCGACCACAAACAAATTTTTATCAAACAGAATCTGAACGCTTGCCAAGAAGGGTTTCGGTAAGTGGTATAGGTTCGATCGAATTAACCGAAAGGTTAGATTTTCAACTAAATCTTCTCTATCAATTACAAGAGGAATATCGCGAAGCCATCATAGGTGGTTTGGCTAAGTTGTATTTAAATAAACAAAGAGGAAAGGTTACAACAATAGAATTAGGCTTAGGATATCGAGCAAGTCATGCCTTGTTTCCAACATTAGCAATTAGATATAACGAATACTATATCAGTGGAAGTTATGATATCGACCTGACAGAATTTGGGGATATCCACGGAAACAATGGAGGTCCGGAGGTTCACTTCAGGTACATTTTTACTTCTGTCAAGCCATTGAAATATTTTAAAATCTGTCCAATATTTTAATCTTAACTATGAAAGGGATAAGAAAAAATATATGCTTTACAATTCTTTTGAGTTTAAGTTGCTTCGGACTTAAGGCTCAAACTTTAAAAGCATTTATCGCAGCCGCAGAAAATGCGTGGATGAGTAAGGATTATTATAGTGCCGTCATGTATTATAACAATGCGCTCGAATTTGATACTTCAAATGTCGATTTACAATACAAGGCAGCTGAGGCATCTCGGATGTTTAATGCTTATACACCAGCTGAGACCAAATATCAATTTGTCTTAGATAATGATAGTCAAGCCGAATATCCAATGACAAGCTTTTGGTTGGCGGACATCAAACAGAAAAAAGGAAAGTATGAAGAAGCTAAACAACTTTTTGAACTTTACTTATCAGAATCTGAAGGTGACGAATACTTTAATCAGAAGGCAGAAAAAGAAATCAAGGCTTGTGAATGGGCAATAAGTGTAGTAAGTAATCCTGATTCAAGTCTGACTATAAATCATCTCGGTGATGGTATCAATAGTCCATATTCTGAATTTGGAGGACTATATCGAAATGAAGAATTGATTTTTTCTTCATTGAGGTATGAAAAGCAAGATGATATCTATAACCCAAAAAGGTTGATATCAAAAATTTTAAAATCAGAAGATCAGACAACGGGCGACATAATTGAGGGTTCAATAAATGAAAACGAATTGCACATCGCACATAGTACATTCAGTAATTCTGATGACGGAATGTATTATACAGAGTGTCAATATGTAAACAATAATGACATTCGGTGTCATTTGTTCTATCGCCCGATTAACGGAGACGGAAGTTTTGGCGAAGGGGTAAGATTGCCTGAAAATATTAACAATAGCGCCTTTACCACAACTCAACCTAATATTGGATATGATCCTTTCAATGAAAAGGAAATATTGTTTTTCGTTTCTGATAAGGAAGGCGGGAAAGGTAAATTGGATATTTGGTATTCTACTGTCTTGGGTGATAATAAATTTAGTGATCCAATAAATCTAGAATCCATAAATACTTTAGAAGATGACATAACTCCTTTCTTTCATAAAAGTAGTGAAGTCCTTTATTTCAGTTCAGAAGGATATCAAAGTCTAGGTGGTTTTGATATATACAAATCATACAAAAATTTAGAAGGATTCTCATCTGCCGAGCATATGCCTTTTCCTCTAAATTCAAGCTATCACGATGTTTATTACACTCTTGATCAGGAAGGAAATCAGAGCCACTTTTCTTCTAATCGAGAGGGGTCCTATTTTTTGGAATCTGCTCAAGAAGCTTGCTGTTATGATATCTACAAAGTAGATTATGAAGAGGTTAATTTAAACCTGGATGCTTTAAGTTTCGACAAAATTTCATTAAAAGAATTAGAAGGCGTAACTGTTCAATTGATCGATGATACAACGGGTGAATTGATCGCCAGTGTCGATAATCTAGATGATAATCACCATCTTTTTGAATTGCAAAAGGAAAAGGATTATTTGTTGATTGCATCCAAAGAAAACTATGATTCAGATACAATCGAATTTACGACGAAAAGAATTTTCGCATCTGAGGATATCGTAAAAAAATTATTCTTGAATCCTCAAGGACCTCAAGCAATCGATCTTGAAGTACTGACTTTTGATGGCGTGTCGAATAGTTCGCTTATCGGTACCACTGTAAAATTGATTGACCTTGAAACTGGTGAAATAGTTGGAGAAGAAATTTTCAACCCTGAAGGAAATAGTTTTAATTGGAAAGTTATACCAGGTAAAAAATATAGAATTGTTGCTTCTAAAGATGGTTTTGAAACAGTTCAAAGAACGATTCAAATTAGTTCGGATGCTAAAGAAAAAGTCACGCAAAAAGTCTATTTAGGCAGAGGGGCGCAAGAGTACCTGCCAATGGTTCTTTATTTTGATAATGACATTCCGGATTTGAGAAGTGTTAAAACATATACTGATAAGACTTATAGCCATACCTATCACCCTTATGTAGTGCGAAAAAACGAATTCAAACAAAAGTATAGTAAACCTTTGCGCAGCGAACAAAAGTATGGTGCGGAACAGCGCCTAGAAGAGTTTTTTGAGTTTGATGTGAAAGGAGGTTACAATCAAATGATTGCATTTTTAAACCAATTAGAAACTGAACTATTAGCTGGTAGAAAAATTACGATCAAAATAAAAGGATTCGCCAGTCCTCGAGCAAGCTCTAAATATAATCGAGCTTTGAGTAAGAGACGTACGCATAGTTTTAAAAACGAATTGGTAAAATTCAAAGGAGGAATATTTTCTAAATACTTTGTTTCAAATCAACTAGATGTTGAAGAGTTGCCCTTTGGGGAAGATACTGCACCTAGCGGAATAAGCGATAAAATTGCTGACCGAAGAAATTCAATTTATAGTGTAGAAGCATCGAAAGAACGAAGAATTGAAATTGTTGAATTACAATATAATTAAACCACCAGTGAGAGAAATGAATAGTATAAAAAACATAGCGACTTTAGTTAAAAGCGTTTTTGTGCTTTTGCTTATAGGAGTTGCATCCAATAGTGCACATTCGACGCATATTGTAGGTGGTGATATAACTTACAAGTGTCTTGGAAACGAATTATATGAAATAACACTGACGGTTAGAAGAGATTGTGAATTCGGTGCTGAAAATGCGCCTTTTGATGATCCTGCATCGATTGGCTTTTTTGACAGTGATGGAAATGTTGCTTTTGATGTTGGAATTGCGGGTTCAATTCTAATTCCGTTCGTTGAAGACGATACACTCAATGTGCAAATTATGAGTGATTGTGGATTTATTGGAACGCAGGTTTGTGTTCATCAAGCAGTTTATACAAAAACGGTCAAGTTACCATCTCGACCAGGAGGATACATTATAGCCTATCAAAGATGTTGTAGAAATGAAACTTTAAACAATATTGTCGAACCTTTAATGACTGGTTCGACTTATTTTCTTGAAATTACCGAAGCGGCCTTAGATCAATGTAATTCAAGTCCAGTATTTGATGAGTGGCCCGAGCTATATATCTGTGCCAATGAAGTGTTAAGTTTTTCGCATGCTGCCTCTGATCCTGATGGTGACGTTTTGGTTTACAGTCTTTGTACACCTTCTAATGGGGCTAGTTTTGATATGCCCTTACCTCAGCCGCCCAATGCTCCACCTTATACTGATGTCCTATTTTCTCCTCCATATAATCTTTCAAATATGTTAGGTGGCGATCCTTTAACGATTGATCCCACAAGTGGAGATTTTTATGCCATACCAAATCTTGTAGGTCAATTTTTAGTTGGAGTATGTGTCGAAGAATATCGTAACGGAGTTTTATTGTCGCGAATAAAAAGAGATTTTGAATACAACGTAAGGGTTTGTAGTGAACCGACAACAGCGTCATTTACGATCGATCAATTTGAGTGTGGAGAAACGGAGATAACTTTTAATAATACAAGTCAATCTGCGGATAGCTATAAATGGAGTTTTGATTATCCGAACACGGATCCAGCTTTCTTATCAAATGAAGAAAATCCAACTTTTGATTTTCCAGGACCAGGTACTTATACAGTGCATCTAGAAGCTATCCGAGCTCAAGACGGATGTTCGGGTGAGTTTAGCTTAGAGATAGAAATTTCAGATACTCAAATAGATGCTGATTTTGATTTTGAATTTGGTCAATGTGGCACTAATGAATTTTTGTTAAATCTCCAAGAAACTACTTCTGTCATCATGGGAATGGATAAGATTGTTTCCTGGGATTGGGTTATAAGTCAAGGAAGTGTTGTTTATAACGAAACAGGAGAAAGTGTTTCAGTAGTATTGCCGAATGGTGATATGGTAGAGGTGCAACTTTCCGTTACTTTAGAAAATGGATGTATTATTGATGTCTCCGAAAACATTCAACCAGAGGATAACTTGGAAATTGCCATAGAGGCAAATTTTGTGGATTGCGGTATAGATGGGAATCAATACTCTTTATCCGTTTCAAATCTTTCAAACTTTAATGCGACCTCCGTCGAATGGGAAATAGAATTGTCTACTGGGACAATAAATTTAGTTGGTGAGCCTGTTGCTATACAAACCAATGATTCAAGTATAGATTTGAATGTAAAACTTATATTGGATAACGGATGTGTAATCGAACGTCATCTCAGTCTCGAACTGAATGATCAAAATCCTATGCCGGAGGTAGAAATTACTTATGAAGTGATTTCTTGTAATTCTGGATCTACCCAATGGGAAGTACAGTTTACAGCAAGTATTTTGGGTAACACCTCTTTTGTCTCCGATCAATTTTCATGGAATATTGAAAATGGATCTACACAAAGTTTTAATGGCAATCCTATAAATGTGTTGATTGATCCTTCCAATACGATTGTGGCCGATGTAACGGTATCTTTTATCGGAAATAATTGTCAATCATTCGAAAGTGTTTTCATCGAAGAAATGAATCCTTTTGATATTGAAATGCCCGATGACATAACATTATGTAAAGGAGATGTTTATCAAATAGAAATTGATGGCCAGAATGGAACGTCTATTTTGTGGTCTTCCAATGGCCTTTTGATAAATCCTTTGAATTCATTTTCACAAGTAATTGAAGTGCCAACCGATGCCCAATCTGGTGTTGAAACAATCGAGTTTAGCATTTCAGATGCAAATGGTTGTTCCATGATGTTTTCATTTGATGTTCAAATTGAAACACACATTGATTTGATATCTCAATTTGCTGTGGTTAATTGCGATAATTACGAAGCTTGCTTTCAAAACATTTCAAATGTAATTACGCCTGTCATTTGGACTTTCGCGGATGATAATGGAAATGTTTTAGGAAGCTCTACAGACATAGAGCCTTGTTTTGCCTTTCCAGGAATAGGGGAATACCATGTAACTCTAGAAGGGCAAAGTGAATTTTGTGCAGGGATACCTTACGTCAATTGCGTAACGTTTTCTGATCCGACAATTGAAATCGACAATCATCAAAATGAGATAGACTTATGCGAAGGCGAAATGATAACACTAATGGCTAACAGTTCATTAAGTAACGACAGTATTTATTGGTGTGATATTAGTTCAGGGGCTCCAATAGAATTGGGACAAGGGGGTAGTATAACTCTAACTCCTCTAGACGGAATGCAAATTCAAGCGAAGATTTCGGAAAATGACGGCTGCACTGAATACTCATCAATAACAAGTTTTAATGTTTCAAATATTGATCTTGGAAATTTTGAGCCTTTGGTAATTTGTATGGGAGATGTAGTGGTGTTAGATTATTTTACCAATTCAAGTTTAAGTTTTACCTGGCCAAATAATCCTTTTATTACAACCGGAAACAACAGTGCTACACCTACCTTTTCAATTCCCACAATGGGAAATGCAGGTACCGAAGTCATCACTTTTGAGGTAAGCAATGGTTCTTGTACGCAATCATTTGATTTAGAACTATTAATTCTTACTGAAGTTGATTTAGACTTTACTTACGAGGTAACTGACTGTGCACACTACACAGTTTGTTTCACAAGCTTCAATTCTTCCAGTTTTGATTTGGTTTGGAACTTTGGAGACCCAGCTGATAGTTCCA
>JAHDHU010000068.1 GCA_020631135.1 Saprospiraceae bacterium | reverse complement strand
GATAAGAGAATTTAATCGCAATGTTCGACATATAGGTCGAAATATTCTTGTTCGTTGTTTGCAGTATATTCTACGCCAGTTTCTATGTGTCTAACATAAATAGGGTAACCTTGTTCAATCGCTAACTCTTCCGGATTTGTATTTGGATCCATCAAAATGGCTTCAAACCAAGTAAAGAGTTCTTCTTCTGTCGAAAAAACAATCGGATCGTTTTCGACCAAAAGTGTCATTGGAAATAAATACTCAAAACATTCATCATAGAACTCACCACCAGTTTCCCAGTCTCCATCGATCGGTCCAAAACAATCAACCCCAATTGCTGCTAATTCTTCTTCAGAGGACACAGAAAAAATATTGCCTTCATAATCGATAACATCAAAAGGGTAGACCAATTCAGGCTCTTCGTTTGCCAAAATGATCGCATCAAAATATTCTGCATAATCATTGAATGTTACAGTTGTCCCGTTTGAGAATACTCCAGTAACTGGAAAGGCTAACTCATAACAGTCTAAAACATCAAAATCTTCGCCTTCACATCCCCATTCATAATCATCGCAATCTGAATAATCAGTTATACCAACACATTCAGCAAAACATGCATTTGGGAAAAAATCATCTTCCGTGCATACCGGAGTAAATAAAGCCTCAAGTTCTTCTTCAGTTAGCGCTTCTAGAGCGGCGGTAATTTGTGCTTCAATTTCTGCAGGATCTCCATTTTCCCAATCGATTGCGTCGAAAGGTCCGTAACAGTCGCAGTCTTCGAATCCTGCGATATCATCAAAACCACCAAGTTCGTTTCTATTGGTAATTTCTTCAATTAAGCCGGGGTCAGCAGGTGTGACAGGATCTCCAATATCTTCTTTGGTACATGCGGTGATTAACAAAGCGAAAATGAACAGAGGAGACAGTTTCCTCATTTTTTTTAAAAAATTAAAATTCATTTGTTTAGTTTTAATGGTGGACGAAAGTCCAATTAATTATTCAATAAGAGTACGGGAGCGAATCTGATTAGGTTAGGTTGCTCCTTTACTTTTTTAAGAAATATTTCAAACGAATAAAACCGGCATTCAATTTACGATTTACGATAGCTGCCGGCTCGTAAATATCTCTAAGACCTATTTGTAGGCCAGCTTGTAGTTCAAAATTGTTGCCAAGCGAATAGGTGTATCCTAGGATCGCATTCGCTGAATGGCGGTACAAACCTTTTTCAACTATCCAGGTAGACTTAATCACGGACATCCCTGATTCGTCACTGATGATTGTGCCTCGGACTAAGAATAAATAGCGATAATCAATGCCGATACTCAATTGGCTTTTTCCGAAATGACGGTTCAGGTGTATGGGTATCGAGATGTGATGCAAATCATCAGCTGCAATGCTGCTACTGTAAAAGCTTGT
Organism: Saprospiraceae bacterium; assembly: GCA_020631135.1. GTDB lineage: Bacteria > Bacteroidota > Bacteroidia > Chitinophagales > Saprospiraceae > JAHDHU01. Next base: position 13,009 of record JAHDHU010000068.1, on the reverse strand, counting down.
TGTTCCAAAATTATAACGTGCATCTATTTTGCGATGTTCAGGTAAGTCACCCGCTCTGGTAAGCGAGTATTGTAAACCTGCGTCTATGGACCAATTTTTAAAAGGACTCAACCTGTTTTGGAGACTTGTAAAATATTGTTGATGCTTCTCATTGCCCATGGCGATTCCAGCTCCCAATAAAAATCCTTTAGGAATATTAAGCTTTTTGGCTTTTGTTTTATTCTTTGCCTTTTTTAAAACCGGAAATAAATTTAATGCCACCTTCTTTCGATTTATCGTTTTGAGAAAAATTCTTTTGACCGGTAGAAGAGTAGCCAACTGATCATAGCTATCTCCTGTCTTTAGTTGAGCTATTTCAGTTTTTGATTTAATTGTTTGAGGTATTAGAAATGAAGGTTTTGAATCCCGTGATATAAAGCTGACCTCATTAGAAAGCTTGTCTTCAAATTGTTTATTGTTTATTGTTTTAATAGTGTTTAAACCTTTAGAAGTATTTAACAGGCTCTTTGTAGTCTCAAATATATGATTTGGGCTTTTTTCATCTTGGTTGACTTTGATTTTTTGATCGAAAGTTGTGATCGATTTCTCAGAAACGTTTTTTTGCGCATCCAAATTCTGTATCGAACCTGATTTATTTTCTAATCTCGTTTCTTGTTTTTTGACAACTTTATTCGAATTGTCTTTTTTGTTAAGCAATTTATTATAGGCACCACTAGACAAAAATGCGATACCTATCAAAGCAAAGCACAAATAAAATATTCTATACCTTCTCTTTCGAGTTTCTTGTTCTCTAAGGATTTTAAAATTCTCCCAAGAGCTTTCTTGAAAATCATGAATATTTTCATCAAGCGAATTTCTAAACAATTCATCTATGTTGAACTTCTTCATATTGCTTGTTTTTTCATTTGTAAATATTCCGATACTTTTTTACGCAACACTTTGCGAGCAACTGAAAGATGCCATTTAGATGTTCCTTCACTAATTTGGAGTTGTTGGGAAATCTCACGATGAGAATAACCATCCACAGCATACAAATTGAAAACTTGGTAACTCATTGGTGTCAGCGATTTTATCATTTTAAGTAGTTGCTCTTTTTCAATTTTAAGATCACTATCAAAAATTGACGGATTGCTCATTTCATGATCACTAATTGACTCCTTGTAAACCACCAATTCTTGATGTCTTTTAGTTGCACGATAAATATCAATGTTGACATTGATAATCACACGACTAAACCAAGACTTAAAGCTTTTAGATTGATCGTATTTTTTCAAGTTCTTCAAAGCTTTCATAAATCCTTGATTGAATGCATTTTCAGCATCAATGCTGTTTTTTTGATATCGCATAGAAATTCCCTTCATCAAAGGATAGCATTCTTTGTATAGCTTATGCACGGCATGTTCATTGCCCTTTATACATTCTTCTATTAACGCTTTTTCGATCTGCATGGATTAAAACAAAACTTTCTAGAAACTGATATTATTACGTGAGATTAAAAGAAAAGGTTGGGTTTCTTTATAAAAAGTTACATTTCAGCCATAAATGTCTTGCTTGCTTTCGATTTCCTAATTTTAAAAGCCACATAAATGTCTTTACTCTAATTATCTTTAATAAGATCAGAGGATTCTAACTATGAAGGTTGTATCAAGTATTCTTCTTTTATGCTTTGCCATTATATTGGGGGCACAGGAAATTACATGGACAAATAGGGTAGCTGATTTAATATTTGACAATTGTTCTTCTTGTCACCATGAGGGAGCGATCGCACCATTTAATTTGATGGTTTATGAAGACGTCGTTTCTTATGCAGATTTTATTCATCATTCCATTGAAGAGAGATCGATGCCTCCTTGGCCGGCTGATCCTAATTATAGGCACTTTGTGGATGAGGCTTATTTAGAAGAGCAAGAAATAGATGATATACATCAATGGATCGAAAATGATATGCCCTTTGGAGATCCAACCATAGAACCTGAGCAACCTGTTTTTCTCTCCAATGGATCTATACTCGAAAGTATCGATTATACGATTGAAATGGAGCCTTATACATTACAGTACAATCATGATGAATACAGGTGGTTTGTTATCGAAAATCCCTTTGATGTTCCAATCTACATTGAAAAAATAGAAGTGATACCAGGATTGGAGCAGATCGTTCATCACGCAGACTTGTTTTTAGATGATTCTGGGGTTTCGTTAAATTTTGATCTTCAAGATACTTTGTCAGGCTTTAACAGTGATACGGGTGCTCCTAGTAATTCAAAATATATTAATGCCTGGCAGCCTGGTGGAAATGTAATTGATTACCCGGAAAATTGGGCTATTGTCATTCCTCCTAATGCAGATTTCGTCTTCGAAATTCATTACGGTCCTGATGGTCAAGGGATGACAGATATGACCAAAATGAATTTACAATTTGTCAAGGATCCTTCTAATATTCGAGAGGTTAAAGCTTCTTGGTTAATGTTGGATTCTCCGCCCACGTTAATCGATGGTCCTTTGATTATACCAGCTAATGAAGTGGTCAGTTTTCATCAGATAACAGCACCGATACCGAAGGATCTTTCATTGATTGCCATATGTCCACACATGCATTTTCTTGGCAAATCTTATCGGGTATGGTACGAAACTATAGAGGGAGACAGTATCCCTTTGATAGATATTCCAAGGTGGGATTTTCATTGGCAAAAATATTATGCATTTCAGGAAATACTTAAACTTCCAGAAGGAGCGGTGTTAAAGAGTGAAGGTTTCTATGATAACACTGAAGATAATCATGATAACCCTAATATTCCTCCCGTTACAGTGTCACGTGGGTTAACCACCAATGATGAAATGTTTCTTTGCTTTTTTATTTACGCAGATTATCAGGAAGGAGATGAACAAATAATCATGGATAGTTCATTACTTGTCTCTACACAAGAAAATGAATTTGCATTCGCGAATGCGAAAATCGACTTATATCCTAATCCTGCTACTGACGAACTTAATATCCTTTCTTCGACCAAAGAATTCGACCAAATTCAACTTCTAGATGCACAAGGAAATTTGATCAAGATATTTCAAAGACCTCATGCTTTGAATACAATCGAAACTTCTAATTTACCAGAAGGTCTTTACTTTTTGCAATTTGACAATAACTCAAATGTGGTAGTTAAAAAGTTTGTCAAACTCTAGTTTTCTAAAATCAATCTTGAATAAATCGAACAGAATTAGATTTTGTCAATTCGTCAACCACGTAAATCTCATAAGTATAGTAGCCCGGATCTAAAGGAGTTTCGCCAATAAAGTCAATCGCCTCGGCTCCCCAGGACTCGTCATCAATATAAAATTGATATTGACTTGGATAACGATATGCTATGTCTTGAAAGTAGTAACAACTTTCTTCACCTTCTAACAATTCTCCGAGTTGGTACTGATTCCAATTTAAAACGAGATTGCAAATGTCATGTCCGGTATCGTTTCGGATTCTAATGTTTATGCCATTTATGTCTTCGTTACAATCCGAAATTTGATGTTCGATACAATCCGATCTATTTTCGGTTGTTGAATTACATCCGAAGATAAAAATGGAAAACAATAAAGCTAAGAGAATTGACAGTTGTTGATTTAATTTCAGCATATCGAATGTTTTAGATCTGGTTATAAGTTATGGTGAAGCTTTCTCATAAAAAAGTAGTTGGATCTTCTTTTACAAATTAATGACATCAACAGTCTTCGTTTAGATGTTAAAATTAGGAATTGGACCCATTTTGTAAAATATTCTATTGCACCAAAATGTTAATTAAGCAGTCTACCCAATGCTTATGAAATACTGCTTTTGTTTTTTGTTGATTAGTTCTGGTCTATTTGGTCAAATTACCACCACTGAATTGATCCAAGAGAATAGATGGATTGTAAATAGTGGAATCAACCTACCCGCCATAAAATTTCATTTTGCAGAAACTGAAAATCAAAATGAGTCTTCTGGTTATGTAGAATTGTTTTCATCATTTGGGGTTGGTTTAAGTTTAAACTTTGGCAAAACGACATTTCGGAAAGATGTCTCTAACAATAAGATAGATACAGATAATATTAAATTTTCAAACGTAGTTGGAGTTCAGCTCGGAATCCTTTATTCAAGTAAAGTGGGAAATTCGGATGAGTCGAATAATTTGGATTATTTTTCCCTTTACAGCGGAATAAATATTTTGGATTTGCAATTGGGTATTGGAAAAGAACTTGGTGCCAAATATCAAGATTCTACTGGTTGGTTTCTAAGTATTTCATATGGGATTCCGATTTATAAGTTGACAGGAAAGGGCTCCTTTTTGATTGATCCATCTAAAAAGAAAAAACTTGAAAATCAAAAAGAATCAACTTTTACCTACACTACCTTAAGTAAATAAAATTAATTCCTCGCACCCGTAAATTTCCAACCGAAATATCCCATTGGAATATAAGCTAGTAATAAATCCATAGCAGAAAACCACATTGGGGCTTTGATCATAGTAACTGCTACGATGCCGCCAATAAGAAAAAAGACTCCGATTCCTAAACATAATTGCTTCCAATGGCTACCGGCAAACTTTCCTAAAATACTAGCCCCTACAAGTGTACCGAAAGCATGGGCTAAAAACGGAATTATAAAATGGATTGGTTGAAGTAAAGAAATAGAATTATTGTATGCTTCAGGTGTACTTAAATCCACACCTTCGGGATAGGGGATGATGCTCGGTCCTAAAGTTATAATACCCATGTTTACCATGCTTCCAATCAGGATAGCTGCAATAAATAAAATGACATTTCTTACAGTTGTATTCATTTTGAAGTTATTTGATGTAAATAAAGAGTGCTTTTCGCTAATCTCTAAAATAATCAATAAACTTCAATAGGCTAGAGCTAACTTGAGTTCTATCAGTTTTTAACTGGAATTCCTTTTAAGCTGTTAGATTTATAAGTGGCAGTATATCTTTTCCAAGGTGTATCTTTAAAATGATCCTCTGCAAAAAAAGTAGCTATCATTTCGAAAGTTTCTGAGTTTTGAAAGCCTGGAATTGGTTGTATTAAATTGTTGGATTCATCTAAAAAGACGATGGTTGGGAAACTGAGTTTTCCACGTGTTATTTCAACAGCGAGTTCATTATATCCTCTTTTCCCACCTTTTACAAATTTGTAAACTTTGCCATTGAAGTTGATGTTTTCTCTATGCTCTGCATCAAATTTGACGGCATAATAATTTTCGTTGACGTATTTAGCAATATGATCTTGCTGAAATGTTGCCTTATCCATTTTTTTGCACCAGCCACACCATTCAGTGTAAACGTCCACAAAAATCTTCCGCGGTTCAACAGATTGAAGCTTTTCAACTTCTTCCCAAGTTCTCCATTGAATTTTTCTTTGAGCATCCAATTGACTTTGGGCTAAAAAGCTCAATAAAATGCTAAATAAACTAAGTCTTAAACTCTTCTTCACACTGGATATTTTACATAACAAATAACAATATCTAAACCCATAATTCCAAGCTCAGGATACGAAATTCACACTTTTTAAAATAACTTTAACGCTTATTTGACATATGGCTTTAATAAAGTGCACGTATCGCCTTGAAGATCAATCTTTTGTACTAATTTACCTTTGATATTGGGTGCTTTTATGCCTTCTTCTAAGACTTTCGATGTATTGATAATATGTGCATGATCCCAAAGGTTTTTCTCAATAAATGACTTGAGTGTGTTCGCTCCTCCTTCAACCAATAACCTGCAAACATTATATTGCTGAAATAGTGCTTTCAACATTCTATCCAAAAAATAATCAGAAGTAAAATCTAATTCTAGCTTATGCTTATTATCTGAGATGATTAATCCCGAATTTTTTTCGGTAACAAAGACAGTTGGTGAGCCATCCATATGTAGATGGTGATCTTTAGGGATTTTTGCTTTTCTATCGATAACAATCCTCAATGGGGATTCTCCAGGATAATGCCTTGTATTGAGTTTCGGATTGTCAATTAATGCCGTCTTGGTTCCAATCAAAATTCCGTCAACTTCACTTCTGAGTTTATGCACATATATCTTACTTATTTCATTACTCAGCCAGGTTTGTTGATTGGTTTTCGAAATAAAGTGATCTTTTGATTTAGCCCACTTTAAAGTGACAAAAGGACGTTGCTCCAAATTGCATACAAAAGCTTGAATCAAAGATTCAGCTTCATTTTCTAATATACTTGAAATAACTTCGATACCATTGGCTTGCAGAAGCTTTATGCCATTACCGGCAACTTTGGGGTTCGGATCAAGACAACCAATTATGACTCTTTTTATGCCTTCTTTAATAATTCGACTTGTACATGCGGGTGTTTTATTTTCTATACAACAGGGCTCTAAACTTACATACAGCGAACAATCAGAAATGAGATGTCGGTTTTTTGGGAGTACATTCTTGAAGGCATTTACTTCTGCATGGGGACCACCAAAAACTTGATGATAACCTTCTCCAATTATGGTGTCTCTATAAACCAAAACGGCGCCAACATTGGGATTCGATTTTACTGATTTTCTTGCCTTTCTAGCTAATTGAAAACATCTACGAATGTATTTTTCATGATCACTCACAAGCCGGTTTACATGAAATTTTTGATTTTAGAAATTGTGTACTCAACTTCTTCGATTGTATTTAAATGAGAAAAGGAGAACCTAATTGCCTTTCTAAGCGGATCATGTCCAATCGCTTCTAAAACTGGTGAGGCATGCTCGACTCCTGAACTACATGCGCTCCCAGCAGAAGCACAAATGCCATTAATATCTAAGTTGAACATGATCATTTCAGAAAGATCCGAATAGGGGAAAGAGCAGTTTAAAATCGTATGTAGGCAGTTGCCTTGATCGCCATTAAATTTAATTTGAGGAATGATATCTAAAAGCGAAGTTTTCATTTTGTTTTTTAAATTTTCAATATGCTTTTTTCTTGAATCCATATTATCAAAGGCTAGACCAAATGCTTTTGCAAGACCACAGATACCCAAAATGTTTTCGGTTCCTGCCCTCATGTTTCGTTCTTGCGCTCCTCCGATTAAAATTGGATCAAGATTATTGTTGGCATTGATGTAGATAAATCCAATGCCTTTGGGTCCATGAAATTTATGGGCAGATGCGGTGAGGAAACTAATTTTAGAATGTTTTAGGTTGATAGGTACTTTAGCAATAGACTGTACGGTATCCGAATGAAATAAAGCACCATAGTTTTGGCAATAGGAGGAAATTTGGTCAATAGGATGAAAAGTGCCTATCTCATTGTTAGCGTGCATCAAACTTACCAAGGTCTTTTTGCTTTGATCTTTGAGGTAAGATTCTAACTGATCTAAAGAAATTTTTCCTTGTTGATCCACGTCTAATTGTACTATTTCAATCTTGTCTTTATATTGTTCGACACATTTGGCCACACATGGATGTTCTGTTGGTGAAGTGATAATACGTAAAACACCTAATGAATTGATGGATTGATTAATTACTAAGTTGTTGCCTTCAGTTGCACTAGACGTAAAATAGATCTCACCAATAGAACATTCTAAACGACTTGCAATTTCTTTCCGGCAATTTTCGATGGCATTTTTGGATATTCTGCCAAAATGATGGATTGAGGATGGATTACCAAAATGTAAATCCATTGATTCTTGCATCACTTTTTTTACTTCCTCCAACAAAGGAGTAGTGGCGGCATTATCGAAATAAACCCTTTTCATATTTAGCACATAGGTGTCGCAAACCAATTTTCTACTTGCTGCATAGCTGCATTATCATCTCCTCTGAATTCCCATTCGTTAGAGGCTTCATTATACTTATAGTCTTGACTCCAATCCTCAAAGAACAAGCTCAGATCTTTTATGCCATTTAGAATATATTCTACTTCTTCATTTGTCATGATAGGATGCAAAGACATTCTTATCCATCCTGGTTTGTCAGAAAGGATTCCACAGTTGATCGAATCAGTGATTTTTTTAGATTTTTCGTAAGAGACGGAGAGGAGGTAATGTCCATAAGTTCCAGCACAAGAACAGCCTCCTCTTACTTGAATGCCAAAACGATCATTAAGCATTTTAACGGCCAGGTTGTAGTGTAAGTCGTCGATGTAAAAGGATATCACAGCGAGACGGTCTTTGATGTTGTCGGCAAGAATATGTAGATTATCTAAATTTCCAATTTTAGACCAAACCATATCGAGCATTTCGTTTTCTCTTTTGTGCATGTTTTCTACTCCCATTTCTTCCTTGAGCTTAATGCTAAGCGCAACCCTTATTGTTTGGATAAATCCTGGTGTTCCGCCATCTTCTCTTGCCTCTATCGCGTCATGATATTTGTGTTCGCCCCAAGGATTGGTCCAATCCACTGTGCCACCACCTGGATTGTCTGGAATTTCATTTTTATATAATTGTTGACAGAAGATGAGTATGCCCGAACTGGAAGGACCTCCCAAGAATTTATGAGGCGAAAAATAAATCGCATCAAGTTTTTCTAGCGGATCTTTTGGGTGCATGTTTATTTCGATGTACGGAGCAGAACAAGCAAAGTCTACAAAGCAAAGACCCCCTTCTAAGTGAATCATTTTTGCTATTTCGTGATAGGGAGTCATTACACCAGTCACGTTGGAACAAGATGTGACCGCAGCTATTTTGTGCTTTCTGTTTTTATACTTATCCAGCAAAGATTGAAAGTGATCTAAATTGCACTTACCTTCAGGGCAGGCTTCAATAATTTCGAGATCACAAATGGTTTCCAACCAAGAAGTTTGATTAGAATGATGTTCCATGTGTGTAATAAATACAATTGGTTTTTCTTCACTAGGAATATCAATTTGATCCTTATAAGATTCATGAATTTTTAATCCAAGAATTCGCTGAAATTTGTTAATGACACCTGTCATTCCCGAATTGGAAGAAATAAGTATATCATGATCAGTAGCGCCGACATGTGATTTAATAATGTCCTTCGCCTTGTGATAAGCCATGGTCATGGAACAACCAGTAACGGTAGTTTCTGTGTGAGTGTTTCCGACAAAGGGTGCTATTTCATTTTTTAAAAGCTTTTCGATTGGTTCATACATTCTTCCACTGGCGGTCCAATCTGCATAGAATATTTTCTTTTTCCCATATGGGGAATCAAATTCTTGATCCACACCAATGGTATTCTTTCTGAACTTCTCGAAATAGCTTTCTAAATTCATTACGGTATTAAATTTTGAACATCTGTTTTTATCATTTCTGCCAATTTATCTGCTTCATCCCCAGATGTAGATTCTGAATATACTCTTAGTATAGGTTCTGTATTTGATTCTCTCAAATGAACCCAACCATGATCGAAATTTATCTTCAAACCATCGATGGTATTGATATCTTCGCCGCTATATTTTTGACTCAATGAGTCTAATATGTTCTTTACATTTATTTGAGGAGTGAGTTCTATTTTATGCTTTCTAATTTCATAGGCGGGATAAGTTTTTTTCAACTCACTGATGGACATATTTTGTTCAGCCAAATGATTTAACATCATTGCAATCCCCACCAATGCATCTCTTCCATAATGTAATTCAGGTAATATTACACCTCCATTGCCTTCTCCACCAATGACTGCATTTGTGGCTTTCATTTTATTAACCACATTTACCTCGCCCACCGCAGCGGCATTATACTCTCCTTTATGTTTTTTAGTAATGTCACGTAATGCTCGAGTAGAAGACAGATTAGACACCGTGTTACCAGGTTTTTTCGCTAGTAAAAAATCTGCGACTGCCACCAAAGTGTATTCTTCACCAAACATATTTCCATCATCGCAAACAAAAGCGAGTCGATCAACATCGGGATCAACTGAAATTCCCAAATCGGCACCTTCCTTTTTGATGGTGTCAGATAATTGGATTAGGTGAGCCGGTAATGGTTCTGGATTGTGGGCAAAATCACCTGTAATTTCTTTGTTGAGCAATGTGTAACTACAATTTAACTCATCCAATAGAGGAGGAATAGAAATGGCACCAGTAGAATTTATACAATCTACAACAACTTTAAAATTTTTAGATTTGATCAATTCGAGATCGAGAAAATCCAATTTTAATATCTCTTGAATGTGTTTATTTATATACGAATTATCAGTACTTGTTTTCCCGAGATCATCAACTGGGGCAAAGTCAAAAGATCCTTCATCAATAATTTCTAAAATCCTTTTGCCATCTTCAGCAGAAATAAACTCCCCTTTAGGATTGAGAAACTTTAAGGCATTCCAATTTTTTGGATTGTGACTGGCAGTAAAAATAATTCCTGCACCCGCGTTTTCCATTGGAACAGCTATTTCCACCGTAGGTGTGGTGGATAAGCCTAGATCGATAACGTCAATTCCCATTCCAATGAGCGTATTGATGGCTAAACTGCTTACCATAGGACCTGTGATTCTTCCGTCTCTTCCAACTACTACCTTTTTAGGATGATTATTTTCTATTATCCACTGGCCAAATCCAGCGGTACATTCTACAACATCTAAAGGAGTGAGATTATCACGATATTTTCCGCCAATCGTTCCTCTAATTCCTGAAATCGTTTTTTTAATTGCCACGCTCAATATTTTGTACAAAGGTATCCGAATTGTTGATTTAGATGAAAGCTTTAAGCACGAAAAGTTTTAACTACTTTATATCTTGCAGGTATGCTGATTAGCTTGATCGAAATAGACAAATTGGTTTTTGAATTTATTAATACTACATGTTCAAATGATTTTTTGGATGGAATAATTCCCTTATGGAGAAACAAGTATGTATGGATTCCGTTTTACTTGGCTGTGATTTCTTTTCTTTTAATAAATTTTGGCAAAAAGGGCTATTGGGTGGTCTTATCATTGCTCTTGACAGCTGCGACATCTGATTTGATGAGTAGTAGAATCATCAAGCCTATAGTTTCTCGATTACGCCCTTGCAATGATGCATTGCAATTTGAGGAAATAAATGTTTTGGTAAGATGTGGTCAAGGATATAGTTTTACATCCTCACATGCAACCAATCATTTTGCCATTGCAATTTTTATGATTTTGTGGCTTGGGAGTCATCATCGCAATTGGAGGTTATTTTTCGCAGTCTGGGCATTTACGATTTCTTTAGGGCAAGTATACGTCGGCGTCCATTATCCATTAGATATCGTAGGAGGTGCACTTTTGGGATCGATTATAGCTATTTTTTGGTTTCGCTTTTATGATCGACATTTTGACAATCCACTTCATTCGATGTCTTAAATTTCGCATTCGCGAATGCGAAAACCCTTGTAAGACAGAATGATTTGTACTTTTGTCGCATGATCCAAAATGATAATATAATCGATGGTAAAAGTCTTTCTCAGGTCATCAAACAGGAAATATCTGAAGAAGTAAAAAAAATTGTCCAAAGTGGCCATCGAGCACCTCATTTAGCCGCCATTTTAATTGGAGAAAATCCGGCCAGTCAATCTTATGTTAAGAGTAAAGTGCGGAGTTGTGAGCAAGTTGGTTTTAGATCTACTTTAATCCAAAAAGAAGCTGACATATCCGAGGATGAATTATTGGAATTGGTAGATCAGCTCAATAAAAATGAAGAAATCGATGGTTTTATCGTACAGCTTCCTCTACCTAAGCACATTGATGAAATGAAAGTAACCATGGCCATCGATCCGGAGAAAGATGTCGATGGGTTCCATCCAGTCAACGTAGGCAAAATGAGTTTGGGATTGGATTGTTTCTTACCAGCCACACCATACGGAATAATCCAAATGCTCGATAGGTACGGAGTTGAAACATCTGGAAAGCAATGTGTGATAATTGGAAGAAGCAATATCGTGGGTACCCCAATGAGCATCCTGATGTCAAGGAAAATGAAAACTGGAAATGCCACGGTAACATTGACACATAGTCGTACACAAAATATGAAAGAAGAATTGCTGCGAGCTGATATAATCATTGCAGCCATAGGTTATCCAAATTTTGTTACGGCGGATATGGTTAAAGAGGGTGCAGTGATTATCGATGTGGGCATAAATCGTGTAGAAGATGCAGCAGCCAAAAGAGGGTATAGGTTGGTCGGAGATGTGGATTTTGAAGCTTGTAAGAATAAATGCTCGCTAATCACTCCTGTGCCTGGAGGGGTAGGTCCAATGACTGTAACTTCCTTATTGCTAAATACTTTGAAGGCAAGAAAATTTTAAATGGCAACAATTTATAATTCAGTAGAAGTAACCAGTAGTCCTGATAATTTTGAAATGATATCTGCATGGCTATCTGCACTAGATTTCGAATCTTTTCATGAGGATGAGAAAGTATTGATCGGTTATTATCAAAAAGAAGCCATAGAGCTAAATGAAATCGAAAATCTCATGAATTCTTTAAAGATGTTGTTCGAATTGGATTACAAAATAGAGGAAGTAGAAAATAAAAACTGGAATGAAGAATGGGAGAAAAATTTCACTCCAATTCTGATAGATAATCAAGTTTTGGTTCGGGCAGATTTCCACGAACAACAGGATTGCAAATTTGATATTGTCATAAATCCTAAAATGGCTTTTGGTACGGCACATCATGAAACGACCTATATGATGATTCAACGAATGTTGGACTTAGATTTAAAAGATGCGAAGCTTTTAGATTATGGTTGTGGTACTTCTGTGCTCGCTATCTTAGCCGAAAAACTGGGTGCTTCTAAAATTGTTGCCAATGACTATGATATTAACTCCGTAGAAAATAGTATCGAAAATATCGCCAAAAATGGATGTAAAAAAATATCTGTTTTACATGGAGATTTAGATACCATAAATGAGGATAAATTTGATTATATCCTGGCAAATATTAACCGGAAAGTACTCTTGAGTCAGGCACGAAAAATCAAAGATCTTTTAACACTCGATGGTTATCTTATCATGAGTGGTATTTTAAAAACTGATTTAAATTTGATCTTGTCTTCCTATTCAGAGAATTTCGATTTGATTGAAAAAAATCATAAAGGAGAATGGCTCTGTTTATTTTTTAAGGTC
>JAHDHU010000067.1 GCA_020631135.1 Saprospiraceae bacterium | reverse complement strand
TTAGAATTAATTTTATACCTAACACCGACAAAGGCAATTCTCGAAAACAAGGTTGTAAATTTTAAGTCTTCACTTTCAGTTATTTCTTCAAAAATCAAATTAATCAAACTGTATAAGTTGATACTCATATCCTTTAAAGAACCCAACTCTCTGAGATCCTTTAATTTTTGAATAAAAATTTTTAAACCATCTGTACTCGTCATCTAATAATTCTCTACAGCCAATGATTAAAAGTTGCTTAAATCAATAAGTTTTCTTCAATATCTTTTCTATATATACCGATTTCTTCGCAAATAACATCATAAATAAAATATTTAAGGAACGTTTTAGAAAAGAGGCTTGTTATTCAAGCTGTTTGGGTATGTTAACTAAATACCTATATAATAACTTTTTACAATATAAAGCTCGTATTTTTGACGCTTAATCAACTATCCTCTCAACCGACTTTTTACTTAAACGCTTATTTATATAACACTAAATTTTAAAAATCATGTCTATTAATTTACTTGATATGTTAAAGGATCAGGTTACCGGATCATTGGCTCAAGGAGCCGCTGGTTTTTTAGGTGAATCTGAATCAGGAATTACAAAAGCACTGGGAGAAGGTATATTCCCTTCACTCCTAGGAAGTATGCTAAATAAGGGTGGTACCGAAGAAGGTGCTACTGGATTACTAAATGCCTTAAAAGACCACGATGGTGGAGTTTTAGATAATATCGGGGGCCTTTTTGGAGGTGGTTCTGACGCCGTAGCTGGACTCATGAATGGTGGAAGCGGTATATTATCTATGCTATTAGGAAACCAAGTTGGCAACATCGTCGATATGGTTGCGAAACTAGCTGGTCTAAAAGGAAGCACTGCTTCTTCTCTATTAAAAATGGCTGCTCCTATGCTAATGGGCATGGTTGGAAAACATGTTCGAAAAAATGGTTTAGGAGTTAGTGGATTAATGGATTTATTATCTGGTCAAAAAGAGCACGTTAAAGCTGCTGCTCCTTCTGGATGGAATCCATTGGATATGTTATCAGGTGCAGTTGGATCTGTAACTGGAGCAGCTGGTGCTGTTGTAGGTGGAGCTGGCGATGTAGTCGGAGCGGCTGCCGATAAAGTTGGTGATGCTGCGAGAGGAACTGTGGACGCAGGCAAAAAGGTAGTAAGTGGTGCAGCTGATTTGGCAGGCAAAGGTGTTAATGCAGCAGGAGATGTTGCAGGCGGTGCCGTCAAAACTGGTGGAAGCATTTTAAGATGGTTATTACCAATATTCTTATTGCTTATGGGATTGGCTTGGTTCTTCGGATTCAAGACAGGATGTAATGCGGTTGATAGCACAGTTGATAAAGCTAACGATCTTACTGAAACAGTTGTTGAAGGTGCTGGTGATGTCGTTGGTGATGTTGCGAGTGGAGCGATGGATATGGCCAAAGGAGCTTTTGGTGCTGTAAACGAAGCTGCGAAAGCTGCGCTTGATGGTGTTGAATGGGCTGCAGGATCAGTGGGTTCTCAGATGATGGATTTCATTGACAATGGTTTTGAAGGTGATGGTCGATTTACTTTCAACAATCTTACTTTTGATTCAGGTTCTGCTGCGATTAGCGGAGAAACTGGTCTTGAGGTAGACAATCTTGCCAAAATTTTAATGGCTTACCCAGATGCAAAACTTAATATCGAAGGTTATACTGACAATACTGGGGACGCTGCTGCGAATGTAGAGTTGTCCAAAGCGAGAGCTGAAGCTGTAAAAGCTAGATTGGCTGTTGCTGGTATCGATGGTGCGAGAATAACCACAGTTGGTTATGGAGCGGATAATCCTGTTGCTGATAATGCTACTCCAGAAGGGAGAGCAAAAAATAGAAGAATAGAAGTTACGCTAGCTAAATAAGTTTAGCGTTTTCTTTTTGAACACCAAACCCCAATGTTTCTTCTTGAAGCATTGGGGTTTTTTATTTATACAAAATAGTAACCAAGACCAACCAGTACAGTTTATCAAACGTATTAACTTCAATAAACTAACTTTAGGATTATAATGAACTAAATTCCATGAAATTATTCTCTTCTCTTTTACTTTTCGTTTTTTCAATTACAACGCATGCCCAACTAATTCAGTTGACAGAATTAAAATCGGGATTTGAAGATCCAGTGGAAATAACTCACACCACCAACAGAAATCTTTACATCGTTGAAAAACCAGGTTTAGTAAAATTTATCGATCTAGATAATATCGATCAAGATCCTCAAATATTTTTAGATATACAAGAAAGAGTAAATGATGAAAAAAGTGAACAAGGGTTACTAGGAATTTGCTTTCACCCAAATTTTGAAATGAATGGTTTATTTTATGTGAATTATATAGATCATGATAGCAATACTGTTATTGCACAATTCGAAACCGATTTCAATAGTTTAGGAATTCCTGATTCCGAAAAAGAAATATTAACCGTCTCTCAACCATTTAGAAATCACAATGGTGGCTCGATCAAATTTGGACCAGATGGTTTTTTATATTTTGCTTTAGGTGATGGAGGTGCTGGTGGTGATCCCCTCTCATTAAGTCAGAATCCTCAAAGCCTTTTGGGTAAAATAATAAGAATTGATGTTGATAATGGCGAGCCTTACATCATACCAGAAGACAATCCTTTTGCTGAAGACGATTTTTTCTTAGATGAAATTTGGGCCCTTGGATTGCGAAATCCTTGGAAATTTAGTTTTGACAAATTAACAGGAGATTTATGGATTGGCGATGTTGGTCAAAGTGCATATGAAGAAGTCAATTTTTCATATGCCGATTCGAAAGGTGGTGAAAATTATGGCTGGAGTTGCTATGAAGGAAATGACACCTTCTCTCCAAACGGACCTAATTGCTCTAGTGCACAAAACTTGGTTTTCCCAGTTTATACTTATGAAACTTCATTTTTTGAGATAGGATGTTCTGTAACAGGTGGTTATGTTTATCGTGGCGAAGAGTTTCCTGCTTTATATGGAAAATATATTTTTGGAGATTTTTGTACTGGTCAATTTTGGTACACCATCAGAGATCAAAATGGAAATTTTCATACTCAATTTGATGTTAGGCTTGGTGATTTTCGTATTTCTTCTTTTGGTGAGGACAATGTAGGTGAAATGTATGTAGCCAATTACGAAGACGGCACTATTTATAAAATAGGAACAAATTGTGCAATCGATATAGATGCAGTCGTTACAGAAGCAAATTGCTTTATAGACCAAGATGGAATAATCGATTTGAATATTACGAACAGCGATGACTACCTAATAACTTGGACGTCTGGAGAGGAGGGCCCGACCCTCAATTATTCGGAAGAAGGAGAATATTGCGCAACCATTGTTGACTCCGTCAATACTTGTTCATTACAATTTTGTGTTGAAACTTCTTCAGTTAACATTCCTGATTTTGCAAGCAGTTTAAATTTTCCAGATTTAAGTTTTTGTAATGGTGAAAACGTATTGTTGGGGTTCGAATTCGATTTACCAGCCATTTGGTACTTTAATGGCGAACCAATACAACTAGAAAATCCATCAGTTGTAAAAATTGAAAATGAAGGAACGTACTCCGTTCAGTTTTTTTTGGATACTTGTACCTCGGAAATCATAGATTTATTCGAAGCAACAATCATTATCCCACCTACTCCATCTTTAAACTATGACGAAAATACCATGCTCCTTACGGCAACGAATGGATATGAAATATATGAATGGTTAAAAGATGGTCAGCCTTTTATGACTACAAATGTCAATCAAATTACAATTAGTGAATCAGGAGAATATCAAGTATTGATCTCAGATGAACTGGGTTGTAAAAGCAATGCATCTGAAAAAGAGATAATAACGATATCGTCTGTTGATGGAATATCCGATCTAGAAGTTTTTCAAATTGGACCAAATCCCGCTAATGATCAACTGAATCTTAAATTAAAACTCTATCAGAAGAAAACCATTAATATCAAGATTATCAATGCTGCATCCGTGTTAATCGCCGAAAGAAAATTAATGGAAGAAGAAAACTTAGATTTAGAGTTGAATACGGTAGATTGGAGTCAAGGGCTTTATTACATCATAATCGAAATCGAAGACCAGCACATTAGCCGACCTTTTATAAAATTATAAAACTTTAAATCACTTCCACTTCACTCTTCCTTACCCAACCACTTTCTTTATTAATGAGGTTTACCTCAAACCAATCCCCTAGCTCATCCATGATTTCAAGTTTTTCTCCTGGAATCAGTTTTATGATTTGTTTACTCTTGACATCAGGGGATTTTAACAAATAAAGTTCACCAAGATTTATCGCAAATAAGTCTTCAGTCCTCAACTGATGACTTGTTTTACCTGCTAAGAAAAAAATACCTGCAATCAGTAGAAAAAACAAACTCTTAATCCAGTTTTTATTGCTCTTGTTAAGCAACATATACGAGTAAAAGAAATACAGTGAACATCCGAAAATCAGTAATGAGAATAGAGACCAAAGCGTAGGATTAGAAAATAAACTGAACTTTCTCCACCATTGGAGTAAAAAGAAATCAGGAATCGAAGTTAAATCTGAAAGTCGCTGATCGTTGACTATCCTGAGATTAGTAACGGCTTTTTTATCTGAGGGACTTATTTTTAAAAGCTTCTCATAATATAAGATCGACTCGGGTAATTTATCCAAATGATAAAAACAAGTACCCAAGTTGAAAAGAATATCTTTTGAGTCATGTCCTCCATCAATAAGATCTAGATAAATTTGAGATGCTTGCTCGTACTTTTCGTTTTGATAAAATTCTTTAGCTGCTAACAACAATGTCTCTACACTATCTTGCGCATCAACTTTCGCGGATGCGAGAATAAAAAAGATAAACGAAAAAGCAATATATCTCATTTAATCAAATTTGATTAGAGAGTCCAAATTTATAGGTGCCATGTCAATTTGCCAATTAAATCCTTTTAATCTTTGTTTGAGAACGTTTACTTCTTGAATAGGTGTGAGCACGGATTCTGGTTCTGTGAAAAACTTTATATCCTCCAATTCTTTTTCCTCAAAATAAAAAGTCATTCGACTACAAAGTGTTTTATTGATACCAACGAAAGCATCTTCGTCATCCTGAAAATAATATAAAGACTCCGCAGAACCAGTGACGTCCATCGTACTTATCTGCCCATCTTGAAAATAAATATTGATTTTTTTGCCTTTAATCTGATTATAAATTTCTTCTTGCAGCTCGCTAATAATAAATCCATCTTCAATAATATCTATCTGATTTATTTGTTTGTTTTTAAGGTAGATTAAAATAGTATCGCCACTAAACTGTGAAGAATCTGACCAAACCATGGGTTGATCATACAACCGAAATATAGAATCTTGCGAATTAAAACTCAAAGAATCACAAACGGCCGACATATCCGAATTAAAAATTTTGACTTTGCGATATCCATAAAAAACATTGAAAGTATCCTTTTGCATTAGAGAATCAGTCAAAATCATATCTTTTGAAATCAAGGTATCAGAAGCCAAGTACATGGTATCGTTTTCAAGAATATTGGTAATGTAAGGTCTTCTCTCCTCCCCTAGTGCCATAACCATATTGTCTTCATCCAACTTTAAAATATCAGAATTAATGATCACATTGGAACTGGTATCTTCATATATGACATTTCCTTCAGCCAAGCCTTTGCCGGTATTCTCATCATAATCCAATTTATCGGAACTTAAGGATGCACTTCCATCTTGATAAATTGCATTGCCCTTTATGTTGATATTTTTAGTTTGGCCATTATAGTTTAAAACTTCACCTACCGTTTTTTTCTCACCATCTAAGAAAGAAGCGTTACCAGAAAGTTGAGTAGTTTCAGTTTTAAAGTCGTACACTATTTCTTTAGCCTGAGCCAACTGATTCGGCTTTTTAAAACTAGCATTATTTATCAAAACAAGAGTCGAGTCGACTGCATTGTAACGTATGGTGTCCGCTAGCGCAATATCCTCTTTTTCGATCATTTGTGGATTACCAATAAATTCTGCATTACCCGTTTGAAAGTCATAATAACCGCTTTCACAATAGATTTTCTTTTCATTATCTACAATTCGTGTTGGGTCCACAAAAATTGCTCTTTTTAATTCTGTCAAATATTCTAAAGAATCTGATCGCAATCTTAAATCTTTATTGGTTACAATGACCTCATCAAAAAAAGTAGCCATTTTACGATTAACGGCATAAAAGCCTTTTTTACTCTGCAATACGGCTTCGTCGACTTTTAGTAAGGCTGTATCTTGGTAGCTCGCAATTTTTTGATCAACCTGATAGGTTAAAAATTCTGTAAATAGCCTTTCTTGACCATTTTCTAAGGTTACATTCTCATATAGATCGGCTATTTCTGTATCAGATTTATAGATCAAAGAATCACAAAATATTTTAATTGTGTCATTTTGAACAAAAACAACATTACCTAAAGCGGTGACATTGTTACCGATCATTCTAGCAGAATCGCAAAACATAAATACGC
The DNA here is from genome assembly GCA_020631135.1 of Saprospiraceae bacterium. GTDB lineage: Bacteria > Bacteroidota > Bacteroidia > Chitinophagales > Saprospiraceae > JAHDHU01. The sequence continues at coordinate 7,971 of JAHDHU010000067.1, read as the reverse complement.
TGTCTTTATACATACGCACATCACCATTAAAGTATCTCACGATCTCCTGGCCACTTTGATCTATTACAGTATTGTTTGCATTTTCAACAAAGATTTTACTCTGTAAAACTGTATCCTGTTGAATAGAATCAACCTGGGCGGACAAGGTTCCATAAAAAAGAAAAAAGAGTATTATTTTAAAACATTTGTGCACTATGTTATAACGTATTTATTTCTTTGATGTTAGGTGAAGAGTTGAGATACTTTTCTACCCACCGCACTACCAATAGCAACTCCCATACCACCCATCCTCACGGCTACATAGAGATTGGGAGATATTTGTTTTATCAAAGGCATTTTTTCGGGACCTACACCCAAAATTCCACTCCAATGTTGGGTAAAGGATACTTCTTTTAGATTTAATTTATTGGAAACAAAATTTTTCAAATAGTTCAAAATCATTTTATTCTCACCGAACTCTTGTGTCGTTTCAACATTGCGATCAATATCTCTCGCACCTCCGATCAATATTCTACCCTTATATTCTCGAAAGTAAATGTAACCTTCATTCATATGATAAGTTCCAAATAATCCATGCTCGAAAGGTTCACTTATTAAAACTTGATTTCGTACTGTTTGTAAATTCTCAATTTCTAACAAGAGCCTTGCGAATCCATTTGTACAAACAACTGTCCTTTTAGCGTTAATCCAATGACCATCTTCAGTTTTGACCATAGGACCATTTACTTCAACTATATTTCTTCCAAATTGGATCATAACACCCAAGGCAGTTGCCTTTTTTCGAAGAGCTTCCATCATTAAAGCAGGATTCAATTGACCTTCAAGTGGCGCATATATAGCTTGAGCGGAAAGCAATCCAAATTGGTTGTTTTTTACTTTTTTAAAAACCTCCTTTTCTCCCATAGCATCTGAGGCCAATTGATTTAAATATTCAAAACGATCCAATACTTTATCCAAAAGAGCGTCATCATTCTCAAATAATTCGTGAGAACCTTTTTGATGATAATCCATTTGCTCGTCCGTAACTAAAGATTTAAGGATTGTGAATCCTTGTCGTCTCAATCGCATCAATTGACTGCAGTGATGCTCACCATTTTTTTCGATATCATCTAATAGCTCTGTTGGAGAACCATAACAAGCAAATCCCGCATTTTTTGTGGATGCTCCTAAACCAGGATAATTCCTTTCCAAAACAATGACTTTGGCACTAGGATTTTCTTGTTTTATGAATATGGCACTTGTCACACCCACAATACCTGCACCGATAATGAGAAAATCTATTTCCTCATTAAGCAATTCTTTTTCCCAAAAGCTCCACTTAGCTGACATGGCTTATTTGATTAAATTTACGTATGAAAATTTCAAAGTAATGATTCAAAGAATTCAAAGTATATATCTGTTACTGGCATCCTTGACTTTAGGGCTATTACATTTTTTACCATTTGGTACTGGAAAGGTAGTTGAAAATTCTCCTTTAGCGGATGCCTCGTATAATGTTTATGATAGTCCTGTAAGTATGTATGCGATGGTAGCCGCAGCTTTCGTATTTGTTATATCTATTTTTCTGTTTAGAAACCGTAAAGTCCAACGCCTCGTGGTAACCTTAGGTCTTTTCTGTGCAGGCATTTTGATAGGCTTTGTGGCTATGAACTACTTCTCCGAAAAAGAAATATTTTCAGCGGCAAACGATTATAAGTTTTCTTTGGGTATGGCTCTACCCATCGTTGCTGTAATTCTCGCTACGTTGGCAATTCGTGGGATTGCCAAAGATGAAAACTTAGTACGATCCTCTGATCGATTGAGATAATAAAATCTATAAAAAATAAAAGCCCTGACGATTAACGTCTGGGCTTTCTTCTTTTCATACTGATTCGAATAAAAAAGTTTCCTTTTCTATTTTATTGTGGTTTCGGCTTAGCCGAATAATTTAAAAGTAATTGACCAGCTTTTCTTAGCGCTGTCTTTACATCTGCGACTATTCCCATTGTAACGTCCTGATCTACTCTCAAAGAAGTTTTGATTGCTCCTCTTTGATTTTCTGGAACTTTACTACGATGTCTTTCTAAAAACAAAGGAATATCTCTTTCTGTGGCAAATTTATCACCCAATTGAATTCTAGGTTTTGTACCATAAGTAGCCTTAAACTTTTCTACAGGTCTTCCGATGTATATATAATTAACCAAAGATTTCTTTTCTAATTTGGTTAATTCTGTCGCATAAGGAGTCACCACATCAACCTTTTTCTCAGAGTCCCTCATTACGGTAACCACCATAAAGAAGAACAAAAGCATAAATATAATATCAGGTAATGATGCAGTCGAAATGGCTGGTGATGATTTCCCTCTTTTCTTTTGAAATTTTGACATTGATTTATTTTATAATTGTCAATTTAGTTTTCTTCACCAAAATTAGTTGGCTCTGCTTCAGAAATAACCAAAGGAATATCGGTCCTGATGGACCTCTTTTCCGCTTTGGTACAATACTGATAATCTTTGCCATACCTTTTATTGGCTGCTTCATCTCTCAATTCACTGTAGGCTGCTTTCACTTCATTGTAAACTTCTAGGTAGGCTTTATATTTCGTACCTCGGTCGTTTTTCATTGAAACGATAGCCTTTTTAGGATCTTCAGCTAAGTTTTCAAGTTTGTTAGGATTCATTATAAATTCTTTACAATCTTCCTTCAAATCATCAATATCCTTAGGTTCGCCTCGAACCAACAATTCATTGTTTGCATTAACCAAAACAGAAAATACATTTCTTGTTTTAAGTTTTGTAATATCTGGTTCCTCGTCTGACCATGGTGGTAATTGTACAAGAACCCCTTTGTCTTCCACAATTGTCGTGGTAACGAGGAAGAAGATCAACAACAAGAAAGCAATGTCGGCCATAGAACCAGCATTTACTTCATTGTTTAATCGATCTCTTGAACTTTTTTTAGCCATGAGTCTTTAGTTAAACGCGTTCTTAATTTCAAAAATTACCATAAGTGCCATTGAGGCCAAGGCCATAACGATGGTTACATTGATCCCACCACTGATAAATTTAACTACTCCATCACTGAGGTCATATTTTTGAATGAGTGTGGTCATTTTACTGCCAGCGGCAAAATCTGTACTACTCATCGAATAGAATACAAAGAATATCACAGCTAAAAGTGCAATGGCAATTAAAGCTTTTCTTGATGATTTAGGAAATTTAAATAAACCTCCAATACCAAAGAAAATAGCACTCAATGCAGCCAGAGCTACCAATGCAACTGTCAACATCAACCCTGGGTTGAAAAAACTTATTGCTGATTTTGCTTCTGCCGGCAATTTGTTTAAATCAGTAGACATATCATATCCAGCTCCTGATAATCCTGAAAAAACGGATCCCAAGAATATTGCTATAACAACAAGTGCCAATATTAATGCTCCTGTTTGGCCTTTTGAGACCAAAAAATTAAATAATGATTTCATCTAATTATTATTATAGCGGTTTACTTAAATACGTTATTTCTAGCCATTACATCTACCAAAGAAATAGACGAATCTTCCATTCTATTAACAATGCCATCAATTTTAGAAACGATGTAATTGTAAAAGATTTGAAGAATAATGGCTACAATAAGACCAAATACCGTTGTAAGCAGGGCTACCTTAATACCACCCGCTACAACTGAAGGAGAAATATCTCCAACAACTTCGATCGTATCAAAGGCTTGAATCATACCGATTACTGTACCCATAAATCCAAGCATTGGTGCAATTGCGATAAATAGAGATATCCAAACCAATCCTTTTTCCAAAAGACCCATTTGAACGGATCCATAAGATACTATCGCTTTTTCTACAGCCTCCGGTCCACCTGCAGCGTTTTTAAGTCCTTCATGTAATACACTTGCTGTAGGTCCAGGAGTAGATTTACATATTTCCTTTGCTCCATCTAAATCACCATCCGCTAATCTTTCATCAATTCTAGATAAAAGCTTGTCTGTGTTTGTGGTTGCCAGGTTTAGGGTAATAATTCTTTCAATACAGAATGCCAATCCGAGGATTAAACAAACGAGTACAAGACTCATAAATTTCCAATCTCCTTCAATGAATTTTTCCTTTAATACTTGAAATCCACCAGCACTTTCAGCCGCTTCGCCACCCTGAGCTACTACGTCAAATGCCCCAAAGAATGCGGCTAGGAAAAAAACACTTATAAATACTAAAATCTTTCGCATGATTTGTTTTGTTTACTGTTTCTAAATGTAATAATAAGCAGGTTTGAGGTCCTAAAATAGAAATATAATTTAAGCTTCAAAACTGACTAAGCAGTTTTTTCTAAATTTTCAATCAAAACCGTCCTTGCGGAGAATGAGGGATTCGAACCCCCGGTACCCTTTTGGGGTACATACGCTTTCCAAGCGTACCTCTTAAGCCACTCGAGCAATTCTCCGAAAGCGTAAATTTTGGAAAATTGTAGAGCATTACAAAATATAGTCTCCAATAAAGTATATCTTATTTATACTAATATATTATAGATTCAAAATGAGGACTTCATGGTGTGTACTGATAAACTTTATTAGCGTTTTCAGTGCTCATACGAGCAATGTCATCGATAGATAATTGTATGACCTCACTTAGTTTTTGTGCAATCAATGGAATATAGGCACTTTCATTTCGCTTTCCTCGATAAGGTTTAGGGGCCAAATATGGAGAGTCAGTCTCTAAAACAAAATTTTTACAATTTCTTTTAGCCAACACCTTATCGAGCCCACCATTTTTAAAAGTTATCACCCCGCCTATACCTATATAAAAGCCAAGATCTTCGATTTTAGAGATTTGATCTTCGGTACCACTAAAGCAATGAAAAATACCATTCAAATTTCCATTTTGCATTTTTGAAACGATTTCAATCGTCAATTCTAATGAGTCGCGGCTATGAATAACGATAGGTAACGAAAGTTCCTTCGCCCACTCTATTTGAGTTTTGAATGCTTCTGTTTGTTGTGCCAAGAACGTCTTATCCCAATAAAGATCTATTCCTATCTCCCCTACCGCTGAATATTTTTTTCGTTCCAATTCTTTCCTAATCTGTCGTAATTGCTCCTTGTAATCCTCTTTTACATAACAAGGATGTAGGCCCATTTGAGGAATGCAAATCTCAGGAAAACTTTCTGCTACCCTATTAAGATCCATGATACTAGAAGCATCAATATTTGGCATATAGATTCTTTCAACACCCAAGTCTTTGGACCTTTGGATAGTTTCTTTTAAATCATCTGCGAATTCTTTTGCATATATATGCGAATGAGTATCAACGTACATTGAGTATTTTTATGCTATTATTTATGGCAAAGAAAAGAAAATATTATGTCGTATGGCATGGTGTAGAACCAGGAATTTATGATCAGTGGGATAAATGCAAAGCACAGATTGCGGGATTTCCTGGAGCGAAGTACAAATCATTCAAATCCTTATCTGAAGCGGAAGATGCTTTCGCTAGCGGTCCTGATGCAGCAATGTTTAAGACACGTGCCAAAAAAAAGCGCAAGCCAAGTTATCATGAGTTTTTGGACGAAATAGTTACCCCAAGCATGTGTGTCGATGCAGCCTGTAGTGGTAATCCAGGTGTTGTAGAATATCAAGGTGTTGATACCGAAACGAAAGACGTTTTTTTTAGAATTGGACCGTTGAAAAAAGGCACGAATAATATCGGCGAGTTTTTAGCATTGATTCATGCACTTGCTTATCTACAAGGTATAAATGATCATAGTTTACCTATCTACTCGGACAGTAGAACTGCATTAAGTTGGTACAGAAATAAAAAGGTAAAAACTACATTTTTTGATAAGCATAAAAACCCAGAACTACGGAAATTATTGAATCGTGCCATCGAATGGATGAAAAGCAATAATCCAAAAAACCCTATTCTCAAATGGGATACCGAAAAATGGGGAGAAATTCCAGCAGACTTTGGCCGCAAATAATCTTAAGGCCTATAAAACTTCATACGATAATCCGCTTTAACCGCACCTTTTCTAATCGCCTCTAATTTTCGCTTAAGCATACGTTTTTTGAGAGGCTTAAGCTTTTCTGTAAAAAGTTTTCCTTCTACATGATCATACTCGTGTTGAATCACTCTTGCATTTACACCATCAAAAGAATCCTCGTGTTCCGTAAAGTTCTCATCCAAATACTTTATTCTGATCGTAGATAATCTTTCAACGTCAGCCCTAATGTGAGGAATACTTAAGCATCCTTCTTCATAATGCCAAGGCTTTCCACTTTCGTCAATCATTTGAGCGTTGATAAATACTTTTTTGATGCCTTTACTGGGCTCTTCCTCAAATACTTGTATAGTATCCACCATAAATATTCTTATCGCCTTTCCAATTTGTGGAGCAGCAAGTCCAACGCCATTTGCATTATACATCGTATCCCACATATTTTGAATCAAATCATTTAATCCGTCTAAATCTTTGTCGATTTGTTCGGTTTGCTTCTTTAGGACTGGGTGTCCATAAGCGATTATTGGTAAAACCATTTTAAGTATTATTTTTTAAATATCTCTGAAGGATGATCATCGCGCTGACCTTGTCGGTTAATTCTTTTTGTCTTCTTTTCTTCTTCTTAACACCTTGAGCAAGGATCATTGCTTTAGCTTCTACAGATGTATAACTTTCATCTACCCGGACAAGTTCAATTACTGGATTCAATTTTTTGATTGCCATTTCAAGATTTTTTATTTCTTGAGTAAGCGCTGTTTCAGTTCCATCGTGATGAGTTGGCCAACCAATTAGTATTATTTCAACTTCTTCCGTATTCACGAATGTGGTTAAAAAATTTAATAAATGTTTGGACTCTTGTGTTTCAAGACCGTTTATTGAAAGCTTTAGGACGTCAGTAACCGCCAGACCAGTTCTTTTTTTGCCATAATCAATAGCCAGTATTCTACCCATCGGTACAAAAGTATGATTAAATCAAAAAAAAAGACCCCCTCCATCATTATGGAGAGGGGTCCCATCCCAAAAACAGTAAATTCTTTTGAGCTGTTTGGGAGCTCGAGTTTCTTATTTCAAGACTACCATTTTTCTAGTTGCAGTAAATCCATCTGCTTCTAGAGAGTAGTACAAGATTCCTGTAGTACTTAGTTCGTTTTTAGTGAATGTTACAGTGTTGTATCCTGCTTCAAAATATCTGTTGATATTTTTGATTAGTTTTCCAGTTACATCGTAGACACTAATTTTAATATTTTGACTTGATGGAATATCGAATGAAACGTTAGTTGTTGCATTAAACGGGTTAGGTGTATTTTGATACAATCTATATCCATTTATGTCAGATCTAACATCTAAACTGATGTTCATCAATTCGCTGTTTTCATTATAAGCTTCCGCAATGGTAATATCAGATGTGATGTCTATCATATTACTCAATCTACCATTTTCAGTTGCAGTGAAGATCAAGTTGAATAATACATCATCTTTATCTAGAGACATTGAATTTGTCTCACTCCAACTAGTAGTAATCTGACCATGGGTTGCATTTTGCTTTCCGAAGTTTGATTCATTTAAGCTAATTGCTTGAGATTCGAATCCTTGGAATTCAATTGCATCCGCATTAAAATCAATTGTGAACTGGTACCCTAAAAGATCTTGAGCATTTGCAGCTACTACAGGTACTGAAACAACATCTCCTTTGTCGAAAGTTATTTCATTCACATAAAGATTAAGTGCACCATTTGATCTATTAGCCGTTTGATTACCTGAGAAGTTAACTTCTACTGAATTATTTACATCTCCAACCTTCACTGCTACGAAATCGATAACCATATCTGTTGCCAAGTTTGGAATTGGATATGTTTCAGGAAATTCTTCATCTAATGGACTGTTAGGATTGATAAATTGATAAGCTTTATCAACAAATCTCCAACTATCGTTAGATTGGAATTCAACATTTATACCTAGAATTAATTTTCTCAATTCGATAAGGTCAAT
>JAHDHU010000006.1 GCA_020631135.1 Saprospiraceae bacterium | reverse complement strand
AATTTCGGCCATTGCCAATGCTCAATATCTTCAAGACTACCTATCTCTTCAAGTCAAGAATATAATTAATCTAGAATATGAAGACCACCACCCTTTTCGACAAAAAGACTTAGATTATTTACTCAAAGTTTATTCGGCCTCAGATAAAAATAATTCTATAATTATTACGACAGAAAAGGATGCCATACGTCTTCAAGAACATAGAAAATTTATTATTGAAAATAAACTACCGATATTTGCACTTCCAATAACGGTAAATTTTCTTTTTAACAAGAAAGAAGAATTTGATAAGCTAATTACAGACTCTTTACTCGAATTTAAAGTCTAAAGAAAAAATTATGAATATGCGTTTGTTCGGTGTGGCCATTTTTATTTTGAGCTTTGGTATAGCAAATGGTCAATCGAGCTATGTCCCAATGGGGAATAGAGCATATCAAATTTACGATCGCTTGGAAATTAAATCCGGCATAAACTCACCAATTCATTCTTCTCTTAAATATTATTCAAGAAAAGATCTTGTCGAATTTGTTAAACTTATTGAAGACAGTGGTGTGGAGCTTTCTGATAAAGATTATGCAGACATGCAATATTTGTTGGACGACAGTAATGAGTTTATAGATGAGTTTTTTGTTGAGGTCTCGAATAGCTCAGGGGAGTATGAAAAAAAATATATCGATAGTATATTTTATACTGTAAAAGAAAAAGAAATTCAAAAGAACCCAAATAGTAGATTAAGTAAATCTACAAGAGATCCAGTTTTAAGGTACTTCTTTAATACTCCTGGAAATTTTTATGAAATAGAAACTGAAAATTTTCAACTCAAATTGAATCCCGTAGTAAATGTCAAATTTGGTAAGGACCTTGAAGGAAATGAGGATTTGATATTTCAAAATACGAGAGGTATAGAATTGCGTGGATTGATTGATCACAAGATTTATTTCTATACCAATTTGTACGAAACACAGGGGAGGTTTAATGATTTTATCATGCGGAGGATTGATAAATATAAAGCCATCCCCGGATTCGGAAGTTACAAAGACCATAAGAGCTCTGTTTCAAATAGTTTCTCCGGATATGATTTTCCTAACTCTCAAGCTTATTTAGGTCTTAATGTAACAAAGCATGTAGCAGTTGAATTGGGACATAATAGACATTTTTTAGGCAATGGTTATCATTCGCTTTTATTAAATGATTATGCAAATAATTATTTCTATTTGAAGTTCTCCACTAAGATTTGGAAGTTTCATTACCAAAATTTGTTTGCCGAATTAGCTCCAATCAGTGATCGCCAAAATCCACTTAATGTTTTGCTTCCGAAAAAATATATGGCCAATCATTATCTCAGTTTTAAACCTCGAAAAAACATTGAAATAGGATTATTTGAAACGGTAATTTTTTCTAGGCAAGATCATTTTGAGTTTCAATATCTTAATCCGATTATTCTTTATCGTACCGTAGAGTTTTTTTTGGACAGTCCTGATAATGTATTAATTGGTCTTAATGGTAAATGGAACCTCTTCAATCGATTTTCTATTTATGGTCAAGTAATTGTTGACGAATTCAATCTATCAAACCTTAGACAGAGAAATGGTTGGTGGGCCAACAAAATAGGAACACAAATAGGCATGAAATACATCGATGCTTTTGGAATTGACCATTTAGATCTACAATTTGAATACAACTCGGTCAGACCATATACTTATGCTCAAAATCGTCTTTTAGAGGGTTTTGATGAACAAACGGTTTCAAATTACTCACATTTTAATCAACCTTTAGCCCATCCACTTGGTGCCAATTTTAATGAAACTGTTTTTTTATTGAATTTCCAACCAATAAATAACTTACAAATTCGAGGAAAATTTCTATATGCCTTGTATGGCGATAGTCAAAGCGGTTCTAATTGGGGTAATGAAATACTTTATACAACAGATCTCAAAGAATCTGAATTTGGAAACTTTATTGGTCAAGGAGTTGAAACAAAAGTCTCCCAATTAGCTTGTGATATTTCTTACGAGTTTTTTCACAATTATTTTTTAGAAATTCATGGTCTAATACGAAACCAAAATAGTGCACTTGATCAATTAGATATAAAAACAAGTTATTTTGGCGCAGGGATAAGGGCTAACATATCTAATTACAGAATTGACTATTAATTCAAATGTCTGATAATAATAACATTCAAGAGATTACTGATCATATTTCACTAAAAGATTTAATTCTTAAGATCAAGGATTTTTGGCGAGAGGTTTGGCGGTCCAAATGGTGGATCCTTCTCACCATAATTATATTCGTTACGATATCTTTTTTACGTGTCTATTTTGAAAAGCCTAGTTACAAAGCGCAATTAACTTTCATGGTAGATAATGATGATGGTGGAGGAATGAATGGATTAGGGTCAATTTTAGGGTCTTTTGGTTTGGGTGGAGGACCAGGTAAGAGTAATCTCGATAAAATATTGAGGCTTTCTCAAACGAGGAACATTTCTCAAACTGCATTCTTCAATGAAATGGAAGTGAACGGTGTAAAGGATTATTTTGCAAATCACATCATAAATTACAGGGTCGATCAAGGAGAATGGGTCAAAAAATCGCCTCTGTTCTTTTGGAAAAAGGATTCCGATCTCAAAAATTTCCGTTTTTCTCACGACAGCATAAGTACCTTCAGTATTTTAGAAAACCAAGCTTTAAAAATTATTCACAAAATTACCGTTGGCTCTAAAACTGGTTTAATTCAAACTAGTTACGAGGACAATACAGGTATTATGAGCATTGAAGCCAGTAGCTTTGATCCAGAAATCTCTTTTCATTTAACGACCGAATTGTTCAAAGCTTTGAGTAACTACTACCTTGAAAAATCAGTAGAAAAGCAATACTTCACCTACAATCTTATAAAAAACAAAAAAGATTCTATCGAAATTGAGTTACGGGCCAATGAATATGCATTAGCCGCCTTGAGAGATTCAGAAAGAAATCTCTTTAGAAGTAAAGACAAATTGCAAGAGATGCGGCTTGAAGGCAAAATCAGGATTGGGTATGCCGCCCTTGCCAAATCAATAGAAAATCTGGAGCTGGCGGATTTTGCAGTTAAAAATAACACTCCTTTCATCCAAGTCATTGATGAACCAATTCGACCGTTGGCCGGAATCAAATCATCATACCTAAATGCAATCATAATTAGCCTAGTTTTAGGATTTATTGTCGCACTTTTCTTTATCCTCGCTAGAATGATTTACAAAGAAACAATGAAGGAATAGGTGACCTATTGTAAGAATAGTGTCTTATAATTGAGTAATTTTGTTACTCGTTATTGTCACCAATTAGACAATTATGATTGAGACACTAATTTCTTCCAAAACACGGATTAAAATGTTATTGAAGTTTTTCCTCAATAGCAACAGCCGTGGATATTTAAGAGGCCTAGAAAACGAATTTGGAGAGTCGTCTAATTCTATTCGTCTTGAACTCAATAGATTCGAAAAAGCAGGCATGCTTACCTCCTACACCAAAGGCAATAAAAAGTTCTTTCAAGCTAATAAAGAACACCCTTTGTTTGATGAAGTACACAATATTGTTCTTAAACAAATTGGCTTTGATACAATAATCAACAACATTATTAAAAGGCTGGGTGAAGTACAAAAAGTATATGTTTCAGGAGATTTTGCCCGCGGAAAAGACAGTCACATCATTGATTTAGTATTTGTTGGAAATATTGATCAAGAATACCTAATCCAACTGACGAAAAAAGTTGAAAAGCTGATAGGACGGAAAATTAGGTTTGTAATCTATGACAAAAACGAAAAACTTATCTGGCAAGATGATACCGTAGAGCCATTGTTATTGTGGGAGCATGAGTAGAAACAACAATAATATAATTAGTCATCTGCATGATGAGGAAAAGCGGTGGTTTGCCATTTATACTAAGTATAAATGTGAAAAGTATGTCATCGACAAGCTGCTTAAAAAAAATATTGAAGCATATATTCCTCTGTTAAAAACAACAAAAAGATATACCAGTAAGGTAAAAACTTACAATATCCCTTTACTCAATTGTTATGCATTTGTACGGATAAGTAAAGCTGATTACATCAAAGTATTGGAAACTGAATATGTATTAAAATTTATTCGTCAAAGAAAAGATCTTATATCTATTCCAGACAAAGAAATTTCACTTTTGAGAAAAATAGTCGGTGAATTTCACGAAAACCTTGAAGTGTCGGGTTTTAACTTTGTTGAAGGTCAAGAAGTAGAAGTAATCGCAGGAAGTTTAACTGGATTGAGTGGTATTTTAGTAGAGAAGAAAAATAAAAATCAATTTGTGGTCCAATTAGATCACATTGGGATCCAATTAAGGATCGACATAAATCCAGGTCTTTTAAGACCTACGCAAGAGCTCATTAAAGCATAAGCTATAATGGGTTTTTCTTTTTTTAGAGATTAAGTCGTACCGACTTATCAAGGGCGAAGCCGTATAAATTTTTGATTTGAATAAAGTATTAATAACAGGGGCAGCAGGGTTTTTAGGTTCTCATTTGTGCGATAAATTTATCCGATCTAAATATCATGTAATTGGCATGGATAACCTTATTACAGGGGATCTTACAAACATAGAACACCTCTTTGCCAACGAGCATTTCGAGTTTTATCACCATGATGTCAGCAAATTCGTTCATGTTCCCGGAAATTTAGATGCCATATTGCATTTTGCTTCTCCAGCTTCTCCTATAGACTATTTAAAAATGCCTATTCAAACCCTTAAAGTCGGTTCACTGGGTACTCACAATCTATTAGGTTTAGCAAAAGCCAAAAAAGCAAGGATGCTCATAGCCTCTACCTCAGAAGTATATGGTGACCCTTTGGTAAACCCTCAACCTGAAGAATATTGGGGAAACGTCAATCCGATTGGACCAAGAGGTGTATATGATGAAGCTAAAAGGTTTCAAGAAGCTATTACTATGGCATATCATACCTATCATGGGGTCGAAACTAGGATTGTGAGGATCTTTAATACATACGGACCAAGAATGCGTGTGAATGACGGAAGAGCGCTTCCAGCATTTTTTTCGCAAGCAATTCTTAACAAGGACATTACCGTTTTTGGTGATGGATCTCAGACGAGATCGTTTTGTTATGTAGATGATATGATCAATGGAATTTTTACCTTATTACATTCAGATTACGCCTTACCTGTTAACATAGGTAATCCTGATGAAATTAGTATCCTTCAGGTTGCGAAAGAAGTATTAGAAATGGTAGAAAACTCTTCATCCAACATTGTTTTTAAAGGTTTACCTAAAGATGACCCTAAAGTAAGAAGGCCGAACATATCCAAAGCACAAGATATATTGGGTTGGAATCCGACTATGGGTCGAAAAGAAGGATTACAATTGACCTATCAATATTTTTTAAACAAACTGAACAAATGAAAATCTCTGTAGTAGGCACGGGTTATGTTGGCTTAGTAACTGGAACTTGTTTTGCAGAAACAGGAAATCATGTTACTTGCGTAGATATAGATTCGAAAAAAGTTGACCTAATGAAAGCCGGTAAAGTTCCAATTTACGAACCAGGGTTAAACTTACTTTTCGAAAGAAATACCAAAGCAGGAAGACTGGACTTTACCACATCACTAGAAGAAGGTATTAAGGATTCAGAAATTGTTTTTCTTGCCTTACCTACCCCTCCTGGTGAAGATGGATCTGCAGATCTCAAATATATTTTAGGAGTAGCTGAAGAGCTTGGTAAAATTCTCACAGATTATAAAGTCATTGTAGATAAAAGCACCGTACCTGTGGGCACTGCTGAAAAAGTATCAGAGATGCTCTCCAAAAATGCAGATAAATCTTTATTTGATGTTGTATCGAACCCAGAGTTTCTAAGAGAAGGTGTAGCTGTTGATGACTTTCTAAAACCGGATAGAGTCGTAATCGGTACTTCTTCCACAAAAGCTCAAAATGTAATGGAGCGATTATACAAGCCATTTGTGCGACAAGGTAATCCAATAATTTTCATGGATGAGCGATCAGCTGAAATGACCAAATATGCTGCCAATTCATTTTTGGCTACCAAGATTACTTTTATGAACGAGATAGCCAATCTTTGTGAAAAAGTAGGGGCTAATGTAGATCAAGTCCGTATTGGGATCGGTAGTGATACTAGAATTGGAAAACGATTCTTATTTCCCGGGATCGGTTATGGTGGTTCTTGCTTTCCTAAAGATGTGCAAGCTTTAGAAAAAACTGCCAACGAAAATGACTACGATTTTTCCATTTTAAAGTCTGTCATGTCAGTAAATGACAAACAAAAAACCAAAATTGTAGGTCAGATAAAAGAACATTTCAAACAAGATTTAGAGGGCAAAACTTTAGGACTTTGGGGATTGGCATTTAAACCAAATACAGACGATATACGAGAAGCTCCTGCACTTTACATCATTCAGGAATTGTTGAATCTAGGAGTTAAAATTAAATCTTTCGATCCTGAAGCTATGCCTAATGTTCAAAGAGAATTCGGAAATAAAATCACATATTGTGAAAATCAATATGACGCTATCCAAAATGCAGACGCTCTCGTGATTTGTACAGAATGGAGCGTCTTCAGAACTCCAGATTTTGACAAAGTCAAAACTCTCTTGAAAGAACCAACCATTTTCGATGGACGAAACTTATATGATTTAGAAACAATGAAAAAAAGAGGTTTCTATTATCAGAGTATTGGAAGACCAACTATAAAAAGTGTCTAGGGAGTACAACATACAAATGGTAGATCTTGGCGCTCAATACAAAGAGCTAAAGACTGAAATCAATTCGAGAATGCAGGAGGTTTTGGAAAGCAGTGCATACATTAATGGACCCGCAGTTAGAACCTTTGAGAATAATCTAAGTCAATTTCTACAAGTAGATCATGTAGTGAGTTGTGGAAATGGGACTGATGCACTTCAAATTGCTTTAATGGCGCTTGATCTTAGTCCAGGAGATGAAGTAATTATACCCTCCTTTACTTATGTTGCAACTGCAGAAGTCATTGCCCTTTTGGGTCTAAAACCCGTGATGGTTGATGCCGATTATGACACGTTCAATATCGATTGTAAACAACTAGAAACTGTAATTACATCACGATCAAAAGTAATTATACCTGTTCATCTATTTGGACAATGCTGTGACATGGACAAAATTATGCAAATAGCTAATCAGCATAATCTATATGTCATTGAGGACAATGCACAAAGCATTGGTGCAGAATATAGTTTCGACAATGGCACTAAAGCTAAAGCAGGAACAATTGGGCATATAGGTTGCACCTCATTTTACCCTTCCAAAAATTTAGGTGCATATGGAGATGGTGGTGCAATTATGACCAAGGATGAAAGTCTAGCCTATAAAATTCGGCGTATTGCGAATCACGGGCAATCCAAAAAGTATCACCATGATTTGGTAGGTGTAAATTCTCGCCTTGATAGTCTTCAGGCTTGTGTACTTGATGCAAAATTGATGAGGCTAAAAAAGTATAATGCTCAAAGAGCAGATTTGGCAATGCATTACTCAAAAGAATTAGAATCTTTGGAACAAATTATTGTTCCAAGCCTTTTTACCAAATCCGAACATGTCTATCACCAATATACACTCAAGGTTTTAGGGGGTAAAAGAGATGAACTCAAAGAACATTTAAATAATAATGGGATACCGAGTATGATATACTACCCAATCCCATTGTATGCCCAAGATGCCTACAAACAATATCATGCTGGGACGGTGCAGGAGACTACCGAGAGGCTTTGCAAAGAAGTGCTCTCACTACCAATGCATCCTAACATGACAAGGGATCAAGCTGATTTTATCACTTCAAAAATTAAAAGTTTTTATTCTTGAGTTTTTTTGTTCACGATACTGCCGTAGTGGATCAACCTTGTAAAATTGGTGAAAACACCAAAGTATGGCACTTTAGTCACATTATGCAAAATGTCCAAATTGGAAATAATTGCGTTCTTGGCCAAAACACCTTTGTGGCTAGTCAAGTCACAATAGGCAATGGAGTAAAAATTCAAAACAATGTTTCTATCTATGAAGGAATAGATATAAAAGATCATGTTTTCATCGGACCTTCAGTAGTATTCACGAATGTGATAAACCCTCGATCTGAAATTGATAGAAAAACAGAATTTTTAAATACCAAAATCGAAAAGGGCGCAACGATTGGAGCCAATTCTACCATAGTCTGTGGCGTGACAATTGGTAAATATGCATTTGTAGCAGCTGGTGCGGTTGTAACTAAGGATATAGATGATTTCTCATTAGTTATGGGAAATCCGGCAATTCATGCACATTGGGTTGATCGCTTTGGGAATAAACTACACTTCGTTAATCACAAAGCTATATCAGGAAATCTATTGTACACTTTACAAAATGGTAAGGTAAAAGAAGTAAGGCGTGAAAGTTGATCAAAAAAGATTTGCACTCTTAGGGGCCGCAGGCTATATCGCACCTCGACACTTAAAAGCCATTTCAGAGGCCAATGGGATACTTGTCGCTGCAATGGACAAATCCGATTCTGTTGGAGTATTGGATAAATACTTTCCAAATGCAGCATTTTTTACGGAATTCGAACGATTCGATCGACATCTAAATAAACTAAAGTCTAACGGAAAAGGCATCGATTATCTAACAGTTTGCACACCTAACTATTTGCATGATGCGCACATCAGATATGGATTAAGGTTAGGAGCTGATGTAATATGTGAAAAACCGACAGTTTTAAATCCGTGGAATGTAAGTTCACTCGAGACTATAGAAGAAGAAACAGGTAAAAAAATCTTTAACATTCTTCAGTTGCGCTTACATCCAGCAATTCAGGAACTAAAGAAAAAAATTAAACTAGGTGAGGGATTCTATGAAATCGACCTTACCTACATTACTTCCCGAGGAAGTTGGTATTATGCCAGTTGGAAAGGTGATAATGAAAAATCTGGTGGGGTTGCTACCAATATAGGTATTCATTTTTTTGATCTCATGGTGTGGTTGTTTGGCGAACCTCAAAACAATGAGGTTCATCTACACACCTTTGACAGAGCTTCCGGAATTTTATCCTTTAAAAATGCCAAAGTAACTTGGTTTTTAAGTATCAACGCCAACACATTACCAAAAGAAGTTGAAGGGCCTTCTTTTCGCTCGCTTAAAATCAACAATGATCAAATTGATTTGAGTTATAATTTCAATCAACTCCACACTGAGAGTTATAAAAACATTTTAAGTGGCAATGGCTTCGGATTAGATTCTTCGATCTCATCCATAAAAATAGCCAGTGAAGTAAGAAATGCTTCTCCGAAAGGTGTACAGCCTAATTCACATCCACTTGCAAATTTAGAAATAGATAAACATCCATTTAAATGATGAAAAATCGAAAAATAGATAAAGAATCTCATGTTCGGAGTATTTTGAAGGGCTTGACCTGGAGAGTTGTGGCTACAACAACAATCATATTTATAGCCTACTTCACTACTGGTGATATTTCATTGGCGCTGGAGATAGGAGCCATTGAATTCTTTATAAAATTTATGCTTTACTACATGCATGAAAGAGCTTGGCAATTGGTTCCAAGAGGCACATTTAGAAAAATTTATAGAACTTATATTAAACGAGCCTAAAGTGCGAGACAATATTCATCCCATCTTTGATAAGCTGTTAGGCAGAAAAGAGAAAGAAAATTTTCTCAATCAAAAATCAAAAGTTTTGTGGTTTACAGGATTATCTGGATCAGGCAAAAGCACAATAGCTGAGGCACTTGAAAAAAAGCTTTTTAGTCAAGGAATTTTTACCCAGGTTTTGGATGGAGACAACATCCGAACCGGAATTTGTAACAACCTTAGTTTTACACTAGAAGATCGGCATGAAAACATTCGTAGAATAGCCGAAGTGTCTAAACTCTTTTGCAACGCAGGAATAGTTTGTTTAAATAGTTTTGTAAGTCCCACGAAAGACATTCGCCGAATGGCACAATCGATCATAGGAGAAGAAAATTTTTTAGAAATATATGTTAATACACCTTTGCACATATGCGAAGCAAGAGATGTCAAAGGTCTATATAAAAAAGCAAGAGCAGGAGAAATAAAAAATTTCACGGGAATTGATTCTCCATTTGAAGCTCCCGAAAGTCCCTCTCTTGAATTAAAAACAGAAAATAAATCTATCGAAGAATGTGTAGAAGAATGTATTCAATTTCTTTTACCTCTCATTCAAAATTAATTATATGAATTATCACATTAATCATTTAAAAGAACTGGAATCAGAATCAATATTTGTTCTGAGAGAAGTAGCGGCTCAATTTGAAAATCCCGTTATACTTTTCTCAGGAGGTAAAGATTCTATATTGATGACCTATTTAGCGGTTAAAGCATTTCATCCAGCGAAAGTTCCTTTTCAACTTTTACATGTTGATACAGGACATAATTTTCCTGAGACTTTAGAATATAGAGATAACCTCGTCAAAAAATATGGTCTCAAGTTAAAAGTTGGATATGTTCAAGATGCAATCGATGCAGGACACGTGACCGAAGAAAAAGGAGTAAATGCAAGTAGAAACGGACTACAGATATATACTTTGCTAGACGAACTAGAAAAAGGAAAATACGATGCAGCCATGGGAGGTGGTAGAAGAGATGAAGAAAAAGCGCGAGCAAAAGAAAGATTCTTTTCGCATCGTGACGAATTTGGTCAATGGGATCCAAAAAACCAAAGGCCAGAACTTTGGAATTTGTTTAATGGAAGAAAACACATCGGAGAACACTTTAGAGTCTTCCCAATATCAAATTGGACAGAACTTGATGTATGGCAATACTTAGCAGAAGAAAAAGTGCCATTACCTTCCTTATATTTTGCTCATAAAAGAAATGTGATTGAAAGAGATGGTGTACTCTTGGCAGATAGTGAATACATACCTAAAAAAGAAGGTGAAGAAGTAATGGAAGAAATGGTAAGATGTAGAACGATTGGAGATGTCACCTGTACAGGTGTTTGGCGATCCAACGCCACAGATGTGGAAGGAATCATTGAAGAAGTTGCAACAACAAGAATGACAGAACGAGGAGGAAGATCAGATGACAAAAGATCCGAAACGGCAATGGAGGATCGAAAAAAACAAGGATACTTTTAGTACAACAATCAAAAGAAATTATGGCAAACAATAATAGCTCAACAGAACTTTTAAGATTCACAACTGCTGGATCGGTTGATGATGGAAAATCTACTTTAATAGGTCGTTTACTTTATGATAGTAAATCCATTTTTCAAGATCAATATGAACAAATAGAAGCAGTAAGTGAAAAGAGAGGCGAAGAAGAAGTGAATCTAGCGCTTTTAACCGATGGTTTAAAAGCCGAAAGAGAACAAGGTATCACCATAGATGTGGCCTACCGTTACTTTTCCACACCGAAAAGAAAATTTATTATCGCTGATACTCCGGGTCATATCCAGTATACCAGAAATATGGTAACTGGTGCATCTACGGCAAACGTAGCACTTTTGTTGATTGACGCACGAAATGGGGTTATTGAGCAAACAAAAAGGCATGCGATCATTGCATCGCTTTTACAGATTCCTCATGTTGTGGTTTGTATAAACAAGATGGATCTTGTAGATTATAGTCAAGAAGCATTTGATAAAATACATGACGAATTCGAAGCCTTTGCAACTAAGCTAGATGTTAAAGACGTCAGCTTTATTCCGGTTTCCGCTCTGAAGGGTGACAATATTGTGGATCGCAGTACTCAAATGAGTTGGTATGAAGGACCAACACTAATGTACTACCTAGAAAACGTTCATATTTCAAGCGATCATAATTTTATTGATTGTCGTTTTCCTGTTCAACACGTGATTAGACCATACAGTGATGAATACCATGATTATCGTGGTTATGCTGGTAGGATAGCAGGTGGTGTTTTCAAAAAAGGAGATGAAGTAATGATCCTGCCTAGCGGATTTACCTCAAAAATTAGTAAGATAGATTCTTTTGATGGTGAAAAAGCCGAAGCCTTCCCACCAGAATCAATCACGCTCCTTCTAGAAGATGATATCGATATAAGTAGAGGTGATATGATCGTGAGAACTAATAATAAACCAAACAATTCTCAAGATATTGAGGTAATGATGTGTTGGTTTGATCATTCTAAACCTTTAGCTGCGAGAGGTAAGTATATCATTAAGCATACTACACAAGAAGCGCGGTGCATGGTCAAAGAAATCCGTTACAAATTAGATATCAATTCATTACATAGAAATCAAGAAGATTTAGAAATTAAAAGCAATGATATCGCCCGAGTTGTTTTAAGAACAACAAAACCTTTGTTTTTTGACAAGTATCGAGAAAACCGAATTACGGGAAGTATAATTTTAGTGGATGAAGGCAGTAACAATACCGTTGCCGCTGGAATGATAATATAATATTGAATCACAAAATTGCTATAATTGGATTAGGTTATGTTGGCCTGCCTTTGGCGGTTGAGTTCTCTAAAAAATATCCAACTTTTGGTTTTGATATAAATCAAGAGAGAATCTCTCAATTGCAGGAAGGCATAGATCAAACCTTAGAGGTAGAAAGTCAAGCACTGAGATCCGTATTATCTATGAAAGGAGATAATCTAGGACTTCGGCTCACTTCGGATGTTGAGGATATTAAATCCTGTAACACTTATATTATTACTGTTCCAACTCCTATTGATGAGCAAAATAATCCTAACCTTTTACCTTTGCTCAATGCCAGTAAGTTGGTTGGGGAACTTATTAATGAAGGAGATATAGTTATTTACGAGTCCACCGTATATCCTGGAGTCACTGAAGACGAGTGCGTGCCTGTTTTAGAGCAAAGCTCAGGATTCAAATACAATCAAGATTTTTATTGCGGTTATAGTCCAGAGAGAATAAATCCAGGCGACAAAGAACATACTTTGACGAAAATTACCAAAGTGACTTCTGGATCAACACCTGAAATTTCAAATATTGTCGATCAACTTTATAGGTCCATCATTTCGGCTGGAACCTTAAAGGTCAGTTCAATAAAAATTGCAGAAGCTGCCAAAGTCATAGAAAATAGTCAAAGAGATATTAACATCGCATTTGTAAATGAGCTTTCAAAAATCTTTCATCTAATCGGAATAGATACAAACGAAGTTTTGGAGGCTGCTGGTACTAAATGGAATTTTCTTCCATTTAAACCAGGTTTGGTTGGTGGTCATTGTATCGGTGTGGATCCTTACTTCATTGCAAAAAAAGCTCAACAGCTTGGATATCATCCAGAAATAATACTGGCCGGACGAAAAATCAATGATTCAATGGGGCATTATGTCGCGTCTCATATTATGAATCTTGCGGAAAGCAAAAACATTGAAATCAACAACAAAAAAGCCTTAATACTAGGTATTACATTTAAAGAAAATTGTCCCGACATTAGAAACACTAAGGTTACTGATCTTTATCATTCTTTAAAAGGTACTGGACTTAGTATAGACGTTTTTGATCCTTGGGTTGCAAAAGATTCTGATGTCGAATCAAATGGAATAAAAATTCTCTCCAAATTACCGAAAGAAAAATATACTGTTATCGTTTTAGCAGTTGCACACAATGTCTTTAAGAATATTAAGCTTGCTGATTTGAGGGAACACAATTCGATAATCTATGATGTTAAAGGTTTTTATGCTGAAAATCTTGTTGACGCAAGATTATAAGTATAAAACAATATCTCGACTTTAAAATGTCTACATCAAAAAATATATTGGTAACAGGAGGGGCAGGTTTTATCGGTTCAAATATTGTTGGAACGCTCTTAGAAGACGAAAGAACTAAGAAAGTCATTGTTTTGGACAACTTGAGTACAGGATACTTCACCAATATTCAAGAATACGAAAACCATAAAAAGTTTGAATTTGTTAAAGGAGATATTCGAAACTTCGAACTTTGCGATCAGCTTTGTCAAAGAGTGGATTTAATCTGTCATCAAGCAGCCTTGGGATCTATACCAAGATCAGTTGAAAATCCTGCAGAAACAAATGATGTGAACGTCTCTGGTTCGGTTAATTTGATGTGGGCAGCAGTTAAAAACTCTGTCAAGAGAATTGTCTTCGCTTCAAGTTCGTCAGTATACGGTGAAGAAAAATCTCTTCCAAAAGTCGAAGAAAAAATAGGTCAGGTATTTTCGCCGTATGCCCTCTCCAAGCAAATGACAGAGTCATATGCCAAAATTTTTTCTCAACTCTATGCTCTAGAATTTATTGGGTTAAGATATTTCAATGTTTTTGGGCCCAAACAAAATTCGAAGGGTCCCTACTCTTCTGTGATACCTTTGTTTATAAAAGCCGCATTAAATAATCAACAGCCTAAGATTTATGGCAATGGTGAGCAAAGTCGAGATTTTACTTACGTCGAAAATGCTGTTGAGGCTAACATTCAGGCACTTTTTTCTTCGAATGAAAACAACCTGAATCAATTTTACAACATTGGTTGTGAAATGAGAACCTCAGTTAACGAGGTTTGGAAATCTATAAAAAATATCTGTCAATCTCAACTTGATCCAATTTATCATGAAAGTCGATCGGGTGATGTGATGCACAGCTTTGCAGATATAACCAAGGCTAAAGATTTATTAAAATATAATCCCCAGATTAAATTAAATAACGGTTTACTTAAGACAATTAATTGGTTCAAAAATGAAAAATAGAAAAGTACTTATTACGGGAGGAGCAGGATTTATAGGTTCACATGTTGTGAGACACTTTGTTAAAAACTATCCTAATTATCAAATATATAATTTGGACAAATTGACCTATGCAGGAAATTTGGAAAACTTGAAAGAAATCGAAAACAAAGAAAATTACACCTTCCTCAAGGGAGACATAATAGATCTAGAATATATAAGATCAATTTTTAAAGAACACAATTTCGATTCGATAATTCACCTAGCAGCAGAATCACATGTAGATAGGTCGATATCAGATCCTTTGATTTTTATTCAAACAAATATCTTAGGGACTTCCACTTTATTGCAGGTTGCCAAAGAAAATTGGAAAGATGATTATGCCGACAAACTTTTTTACCATGTATCTACAGATGAGGTCTATGGTTCTTTAGAATTAGGTGGTGATTTTTTCTATGAAAACACTCCTTATGATCCTAAGAGTCCCTACTCTGCATCTAAAGCATCATCTGATCATTTGGTCCGCGCTTGGAGTCATACTTACAAATTTCCTGTCGTAATTAGTAACTGCTCAAACAATTATGGTCCATATCAATTTCCAGAAAAACTTATCCCACTTTTTATCAACAATATAATGCATAAAAAAGCCTTACCGGTTTACGGTGAAGGCATAAACGTGAGAGACTGGTTATATGTTGAAGATCACGCTAAAGCCATCGATGTAATTTTCCATAAAGGTAAATTAGGTGAGACATATAATATTGGCGGACACAATGAATGGACCAATATAGATTTGATAAAAGAACTGATCAAACAGGTTGATCAAAAAATTGGCAACCAACCAGGTGAATCTGAATCCTTGATTACATTCGTAAAAGATAGAGCAGGTCATGATCTAAGATATGCAATTGATGCCACCAAAATCAAAGACGATTTAGGCTGGGTTCCTTCACTACAATTTGAAGAAGGTTTGGGATTAACTGTAGATTGGTATATCAATAATTCTGACTGGTTAAATAATGTCACCTCAGGAGAGTATAGATCTTATTACGAAAAACAATATTCATAAATTGAAGATTACAGCTCTTGACATCGAAGGACTTTTTATTGTCGAACCTAAAGTGTTCGCAGACGAGCGTGGTTATTTTATGGAATCATTCAAAAAAAATGAATTGCATGAAAAGCTTCACTTAACATCAGAATTTATTCAAGATAATGAGTCGTTTTCCAAACGCGGAACGCTCAGAGGTTTACACTTACAACTCCCACCTTATGATCAAGCTAAATTGGTTAGAGTAATTCAAGGAGAAGTATTTGATGTTGCAGTAGACTTGAGGCCTAATTCTTCAACGTTTGGAAAGCATCATAGCTTAATTTTATCTGCAGAAAACAAAAAACAATTTTACATACCCAGGGGTTTTGCTCATGGATTTCTGGTGACCAGTGATACAGCGATTTTTACTTACAAAGTCGACAATGTATATAATAAAGAATCTGAGTCTGGCATTCTCTTTTCCGATCAAGAAATAAAAATCGAATGGCCCAAAATAGGTTCAGAATTTATCATATCAGAAAAAGACAAGGTATTACCAAACTTTAAAGAATTCGCAGAAGCGAACAAAAAACAAATTCTAAATTTCAAATAAATATGAAAGGAATAATTTTAGCTGGTGGTAGTGGTACAAGGCTATACCCTATCACGAAAGGAATATCTAAACAACTTATGCCGATTTATGATAAACCGATGATCTATTATCCGTTGTCTATTTTGATGTTGGCTGGTATAAGAGAAATATTAATAATCACCACTCCTGAAGATCAAAGTCAATTTGTTAGATTATTAGGAGATGGCAAATATCTAGGTTGTCGATTTGAATATGCAGTCCAAGAAGTTCCTAATGGATTGGCTCAAGCTTTTGTCATCGGAAAAGATTTTATAGGATCTGATAAAGTAGCATTGGTTTTAGGAGATAATATTTTCTATGGTTCAGGACTCAGTGCTTTGCTTCAAGATAGTGCCCGAATTGATTCCGGAGCAAGAGTTTTTGCATATCCTGTACATGATCCTGAGAGATACGGAGTAGTCGAGTTTGATGGGGATCAAAAAGTTCTTAGCATAGAAGAAAAGCCAGCAAATCCAAAAAGTAATTATGCAGTCCCTGGACTCTATTTTTACGACAATGAAGTTGTGAAAATCGCACACGAAATAGAGCCTTCACAAAGAGGAGAATATGAAATAAGTACGGTAAATCAAATATACTTGAGTAAAGAAAGTTTATCAGTCAGCATCATGGATAGAGGGACAGCGTGGTTAGATACCGGTACTTTTGACTCCTTACATGACGCATCCGAATTTGTTCGAGTAATCGAAAAAAGACAAGGTTTAAAAATTGGTTGTATAGAGGAGATTGCCTACCGAATGAACTTTATAAATGAAGATCAACTCGAAAATCTGGCTCAAACTTTTATCAAAAGTGGATACGGTCAATACTTGATTAACATTCTTAAAAATTAAGTTTCCGTTTAGCTCAGTCCTAAACTTTGAAAGACTTTCAAAATAAAGTTAAAAAGGGATTGTTTTGGAACGGAGGAAGCTCTGTAGCTCTTCAAGTTTTCAATATTCTTGTTGGAATTGTTTTAGCAAGATTATTAACCCCTACGGACTTCGGTTACATGACCATGGTTTTCGTTTTTACTGGCTTTGCAAACATATTTATGGATTTAGGATTTAGTGCCGCAATAGTTCAGAATCAAAAGATATCTACAAAGCATTTTTCATCAGTATTTTGGATGAATCTTGGTTTAGGACTCCTGCTGTCTTTAGTACTTTTCCTTTCGGGAAATTTTATCGCTAATTTTTATGAAGAACCAATCCTCGTCAAAATCATTCCCATTATTTCATTGGTTTTTATACTTAAATCTTTGGGAATGGTGCAAAGGGCACTTCTTCAAAAAGAGTTAAAATTTAAAACCATTTCTATAATCCGCATATGTTCACATGTAATATCCGGTGTAGCAGCAATTTTGTTTGCCTTCTTTGATTATGGATTCTGGTCTCTTGTTTACAAAATTTTGATCCTAGATTTTTGCTTTACTCTATTTCTCTGGATTGCATCAGAATGGAAGCCTCTGTTTTCAGTAAGGTTTACTCATATTAAGGAACTCGCTTCTTTTAGCTTAAATGTTACTGGAGTCTATACTTTCGAGTATTGGACTCGCAAAATAGATGATATTCTTATTGGTAAGTTTTTAGGGTCAGATAGTTTGGGAGTCTATAACCGAGCATATGGTTTTTTGTTATTGCCTTTAAATAATATCAAGACTATAGTAACCGGTGTTATGTTTCCAGCAATGTCCAAAATCCAAAATGATAAGGAGAGGATTAAGCGATTAACGCTTAAAACAAAACAATCCTTGGCATTTATCTCCTTTCCTTTGATGCTTTGTATATTTCTAATTTCTGAAGATTTTGTGCTTGTTATCCTCGGAGATCATTGGATTGAGATGATTCCAATTATGAAAATATTCTGCCTTGCGGCAATTCCTGATAGCATCCGTATAACTGGTATAATTCTTAAATCAATTGATCGAACAGATTTACTCTTAAAAATTGCCTTAATCACAAAAAGCTTTTTTGTTGGTTGTGTGATCTTTGGATTACAATACGGTCTTAAAGGTGTGGCCATTGCGGTTGCAGTTGGTTTAGCTCTCAACTTTATCGTAATGCTTTACATAGCCGGTAAACAAATTGATCTAAGTCTGACAGAATTATTTCAAAAATTGTTTTCAATTGTCGCCAATAATATCCTCACGCTTGGATGCGCATGGATCATTTCTGCTTATCTATGGGACTCTGAAGTTTCGCTATATTCCTTAGTAGGTAAGGTCATTTTATTTGGATTGATTTTCTTGGTAATTGATTTTGTCAATACACCAAAAATTAGACCCGAACTAGTCAAACTAATTCGCAAACGATGATTAGATATTCACTGAGATCTTTATTAAATCCATTGAGAAAACAACCTGATTTCATTATTCTCGGTGCTCAAAAAGGAGGTACTACATCTTTGTTTGATTATCTCGTCCAACATCCATCAATAGTCGGCCCTACCAAGAAAGAAATACACTATTTCAATATAAATCATGATAAGGGTTTGGGGTGGTATCATCAGCATTTTCCAATTGCTCTTAATAAAATGAAAATAACGGGGGAAGCAAGCCCAATGTACTTGTTCCATCCAGATACTCCAGCGAGAATCAAATCTTATAAAAGCGATCTAAAATTTATTGTACTCCTCAGAAACCCTGTACTAAGGGCATATTCTCAATACAATATGTCATTGAGAAATAAACAAGAAAATAGATCTTTCGAAAAAGCTGTCGATGAAGAAATGGAATTGCTTGAAAAACATAATTTCAACATATTAGAACTACATGAAAATCTTAGTGCAGATCATTTTCAAAATAGACTTTACCTTGCAAGAGGTCTTTATGCAAGTCAAATTAAAACTTGGCTAAACTGTTTTGATAACAAAAATTTCCTGTTCTTAAACAGCGAAGATTTTTATGCAAATACCGCTGAAGCCTATACTTCCGTTCTCAGTTTTTTAGGATTGGACCAATTTGATAAAATAAGCTTTAAGAAACTAAATTCTGGAAGCTATGTGAAATTGAGTGACCATTTATCATCAAAATTATCCTCCTTCTTTAAACCACATACCAGCGAGTTAAATTCAATAACGCTACAAAACTTTAATTGGTTTGAATAAGAAGCAGTCATTCGAAATGACCCAAAATCATAAGGTACTGGTTTTAGCAGCCATGCATCGTTCGGGCACTTCTCTTACAGCAAGATGGTTGCAAAGTTGCGGTTTAAACATTGGAGACCAACTCGTTCCTGGAGGTGTCGGTAATGATGAAGGTCATTTTGAGGATTTAGAGATAGTTAGATTACACGAAAAAATTCTAGCCGACAACCACCTTAACTACAAAGTAATACCCTCTGATTCGATCATTGTAAACAATCAACGATTATCTGAAATAAATCAATTGGTTGAGCAGAGAAAAACTTGGACCAATTGGAGTTTCAAAGACCCGAGAACATGTCTCTTTCTATCAACATGGGAAGAAGCTTTGCAACAACCATATTACCTTGTCGTATTTCGAAAATATGACCTAGTAGCAAACTCTATCTACAATCGAGAATACAAAAAACTTGGAGATCGTAGAAATTTCATAATGAAATACCTACAGCGAAAAAATATGGTAGCCAACAAACAAGAACTCATTTCTCAAAATGTAAACGTTTGGTGTAGATATAATTCTGACATACTAAACCATCTTGAAACACTTGACAGAGAACGATACCTAGTTATTGAACTAGACAACATTTTAAATAACGAGGAAAGAATCATCTCATTTCTCAATGCCAACAACTTCCAATTAAAGGCGTTTGACATTTCTAATCTTTATAAGCCATCGAAGATGTCTCAAAAAGAATCGCTAACTAAAATTAGCGACTACCCAAATGCCGAGAAAATTTACAAGAGATTAAAAATTTTAGAAAAAAATTAAGCTGACAATACAGAATGAATAAACTCGCTTTTACGATTTGCTCTGTCAACTATCTAGGACAAGCCATTACATTAGGAAAATCTATCCGAAAAACAAATCCCGATTGGGATTTTGTAATCGGTCTAGTAGATCGTCTCGAAGGAAGAGAAGAAGTAGTCGAAAATATAGATCTACGTATCATTGATCTTTCTACCATAGGTATAAAAGATTTCGATGGTATGTGTCGCCGTTATAATATTATTGAATTAAACACTGCTGTTAAACCATTTTTTGGCGAGTATCTTTTACAACAACAATCAGAGGTAGAATACCTTGTGTACTTCGATCCTGATATTATGGTCTTTTCTAGTTTGGATCCTTTAGTCAATGAACTAAAAAATTCGAATATCGTACTTACTCCTCACATGACTTGTTCTCCGAATGATAAACTAAATATCAACGAGTACGCCATCCTAAATGTAGGTGTTTACAACTTAGGATTTTGTGCATTAAGAAATAACGAAGTGGGAATAAAGTTTTTACAATGGTGGCAAGAAAAACTTTTATATGATTGTGTCATGGACAAGGACAGGAGCTTATTTGTAGACCAAAAATGGATCTCTTTTGCCAACTGTTATTTTGACAAAGTCAATGTTTGGAGGCACCAAGGATGTAATACTGCATATTGGAATCTTCATGATAGAAAAATATCGGAAAAGAATGGGGCCTTTTATGTCAATGATTCGGTCCCTTTAATATTCTTTCACTTTAGTGGCTATAAACCTAATAATCCAGATGTGGTAAAGACTTTTCAAGAAAGAATCAGTTTTGAAAACAGGCCTGATATAAAAGGGCCTTACAAAATCTACTTGGACAATCTTATAGCCAATAATTATTTTGAATACAAGAAACAACCTTGTCATTTGGTTACCAAACCGGTAAGTTCAGTAAGTAAACGGGCAAGAAAAAAAATATTGCAGCTAGTTAAAAAATTACTGCGTCTTTAAATATTAGGATCTACTATCAATTGAAAAACTTCTTTGCATTTTCGGGTTTAGACGGAGCTGGTAAATCGACTCAGATTGCAGCTTTGGATGAGTTACTTAGCTCCAAAAATCAGCAAACCAAAATAGTTTGGTCTAGAGGAGGTTACACTCCGTTCTTTCAGTTTTTAAAAAGTTCTTTGAGAAAATCTAGCACTTCTATTATTCCAAAAGCGGGTAAATCTGAAAAAAGAAACACATATTTTGAAAAACCCTTAATCAGAAAAGCCTGGTTAACAATTGCCATTTTCGATTTGTTTTTCTTGTACGCAATTTACTTTAGGTGGTGTAAGATGACTGGTCGGACCATTATTGCAGATAGATATATAGAAGATACCATAATCGATTTTCGCTTAAATTTTACACAAGAGAGGGTTGAAAACTGGATGCTCTTCAAATTCTTGAGTCTATTTTTCCCTACTCCAGAAAAACATTTTCTTCTTCTCATACCAGTTGAAGAATCACTTCGAAGGTCCAAACTTAAAAACGAACCGTTTCCTGATAGTCCAGAAACTCTGCAGTCAAGACTGGACATGTATAAAGATTACCTAAACAAAAAATCACATTTTGTTGAGATCAATTGTCTAGGTACTCCCAACGAGGTTTCTCAAGAAATTTTTGATAAGCTAAGTATCTAATGAGATTAAGTCTATTAGAAAAAAGAGAATCTGTACTTGACGTTATGTTGAGTACACTAAATGATTTTTACAAAGGAAAAATTTCTTTTAGTGAGTATTTACCAAAAACCAAAGAACCTTACTTGATCTTTTATGGAAACAAGTATTTAAACTATTTCGGTAGCAAACTTTGCGATTCAACCAATTTTGATGTGGTCAAAAAAGAATATTCCAACGCGAATTCGTTTTGGAAAAAACCAATTCAAAAGGTGTTGGTAAATCTTGCAACGAAACCAATGTTTTATTCTCGTCTCTTTCACTATAAGTTTTATGCTCATGGCCCTGATTTAGACACAATCTCTAAATTGCTAATCATGGGCGGCAATACGAGAATGAGAATTATAAATGCACTTAAAAATGAAACGCAAGTTATCCTCAAGACAGGATATCCTGATAGTTTCATTCAAAACGAAATCTTCTATCGATCTACACAAATTAAGGATGACTTTAGTCCTAAGTTCTTGAGATCTACACAAAACAGTTTCACAGAATCCTTAACACCCGGAATCCCAATTAATCGTTTGGATGACTTAAAGTATAAGTCCTGTAAAAATGAGGCATTTGATATTTTAAAAACAAATTATCAAACGGTCAATCTAAAAAAAGACCCGGCGTATATAAATACGGTTGTTGACAAAATCAGTAAACTACTAAGTCAACATGCGTTGAACGATGAACTGGATCTATTAAATAAAGCGACGCAAGATCTTAAAAGACTTTCTATTCCCGTTTCAGTTTCACATGGTGATTATCAAGATGCTAACATCCTTTTAACCCAACAAGGAATTAAGGTAATCGATTGGGAAACAGTAGGCACAAGAAGTGTTTTTTACGACGAAATTTGCTTCCTTGCAAATGCTAGAGTTTCGATCGATAAAGACCGATTATTTTCAGTGATTGAAAATATAGAAGACAAACACAATCTTCACGATATAGAAATTTTTAACCTATTTCTATTGGAAGAAATTGAATACAGACTGGGTCACATCAGCGTATTCAAAAAGAATAAAGATGAATTGATCACAAAGATTAAAGAACTTCTTTATTTATTTCAGTGAGCACAAATCCAAAAGATATAACCATCGTTAACCAGGTTGCCGGACCAATGTGCATTGATATTGCAAATGCCTTTGTCGAAAAAAAATCAAAGGTGGTTTTACTGACTGGTACCTTAGAACCTACCTACTCTTCTTTAGATGAAAAGGTTAAGACTGTCAAAGGGATTAAATATCGACGCAATAGAGCTGTTTCAAGAATACTAACATGGCTTTTGTTTTTTATACAAGCTTTTGTCTCTTTGCTATTTAGCAATAAATCAAAAAAACTTCTACTGGTAAGCAATCCTCCAATCGCACCTTTTTTGGGATTAATAATGAACAAACTCTTCAAGCAAGAATACGATATCTTGATTTATGATATATATCCAGATATTCTAGCTGAACTGGGATTTCTTTCAAGAAAAAGTAGCTTGTTTCGTTTTTGGCAATCGCTTAACAAAAAAGCCTTTAACCGCGCCAATAGAATAATTACACTCAGTCCGAGCATGAAAGAAGTGCTTGGTCAATACGTAAATCAAACCAAAATTGAAATCATTCCATGTTGGGTGGACAGTTCGAAAATAAAACCAATTGTTCCTAAAGAAACCAATCCTTTCGCCAAAAAATATAACCAAGAAAATAAATGTACTGTTCTGTATTCAGGAAACATGGGAGCATCTCATGATATAGAAAGTGTGGTTTTTGCAGCAAAAGAACTAAAGGAAGAAAAAGGCATCCATTTTTTACTAATCGGAAATGGGGTCAAAAAACAAAAAATTGAAAATTTAATATCAGTAAATAATCTAACAAATATTACTGTTTTGCCTTTTCAAGATTCCGATATTGTTCCTTACTCAATGGCTTGTGGTGACATTTCTATTGTTACCACAGAAAAGAATGCAGGATCATTTTTAATTCCGAGTAAATCATTTTATTATATCGCAGCAGGGTCCAAAATTATTTCTTTATCAAAGAATAATTCGGATCTAGATCAATTGATTTCTAAGCATAAGTTAGGTATAAACATCACTCATGAAGAATCAAGATCCAAATTCGCGGAAGCGATAAAATCTTTGTCTTTGGAAATCTCAAAAGAGGATAAAAAAAGAATTTCAACAGTAGCTCAATCATATAATTCAGATCATGCAAAAAGTTTTTAAACAGTATCTATTTATTTTGATTTTGACTTCTTTCGGCTGCAATCGAGCTTATCAAAATCAACCTACAGTACAAAACCAACCTATTTTAACGAAACACTTTTTGCCGGCATCTATTGCTGAGTACGGTGCAATACCAGATGACAATATCGATGACACAGATGCATTTTTAAGAGCGTTTAAAGAAGAACGAAAATTGTATTTGCCCTCTGGAACTTATGACATCAGCAAAAGTCTAATTTTACCCAACAACATATTTATAGAAGGTGCTCCGAATACCATCATTAAAGCAACCAAACCAATGGATGTTTTGATGCAACTAAAGTCTCCTAATTATGCTATTCAAAACTTAAACTTATCAACATTGGTTTTAGATGGCAATAAAAAAGCAAACACTTGTTTGTCAATCTATAAGGTCAGTGGTGCCAACCAACAGATAGTTACCAATGTTCAATGCACAAATGCCATTGGCGATGGCGCTGTTTTAAAAGCTTGTCAAGTTTCCTCACTTAGAAACTTAACCGCAAGAAAAAATGGTGGCAATGGAATTGTTTTGCAAGGATGTAATGGTTTGATGCTTTATAGCGTGTCAGCTGTCCATAACGAAAAATCAGGTTTTAAAATTACAAACCTTGTAGAAGGCAAGAGCAAATACTCTGGTGGGATAAATGTTTACGGATTGCATTCTGAAGCCAACACAGAAAACGGAATCTCGATAAATAAAGTGCTCACCCCTATATCAATATTTGGAGGATGGATTGAAGGCAACAAGAAAAATGGTGTTTTGATTCAGAATGGAAATGTCAATTTACTTTCTATGAGAATCAGTGGCAGAGCATTTCCTAAAGAAAATATTTATCCAGTCAATATTGCGAAAAATATAGGTGAGTCCTTTGGAAGCAATGTGATTGTTGACAATTGTTTCGTAGTAAACGGTCAAGGTGTACCTAAAGTGGTCTATGACGCCAATGCTTCCAAAAACACTGTAATAACCAATGTCAAAAAATACAATGGTATTGGTAAACAAAATTCAATGAAATAAGCAAAAGTTGTTGCTTTTCAACCCTATTAAAAATTAAAATAAACATGAGTTCCAACACTGAAAACACTTTGCTCTATATCACAGGGACTGTACATTCTGGATCATCACTTTTAGATATGATCCTCAATATGCATTCAGATATTATCAGTACAGGAGAAGTTTTCAAATTCTCCATTGATCCAAATAAAACCAATTGTGTTTGTGGAGATAGCTTAGCAGAATGTTCTTTTTGGAGTCAAATTATCAATGAAGTACTTTCAAAAAAGAATATTTCTATTGATGAACTAAAAACATCATTTAGCACCTTTGCTTATCAAAAACCTAAATTTCCTTTAAACGAGTTTTTACATCTAGTTGGAAGTAAAGGACTGTTAAAGCTTTTTAATTTCATTCCTTACATCAAACGTTATCAAGAAGTCACAACCAATACATTAGAGCTATTTGATATAATTCATCAAAAAAGTAATAAGTCAATCATCGTAGACTCAACCAAAACTGCAACCAAAATGAAATCGTTTACAATGTTTTCTAACAATGTAAAGATCATCAGACTTATTAGAGATGGAAGATCTTTTATTCCTTCATTAAGGAAGAAAAAACATATCTATGGTGATTTAAGTTTAGCAGAAATTGTTAAGTACTGGAAATCCTCAGTGAGGAATATCGACCTGATGCTTCGACAAATAGATGATTCAAAAGTGTTTACCATGAGGTATGAAGACTTTTGCTCAGAACCAATCGAATACCTAAATAAGATATGTCAATTTTTAGATTTAGATTATGAAGAAGGATTGCTCGAACCAAATTTTGATAATTTCCATTCCATTCCTGGTAACCCGTGGCTAAATGTAAAAAGAGGCAATAAAAAAATTCAAATTAAACAAGATGAAAAGTGGCGGACAGAATTAAGTGATGAAGACCTAAGTCAATTTGAAAAACTAGCAGGAGATTTTAATCGAAAGCTAGGCTATAGCAACTGATAATAAAACTAAATCGATCTAAACAGATCATTAATTTTTTTCAAAAAATATTTCGTTTATGTTCAAGGATAAAACCTTATTAATTACAGGAGGGACTGGTTCTTTTGGTAATGCCGTTTTAAAGCGATTTCTAGATTCAGACATATCTGAAATTAGAATATTCAGTAGAGATGAAAAAAAGCAAGATGACATGAGACGTCGACTGCAAAGTGATAAAGTTAATTTCTACATCGGTGATGTTAGAGATTATCATAGTATAGAAAATGCTATGAGAGGAGTTGATTTCGTTTTTCATGCTGCTGCATTAAAGCAAGTACCATCTTGCGAATTCTATCCTATCGAAGCCGTTAAAACCAATGTAATTGGAGCAAACAATGCCATGGAGGCAGCCATTAAAAATGATGTAAAAAGAATGGTCGTTTTAAGTACAGACAAAGCGGTTTATCCCATAAATGCTATGGGAATGTCTAAAGCACTTATGGAAAAAGCTATGGTTGCAAAATCACGAAACGCTGTGAATACCGTGCTAAGTGGGACACGATATGGAAATGTAATGGCAAGTAGAGGTTCGGTTATTCCATTATTTGTAAATCAAATCAAGTCTGGAAAAGACATCACGATCACAGATCCTAATATGACTAGATTTATGATGACCTTAGATGATGCAGTAGACCTAGTTTTATTCGCATTCAACAATGCCGAACCAGGCGATATTTTTGTTCAGAAAGCACCTGCTGCTACCATTGATGTTTTAGCAAAAGCCCTTAAAGAATTATATAAGGTAGATAACTCGATCAAAATCATTGGTACAAGACATGGAGAAAAATTATATGAGTCTTTAGTCAACAAAGAAGATATGATGAAAGCGGAAGATATGAATGAATATTTTAGAATTCCTTCAGACAACAGAAATTTGAATTATGAAAAATACTTTTCAAATGCTGAAGGAGATATTTCTAAAACAGAAGACTATCACTCGCACAATACAAAAAGACTCAATGTAGAAGAAACTATGAAGCTTTTACTCAAGTTGGATTTTATCAGAGAGGACATAGAGCAATTAGAAAAATAATTTCAATCTATTTGATATGAAAGTAGGTATTACCGGTCAGAATGGTTTTGTGGGTTCTCATTTATTTGAGTACCTCAAACTTCAGGAAAACATAAGTTTGATAGAATTTGAAAGAGCCTATTTCGACAACCCCAAAAATCTTCAGACTTTTGTAAAAGAATGTGATGTCATCGTTCATCTAGCTGCACTAAATAGACACCCGGATTTAGAAAAACTTTACAAAACCAATGTCCACTTAGTACAATCATTGATAGACGCATGTGAGACAACTCAAAGCGCTCCTCATATTCTGATTTCTTCGTCAACTCAAGAAGAGAAAGATAACCTTTACGGAAAGTCTAAAAAAGAAGGAAGAGAACTATTAGAGGCATGGGGAAACAAAAACAATGCATCAGTTACTGGAATGATTATTCCAAATGTGTTCGGTCCTTTTGGCAAACCCCAATATAATTCAGTAGTTGCTACTTTTTGTCATCAGATTGCTCGAAATGAAGAACCCACGATAAAAGTTGATGGTTTACTAAAACTCATTTATGTTAATGATTTAGTACGAGAAATTTTTCATTGTGTTAAACAAAAGAAAATCGGGAAAATCCATATCCAACATTCTTACGAATTAAAAGTTTCAGAGCTACTTGAAAAACTCAATTCATTTAGGCATCAATACATGGATAACGGTGTTTTTCCAAGCCTTGAAGACTCATTCGATTTAGCTTTGTTTAATACCTTTCGTTGTTATATCCCGAACGATTATTACCCAAGAAAATTTACTTTGCATTCCGATAACAGAGGAAGTTTCGTAGAAATTACTCGAGCAAACACCTCTGGTCAGTTCTCCTTTTCAACTACTGTTCCAGGGATAACAAGAGGCAATCATTTTCACACGCGTAAAGCAGAAAGATTTGCGGTAATAAAAGGGAAAGCCAAAATATCATTAAGAAGAATGGGTACGGAGGAAGTTGTAGATTATTTCCTAGACGGTGAAAATCCTGCCTATGTTGACATGCCAATTTGGACTACTCATAACATTACCAATATAGGAACCGAAGAACTTGTTACACTATTTTGGATCAACGAACCTTATAATCCTGAAGACCCTGACACTTACTTTGTTAATGTTTAAGAAATATGAAAAAAATTAAAGTTTTAACTACGGTTGGTACCAGACCAGAAATAATTAGACTTTCAAGAGTACTGGCTAAGCTTGATTATTATGACTCTATAGAACACATATTAGTTCATACAGGTCAAAATTATGATTACGAATTAAACGAGGTTTTTTTCAATGACCTTGGTATCAGAAAACCAGACTATTTTCTAAATGCTGCCATTGGTGGGGCCGTAGAAACTATTGGAAATATCCTCATAAAAATGGACGAGGTATTAAAAAAAGAAAAGCCAGATGCATTTTTAGTCCTTGGTGATACTAATAGTTGCTTGTGTGCAATTCCTGCAAAAAAAATGCAGATACCTATATTCCACATGGAAGCAGGAAATAGATGTTTTGACCAACGGGTACCTGAAGAAACAAATAGAAAAATTGTCGACCACATTGCTGACATTAATTTGACCTATAGCAGCATTGCACGAGAATATTTATTGAGAGAAGGGCTGCCACCTGATAGAGTGATTAAAACTGGTAGTCCAATGATGGAAGTTCTTCACCATTATCTTCCAAAAATTGAAAAATCAGATATTCTCGAAAAACTCGATCTTAAAAAAGGGAAATACTTTGTGGTTTCAACTCATAGAGCAGAGAATGTCGATTCAGATAAAACCTTTAAAAAAATAGTTTCGATTTTAAATTCGGTAGCTGAAAAATTTCAGTTACCTATCATTGTATCTACACATCCTAGAACTAGAAAGCGAATTGAGAAAACTGGAGCCAAGTTTCATGAACTTGTACAATTACTAAAACCTCAAGGGTTTTCTGATTATGTGCATTTACAGAAAAATGCATTTGCAACACTTTCTGATAGTGGGACCATTTCGGAAGAGTCTTCCATCTTAAACTTT
The DNA here is from genome assembly GCA_020631135.1 of Saprospiraceae bacterium. Lineage (GTDB taxonomy): Bacteria > Bacteroidota > Bacteroidia > Chitinophagales > Saprospiraceae > JAHDHU01. The sequence continues at coordinate 37,159 of JAHDHU010000006.1, read as the reverse complement.
CCAGCTCTTAATCTAAGAGAGGCACATGAGAGACCTGAAGCAATGGAAGAGGCTTTTGTTATGATGGTTGGTTTAAATGAAGAGCGAATTCTACAATCACTCGAAATTCTAAAATCACAAAAAAGAAACGATCAAAGATCTCTCCTTGAGGTAGATGATTACAGTAAACCAAATGTGTCAGAAAAAGTGGTTCGAATCATTTTATCCTACACCGATTATATAAACCGTTTAGTTTGGAGCAAAGAAATATAAAGCGTCCAAAGCAATCGATTGGCATTTTATACGCTGGGACCTATTTCAACCCAAAAGGAAGAAATGCTCCAGCAAGGAGGGTCGAACATTTTTCGAAAGGCTTTGCTTACAATGGTTTTAAAACAACACTCTTTCTGCCTAGGAAAAACAATGTGGAGGTTCTTGAAAATGAGGAATTTCAAAATTTGAATTATAAAATCGTCGGAAAAGCTAGTCGCTTTTTCCTCATGGCAAAAATCAGTTTTATACTTGGACTTATTTCTAAAATTCGATCAGTAAACGTACTATTCTTTTACGATGTTAATATAGATCTGTCTTTCGTAGCAATCATGGGAAGGCTAATGGGAAAAAAGATCATCATTCAAACGAGCGATATTTTTTCTCATTCTCAAGGATCCTTTTTTAAAAAATTACTTCATCGCTTGCTGGATTTTTTAAACCCAAAAATTGCCCATATCAATGTTGCAATCAGCGAAAAAATATTAAACAAGATATCCACAGTGTCTTTAAATTCTGAAAAATGTATTGTGCCATTGATGGTAGATACCAATGAATTTTCATTAGCAAAAAGTTCGTTTATAAGAAACAAGTATAATTTAAATGAGCATTCGATCTTGATAGGTTATACCGGTACTTTTTGGAAAATTTATGGAGTCGAGACACTTATAAAAGCCTTTACTCAATTGGCAACATCTTATAAAAATATTGTTCTTGTACTTGCAGGTCCTGATAAATTCAGTGACTTACATGATAATATTCCTGAACTATTTAAAAAATATAAAATAGAATCCAAAGCAATATTTACTGGTTGGCTTAAGACGGAAGAGCTTATTGATACGGTTTCTGGCTGTGACATAATGGTTATGCCACATTCCGATCATCCTTTTTGCCAATTCGGAATGCCATATAAAATAGCAGAGTATAGTTCGTTGGGAAAAGCAATCGTAACAACCGATGTTGCTGATATTGATGTGTATTACAAAAACGAACAAAACGCCCTTATCTGTAAACCTAGTGATACCGAAGGAATGAAGAAATCATTGGAATCACTAATTACAAATAAAACCCTTAGAAAAAGCTTGGGTGAAAATGTGCGCAAAACAGCGGTTAACCAATTTCATTTTACCGAAGCTTTAAAACCCTTAATTGATAAACTTTAAGATCGGAGTTCATCCTTGTTTTTATCCATTCACTCATTTAAACCTTAAAAATGATTAATGTAACAAAACCATTTTTACCTCCATTGGAGGAGTATACCCAATTACTTGAAGGCATTTGGGATAGAAATTGGCTAACAAATAATGGCCCTCTTGTTAACAATCTCGAAATGAAGTTAAAAGAGTACTTGGGTTTGGATCATATTCTTTTCTTAGGCAACGGGACAATAGCTATTCAAATAGCAATTAAAGCACTTGGTCTAAAAGGTGAAATAATAACCACACCATTTTCTTATGTGGCTACAACCAGCAGTATAGTTTGGGAAAACTGTCAACCTGTTTTTGTCGATATTGATGAAAATGATCTAAATATTAATCCGGAATTAATTGAACAAGCCATCACAGAAAAAACCACAGGAATTTTAGCAACACATGTGTTTGGAAATCCATGTCAGGTTGAAAAAATTAAAAAAATAGCAGATAAGTACAACTTAAAAGTGGTGTACGATGCAGCACATTGCTTTGGGACTAAGTTTAAAGGAAATTCAATTTTTCAATACGGAGATGTTTCCACATTTAGTTTTCATGCAACAAAAATCTTCCATACCATCGAAGGAGGAGCGGTTACATCCAAGGATGAAAATTTGATTGACGCCATGTCCAAATTGAGAAATTTCGGACATAATAGCTTTGGGAAATTTGATGGTGTTGGAATTAATGGAAAAAATTCAGAGTATCATGCAGCCATGGGATTGGTTAATTTAAAGTACATAGATGAAATTCTTCAAAACAGGAAAAAACAATATTTGCATTATGCAGAAAAGTTAAATCATCCTAGCTTAAAACAGATATCAATAAATCCTAATGCAGATTTTAATTACTCATACTTCCCAATAATATTTGACACTGAAGAGAAACTTTTAGAAACGGTCAAATCATTGGGTGATCATAATATTTTCCCTCGCAGATATTTTTATCCTTCCTTAAACAAATTGGACTACGTTACTAAGGCAAGCGAGTGCAAAAATTCGGAAAGTATTGCTTCCAGAATTTTATGTCTCCCTTTGTATCATAGCCTATCAGAAGCTTCGATAGATTTAGTTTGTAGGGTTATTCTTAAATCTTAAGATTTATATTCAATGGTAATTCTAGGATCTAAAGGACACGCTAAAGAAATACTAAACGTGTTTTCCTACAATGAAGAAGACTCGCATTTGCATTTCTTTGACAATGTCAGTAAATCTAAAGAACCAATGGTTTTTCAAAAATATCCAGTCCTTCGTTCGAATGAAGAGTTAAGAAGATATTTTAAGCAAAAAGATAATCGCTTTGTTTTAGGGGTTGGCAATCCTAAGGTTAGAGAATTTTTAACCATACTTGCCGAAAGTTTAGGAGGACAACTAAATTCTGTGATTTCTCAAAATGCCATCATAGGAAAACATGAAACCAAAATCGAAGCTGGAGTAAACATCATGCATGGAGTAATAATTAACAATAGTGTTTCGATTGGTAAGGCTTGTCTAATCAATGCCAATGTATCAATTCACCACGATTGTTTAATTGGTGACTTTTCTGAAATTTCTCCAGCAGCTACCATAACAGGCAGAGTCCAAATTGGCACTCATTGCTCTATCGGTACAGGTGCTACAATTTTGCCAGATGTAGTTATTGGAAACAACGTGATAGTGGGAGCAGGTGCAGTCGTCACTAAATCAGTGGAATCAAATGTAAAAATCGCCGGCGTTCCTGCAAAACCAATTTAGCACTGTGAAAAGAGATATAAGAAAATGAGTATTAAAAAGAAATTGGTCTTTATTAGTTCAATTGCAGCTCCATATCAAATCAACTTTTCATACGCGCTAAATCAATACTTTGATTCTGAATTTTGGTTTTATGATGCTTTAGGGAAAAGAGATTCTTGGTGGGCGAATACTAAACTTGGTCCTTTTTGTAAGATTATACCAAAAGTTTCTTTCACCAACTCTTCAAGATATTTTACTTTTTCGCATTTGCGAATGCTTAAAAAAGCGGATCCGGATATCGTTATGTTAGGGGGATTTCTAATTCCTGCTAATATTTTGGCCTACTGGTGGGCAAAATTGAATGGTAAAAAGGTGATTGTTTTCACCGAACGTCTTCGTAATAGAGAAGGAAAGATGTACAAAAAAAGTTTGCTTGTCAGATTTTTGAAAACCATCTATCGAAAATTAGATTTAATCATGGTCTCGGCCGAAGATATATATCCACAATTCAAAGATGATTTTGAGTTTAACTCAAAGATAGCCATAGCAAGGTATCCAACGGATATTGAAAGTTATTTGAATCATCCAATAAGAAAACCAAGTAAAAATTTCACACTCCTTTTTGCTAATCGGCTAATCAAGATGTATAATCCAATTGGGGCCATTGAAATATTCGCAAGCTTAAAAAAACAATATCCAAATTGTAAACTCCATTTAAATGCCAAAGGAGAATTAAGAAATTCGTGTGAGGAGAAAATAAAAGAACTAGGATTAGAGGAGCACACATTATTTCTTGATCATATAGAGAGTTGGGATAAGTTGCATTTAGAGTACGAAAAATGTGATATACTTTTATTTCCAGCTTTTTTTAGTAATGGCAATCTTACCATCATTGAAGCGATGGCATCTGGGATGGGAATCGTTATTAGCGATAAAATACTTGGTGTCGGAAAGTTTATTAAAAATGAATATAATGGTTTCAACATTCCAGAAAGTAATGATCTGTTTGTTGAAAAAATAACATCCTATATCGAACAATCCGATTTGCTAAAAAGACACGCTAAAATCAACAAAGAAATGGTCGAGCCTTTAGGCATGGATGGTACAGCTCAGTTGTTTTATAAAATAATCAAAGAAGAAATACTCTAGAAATAAAGATTTGACAACAAAATTATTTTATCTGTGAGTCTCTAAATGAACCCAGTATTCTCACTACTTTTTATCGTTGGCGTTCCTTTGCTGATAATTAATAGAAAATATAAAATTCTATTTATTATGAGTATGGCGTCAATCTTGGCTAACGAAATTTATGTTCCCTTGATTGGAAACTCCAGGTTTCTACTTGCCTCTTACATTTCATTGTTGTTGTTTCCATTTATTTCTCCTTTCTTTTTTAAAGAATTACTGCGAATAAAATTTAGCCTCCCACGAGCATTGTTCTTAGAGTTTTTTCTTTTAGTTTGTTTGGCTCTTTATTTCAACTTCGTTTCTCCATTAGAAGGAGCGGGAGAAGCAACTCATTTTAGCAGAAGTGTTGAAGGAAGGTCAATTTTGGGTTCGATCAGAATTTTCTCTGATTTTTCTATACTTGTTTTTATCGTGTTTCTATTCAAGAATAAAATCATCGATTTAGATTACTTCGTAAAAACTGTTTTCATAATTGCAACAATCCATGTTTCCGTAGCCTTATTTGATTTCTTTTTGAACTATCCGATCAAACGTATTTTTATAAGTAATGTTTACGTAACAAACAGGCCTCATGGTTTTTGTCATGAACCCAAAGCTCTTGGGCGTTTAACCTTCGGGGCATTCTTAATGTTTTTTAGTCTCTACCTATCAAAGGTCAAGTTGCCTTCTGTGCCTCGTTATGCAATCGTTATACTGTTGGTAGGGTTTTTAATGAGTGTTTCAGCCTCTACCATTATCGCAGGAATCATCACGATCTTTCTAACCATTTTGATGATGACTACAACAAAAAACATCAAAAGAGTTTTAATCATATTGTTTCTATTCTTAAGCTCACTATACGGTGTCTCACAATTAGAAGTTTTCCAAAATAAGACTTTAAAGAAAATAGAGTTTGCAATCGGTTTTATTACCAGAGATAAAAGACCGGACGAACCAGCACTTTTTACAATGCTAGAAATTTTTGATCGATCTGCAGCTTATTTTTTTATTAAAAATCCAGAATATATATGGCTTGGTACTGGGCCTAATTTGGTCAGTATTCCTGCTACCAACTATATGTCAGATTATTATGATTCATTTGTTAAACGAGCAGATGGCTTACCTCAAACAATCATATATTATTTTAGTCGAAGCGGTATTTTTGGTATGTTAATATTTATCAGTGTTTTCTTAAAACTGCGAAGACGCTTGAAAAAATTCGATTTACTACCTCTTCAGTATTTGCTTTATGGCATCTTCATATTTACATCCATAAACAATCAAATTTGGTTCTGGGTATATATGGGACTTATTTATGGTATTGCTTATTATCAGCCTCACTCTTTAAGAAAATATAATCTTGCTATTTAATAGTTTCAATTTTCTTTATTTCTTTTTAAGCTTTCTCGTATTGTATTATGCTACGAAAGGCAAAACCAGAATTTTACTAATTCTAGTTTCCAGTTACTTTTTCTATGGATGCTGGGATTATAGATTTTTAGGTCTCATCATTTTTTCCACTGTAGTTGATTATTTCGTCGGCCTGAAAATCAATGATAGCGATTCTCAACAAGAAGCCAAAAAGTTCTTATTGATAAGTCTTTGTACCAATCTTGGTTTGTTGGCCGTATTCAAATATTTTAACTTCTTTATTTCTTCATTTATAGGCTTGGCAAACACAGTCGGTCTCGAATTCAATTTCAATACGCTCAACATCATATTACCAGTGGGGATTTCATTCTATACTTTTCAAACATTGAGTTATAGTATTGATTTGTACAGAAAAAATATTGAAGTGGAAAAAGATTTTATGAGATTTGCCAGCTATGTGGCTTTCTTCCCACAATTGGTAGCTGGACCAATTGTAAGAGCAAAAGATCTGCTTCCTCAATTTAAAGAGGATCAAAGGTTTTCTTTTGACAATTTTAACCTAGGTCTGTTTCAGGTTCTTCATGGATTATTCAAAAAAATCGTAGTAGCAGATACCGTTGCCATTATTGTTGATAAGGTGTTTTTCTTGCCAGAAAATTACTCCTTTATCATGGTGAGCATCGGTGTTATATTCTATGCTTTCCAAATCTATTGCGACTTTTCTGGTTATTCTGACATCGCAATAGGTACCGCGAAAATTTTAGGTTTTAACTTTCCCGAGAACTTTAGAACTCCATACTTTTCTAAAGGCTTTAGTGAATTTTGGAGACGATGGCATATATCGCTTTCCTCATGGTTAAGAGATTATCTCTATATTTCCTTGGGCGGAAATCGAAATGGAACCGTCAAAATGTATCGCAATCTAATGCTGACAATGCTTTTGGGTGGTCTTTGGCATGGAGCAAGTTGGAACTTTGTGCTTTGGGGAGCACTACATGGAACTTATTTAGTTGTAGAGCGAAAAACCAAAGTTATAATGAATGAACTTCCAATTCCTCAGTTTTTGAAAAACTCAATCTCAATAATTTTTGTATTTGTTTTAACTTGTCTCGCCTGGATATTTTTCAGAAGTGTAGATTTTTCTAATTCAATAGATATACTCCATCAACTGAATCCATTTGCAAACTCGAATCTATGGAGTGTCCAACATTTATATTGGCTCATCAAAGGATCAATAGTCATAGGATTATTATTGCTTGTAGACATAATCAGCTCATATATAAATTTAAAATCACTAACCCTTGGTTCCGTTTCTTTTAGACTAAGCATCTTTTTGTTCTTCATATCTTCCATATTTTTATTCGGAACATTCAAAGGAGGACAATTCATATATTTTCAGTTCTAAAAATGAAAAGCACTCTAAGAAAAAATCTAATATTTTTTGTCGGTTTAATAATATGCTTCTTCATTGTTGATCGTACACTTGCCTTAGTGCTTGATAAAGTAATTTCGAAATCGAATTTTCGTTTTTCTAAACTATACCAAGGCCAAATGGATAATGAAATTTTATTCATTGGAAATTCTAGAGGTGTTAATTCTTTTTATCAACCAGAAATTGAAAATATTACAGGAAAGAGAGCATTTAATTTAAGTTATAATGGTTTATCTGCAGAATTTTGCAAGATTCTAATCAAGGATTATTGCAGATACAATGAAAAGCCCAACAAAATATATTTAGAAGTCACTACTGCCAATACCGAAACGTCTTCAGAATTATTGTCCAGTATGAAACTGTTCTTTAAATACTCGCCAGAACTTGATTCTTTGGCTAGAACTCTAGATAGAAAATCTCATCGCACTCAATTTTTCAGTCATCTGTTTCGCTATAATTCCGAATTCACGTTTAGGATCTTGTACTATTTAAAAAACAAAGACCAGCAATGGATTAATGGTGGAAACATATCAGACTTCCTGTTTTCAGAAACACAAAACATGAATCCTGTCAATTTTAATCTAACTGATCAGTCTCTCAAAGATCTAGTCGAAATTGATGCATTCTGTAAAAAAAATAATATTGAGGTGGTATATGTACTAGGTCCATATCTTCCGAATTACTTATCCAAAATTGAAAACCTTGATTCTTGGATTCAACAAGTTGAACGAACACTAAATACTAAAATTTTAAACTATTCTTCTGCTCTAGAAAACAGAAATAACTTTGCGGATAGAATTCATCTTAATAAAAAAGGTGGAATTGAATTTGCAAAAATTTTGTTTAAAGAGCTATAACCTATTCTAAAACAAATTTCAATGTCGAATAAATTATATGTGCAATATGGTTGCGGAAAATCTGCACCTGATGATTGGGTAAACTTTGATGTGTCACCTACATTAAGGATTCAAAAGGCACCTATCCTCGGGTTGCTGCTTAAAAGCCAATTGGATGTCGAATTTCCAAAAAATGTTGTTTATGGAGATATTATTAAAGGATTACCGAACATTAAGCCAGATTCGTGCGATGGTGTTTATTGTTCTCATGTTCTTGAGCATTTATCCTTGGAAGATTTTCACACAGCGCTGAGGAATACATACAAAATTTTAAAACCCGGTGGTGTATTTAGATGTATTGTTCCAGACCTAGAGTTTGCCATTCAACAATATATATCTGAGTTAAAAAGTGATAGTAAAAATGCCAATTCCAATTTTCTCAAGTATACATATCTTGGTCAAAAAAGTACTCCTAAGGGAATTAAAGCAAGGTTGAAATCGCTTTTTGGAAATGATTATCATAGATGGATGTGGGATCATCCCTCTTTGACAGCACAACTTGAAAACGCAGGTTTTAAAAATGTACGTACCGTGAGATACGGCGATTATTTAGACAATATGTTCGAAAAGGTTGAATACGAAAATCGACTTATCAATGCTGTTGCTCTGGAGTGTGTCAAATAATTATTTATTCCACTAATTTCGTTTGAGAGTCTTACATATTTCCAACGCAATCGGTAAAAAATATGCCGGAGGTATTGGTGACGTGATCACGGCATTTGTGAGTCATCAAAAAAAAGTTGTTGACTATATCGAGGTATGGCATCCAAATGATGATTTACAAAGTATCGAATTTGCCAAGGATACTGGATTACCAGAAAATCAAATCAAAGCTTTTAAAACAATTGGTCCGAATAAACTTGGTATTTCTGTTCAAATGATATCCCAAGCCAGAAAAGATCGAAATAAGTTTGATATTGTACATCAACACGGCATTTGGTTACCACTTTCTTTGGCAAGTTTACAATTTTTAAAGAGCAACGCTAAAAAAGTCATTAGCCCACATGGTTTTCTTAATGAAGCAGCTTTGAAAATCTCTGCCACAAAGAAAAAAGTGGCGTACAGCTTGTTCGAAAAGAAAAATTTAAACACTGCTGATTGCATTCATGCCTGTTCTTCTTTTGAAAGTGATTTTTTTAGATCATTTGGATTAAACCAAAAGATTGCACTTATACCAAATGGTGTTGATGACGATTTTTTTTATGCAAAAGGAAATCCATCACTCTTTAAATCTAATGCTAATCTAAAAGGAAAAAAGATTCTTTTATTCCTTTCAAGAATTCACCCAAGCAAAGGATTAGATTTAATGCTATCCGTTTTAAAATCGCTGAAAAATAAAATGGGTAATTGGTGTTTCGTTATCGCTGGTATCGATGAATTAGGTCATGAGAGCCATCTTAAAAAAATTGTGCAAGATGAAAACTTGCATGATCTTGTAAAGTTTATTGGACCTGTTTTTGGTCAAGAAAAAGTCGATGTTTTTGATGCCTGCGATGCCTTTGTTTTACCTACTGACACAGAAAATTTCGGTATAGTCGTAGCACAGGCTTTGGCTCGAAAAAAACCCGTGATTACCACAAGGCTCGCTCCTTGGAAAGAGCTTGAAGATCACAATTGTGGTTGGTGGATACCTAAAAGTTTTGAAGCGTTGAAAGAAACCTTATCATCTTTGATCGAGTTGCAATCTCAAGACCTTGCTGAAAAAGGAGAAAATGGTTTTAAGCTAATTTCGAATAAATACTTGTGGAACTCTATTACAGCAAATTCTATTTCTTTATATGAATATCTGCTTGAAGAAAGCAATGTTAAACCTCAGTTTATTATTTAAAATATGAGCTCATTTCCATCTAACAATTCAGTTGAATTCCAAATTTTATGTTCAGCTATTGCATCTAAATTCGATGTAAATTCTTTCAAAGAAAATTTTGCTAAAGTTGATAATGAGCAACTTTTTATAATGGCAAAGAGAGATGAAATTTCTTCCCATTTAGTTTCAAAAATGGAAGTCGCTGGGATGCCGATACCAACAGAATGGAAAAAAGAGTACAACGAAACCAAATCAAGAATAGATAACCTAATGGCAGAGCTCGAAAGAGTTGCTCAACATTTAAAAGAACAAAATATCAATATCGTTGGACTAAAAAACGCAGGTATTACAAAAGGATTATTTAAGGATCATGCTTGTTCACCTATGGGTGATATTGATTTGTTGATATCCACAAAAGACTTTCGCAATGCACATCATATAATTATAAATGAACTCGGATATACATTTAAGTTCCGTTCGGAATTTGAAGAAGAAGATTTGGAAGAGGCTTTTAAAGGTGGAGGAACAGAGTATTATAAAATTGTCAACGGTTTTAAGGTTTGGTTAGAGTTGCAATGGAGACCGGTAGCCGGAAGATGGATACAACCTCATAATGAGCCCAATGGTGACGAATTAATGGAAAATTCAATTCCGATTGAAGGAAGTGCTGTTAGACTTTTATCGACAGAAGACAATTTATTACAAGTTTGTTTGCATACTGCTAAACACTCTTATTGTAGAGCTCCTGGATTTAGATTGCATACGGATGTTGATCGGATTGTTTCACATTCCACCATAGATTGGGATAGATTTTTAAAACTGACTAAAAGACTATCCTTAAAAACAGCAGTATACTATTCTTTGCTTATCCCTCAAAAAATACTCGGAACTGATATACCTCAAAAAGTTATCGATGACTTAAAGCCAAACATCATTCGTAGAAAAATAATTGAAGGACGATTGGAAAAAGCAGGTTTAATCAATCAAGACAAAAACAAGTTTTCGAAATTTGGATATATCCTATTTAATCTCTCCTTATACGATTCTTTAGGTGAATTGAGCACAGCGATCATTCCATCAAGCAAAACGATGAAGAAAAGATATGACTTCGACAATTCGTTATTATTACCTTATTATCACTTTAAACGACTAACCGGTCTTTTACTTAAGCGCGCTAAATTATAATATGCAGAATATTCTTATCACTTCAGCTGGTAGACGAGTTTCTCTCGTTAAATACTTCAAAAAGGAATGTGTTCGTGCTTTTGGTGAAACCTCACAAGTACACACAACTGATCTGGATCCTACAATGGCTAGTGCTTGTATAAATTCGGATAAATCACACAAAGTTGGGCGTTTTACCGACGAAGACTATTTAGATGTATTATTGAAGCTTTGTATCGAAAACAAAATCAAAATGGTTGTCCCTACCATCGATACCGAACTCATATTATTAAGCTCACATAGAGAAAAATTTAAGACTGAAAAAATTGAGATCATCGTTTCCGATCTTGATTTTATCCAGATTTGCAGGGATAAAAGAAAAATGAATCAATTCTTTTTGGAGAAAGGCTTTAAGATCCCAAAAAGCATTGATCGCGAAAACCCTAGCTTTCCTCTTTTTATAAAACCCATTAATGGCAGTAGCAGTAAAAATATATTTCTAATAAAAGATGAGTCCATGTTGTCGCAATATCATAAAGAAAATTTGGACCTCATGTTTATGGAATATTTATCCAGCGAGCGCTATGAAGAGTATACTGTCGATTTATACTACGACAAAATGAACGCTTTAAAATGTGTAGTTCCAAGAATAAGAATTGCGGTTAGAGGCGGAGAAACAAATAAAGGAATTACACAAAAAAATAAATTAATTGACATTGTAAAAGACAAGTTATCTGTCATTGAAGGTGCAAGAGGGTGTCTTACCTTACAAGTGTTTTTAGATAAACAAAGCGATGATGTTTATGGGATAGAAATAAATCCACGATTTGGTGGAGGTTATCCTTTAAGTTATCTAGCAGGAGCAAATTATCCAGAGTGGCTAATTAAAGAGTATTTGTTAGATCAAAAAATTCAATGGTTTAATGATTGGGAAGATAAGTTGTTATTGCTTCGGTATGATAATGAAATGATTGTTCATGACTTCAATTATTAATCATAATACCATGGTTGTATTTGACCTCGACGATACACTCTACAAGGAAGAAACCTTTGTCGAATCCGCTTACAAATACATTGCTAACAAACTTGAAAATGATCTAGGTCAAAATATATATAATGAGATGCTCGCACTCAGAAAATCTAGAAAGGTTGTTTTAGATGTTATCAAAGCTAAATATTCGTTTAAAGCCAGCATCCAAGATCTTGTCCATGATTACCGTTTTCATTTTCCTGAAATCAATCTTTCTGAAGGAGCATTGGTTTTATTGGAAAAGCTTAAAAAAAACAATCAGCACATTGGTCTTATGACAGATGGCAGATCCTTGTCACAAAGAAATAAAATCAAGTCACTCAACATTGAAAAGTATTTCGACTACATTTTAATATCAGAAGAATTTGGAAGCGAAAAGCCCAGCAAGAATAATTATCAATTTTTTGTTGACAATTTTCCATCTACTCAATACGTGTACATTGGTGATAATTTTAATAAAGATTTTGTAAGCGCAAATGAGCTAAATTGGCTCACGATTGGTCTTTTAGACAATGGTCAAAACATTCATAAACAGAATAAAGATTTGCCAATTACCTATTTGCCTAAAAGAACAATAACTTCTTTGAAAGAAATAAAAACAGAACAAATTATATGATTCCATTATCCATTCCGCATTTGGCGGGAAATGAATTAAAGTATGTAACTGAATGTATCCAAACAGGTTGGGTGTCTTCTGCAGGTGCTTACGTTAATCAGTTCGAAACAATGGTTGCTGATTGGGCGGGTTGTAAATACGGTGTAGCTGCAAGTAATGGTACATCTGGATTACATTTAGCTATGCATATGTTAGGTATAGAAAAAGGAGATTTTGTTTTAGTACCCAATATTACCTTCATCGCTTCAGCAAATGCTGTGGCATACACCAATGCAACACCAGTTTTTATTGATGTAAACCCTAACACTTGGCAAATGGATTTAGATCTTGTCGAAGAATGGTTAGACAAAAATAATAGTCCGGCAGTCAAGGCAATTATGCCTGTCCATGTTTTAGGAAATATGGTAGATATGCCTAGAGTGATGGATATTTCGAAACGACATGGACTACACGTTATTGAAGACAGTACCGAAGCATTGGGTTCATATTGGAATGGCAAATCTGCTGGTTCATTTGGAGTGATGAATGTATTCTCTTTCAATGGAAACAAAATCATTACAACAGGTGGTGGTGGTGTAATAGTCACCGATGATCAAGAACATGCCAAGAGAGCCAAACACTTATCTACTCAGAGCAAAGTAAATCCTGAAACCTACTTTCATGATGAAATAGGATTTAATTACCGTTTGGTTAACGTACTCGCGGCCATTGGAGTGGCACAGATGGAACAATTACCGGATTTTATAAAGAAGAAAAAAGAAATTGATAATTACTACCGGACCAATCTTAATGGTATTGGAGATATTCGCTTTCAAGAAATTCCAAAAGAAGTTAATCCAAACTGTTGGCTATTTACTTTCTATAGTTCTAAACAAGACAAAATTTTAGCCGCTTTAAAAGAAAATAAAATCATCGCAAGACCTTTTTGGTTTCCAATGAATCAGTTACCCATGTTTAAGGATTATCAATACTTCAATAAATATGATCATTCTAGAGACATTCATAAAAATTGTTTGAGTATCCCAAGTAGTATTAGTTTATCAAAAGAAGATATGGACAAGGTAATTTCAGTAATTAAAAGCGTTTTTTAATGTTACATTTTAATGTAGATAAGTTTATCAAAGAAAATATTACCAAGAGGTCAAAGTCAATGTTTTTAACTGACATTGAAAAAAATAGATCTCAATTGTCTCGAGAAATAAAAGACAAGAAGGTACTTGTAATAGGTGGTGCTGGGACTATTGGTTCTTCATTTATAAAGGCTTTGCTTCCTTTCGAACCTTCAAGTTTGATTGTGGTGGATTATTCTGAGAATGGACTCACAGAATTAACACGTGATTTAAGGAGTCAAAATCTTTTTATACCTGAAGAATATATCACTTATCCTTTTGACTTTGGTGGAGAGGTCTTTGCCAAACTCCTAAAACAAAATCGTTTTGATGTCGTCGCTTGTTTTGCGGCTCATAAACATGTGAGGAGTGAAAAGGATCATCTTGCGATCGAGGCTATGGTAAATAATAATGTTTTCAATACTAAAAAATTGCTTGATCTCTGTCTAGCCTCAAAACCTTCTCATCTCTTTTCTGTATCCACTGATAAAGCTGCAAATCCGGTTAATGTGATGGGAGCATCCAAAAAAATGATGGAAAAGGTTTTACTGGCTTACAGCAATGAAATGAAAATAAGTACAGCAAGGTTTGCTAACGTAGCTTTTAGCAACGGAAGTTTGTTAGCTGGCTTTATTGAGCGTATAATGAAAAGGCAACCCCTCTCATCCCCGAATGATGTTAAAAGATATTTTGTCAGTCCTGAAGAAAGTGGACAACTTTGCTTACTTGCCTGCATTTTAGGTGAGACCAGTGATATCTTCTTTCCTAAGTTAAATGAAGATCAAATGCTGACCTTTTCTCATATCGCCGAAAAATTTTTAGAAGCATTAGGTCTCCGAGCAGAAAATTCAGCATCTGAAGTAGAAGCAAAAAATAAAGCAGCTAATTGGTCACCAGAAATGAAAAATTATCCTGTGTATTTTTTTAAAACCGATACTTCAGGAGAAAAATCTTTTGAAGAGTTTTATTCTAAAAAAGACCAGGTCGATATGAATCAGTTTAATGCTTTAGGAGTTGTAAAAGATTCAGAAATTCCTCAATTGGCTGACATTCAAGAGACCATAAAACAATTCAGAATTTTATTTGACACCTCATCTGTCAACAAGTCTCAAATAGTAGACTTAATTTCGCAATATATTCCCGACTTTAACCATATCGAAACTGGTAAGAGTCTAGATCAGAAAATGTAATGTCTTGTATCTTTTTATAAAACGAATAGCCGATATTTTTTCTTCCCTTATTGCCTTAATCATCTTATCACCTTTGTTGATACCAATCGTGATTGGCCTCAAGCTTACTGGTGAAGGTTATATTTTTTATTTGCAAGAAAGAGTCGGTCTTAACAATAAACATTTCAATATTTTGAAATTTGCGACTATGCTAAAAAATAGTCCTAATATGCAGGGAGGGCTTATTACCACAATAAAAGATCCTCGCATTACCCCTATGGGTGGCTTTCTCAGAAAGTCAAAAATCAACGAGCTTCCTCAACTTTTAAACATATTGTTTGGAGATATGAGCGTAGTAGGACCAAGACCCGTGATGCAAAAAAGTTTTGATGCCTATCCAAAGCACATACAAAAAGTAATTTATACGTCTAAACCCGGACTGACAGGAATTGGATCCTTGGTCTTTAGAGACGAAGAAGAACTAATAACTAAAGTAAAAGACGAAGGTGGAGATGTTTGGGATTTTTACAAAAACACAATCTATCCACATAAAGGAGAATTAGAAAATTGGTACAGAGAGAATATATCTTTTTTAACTGATCTTAAAATCATTTTTGCAACTGCTTGGGCCGTAATAAGGCCAGATACCGATATTGCAGAACGATGGTTTCACAAATTACCTAAAAGAAATTTTTAAATGAAGAAAGCCTTAATTACTGGAGTTACAGGTCAAGATGGAGCGTATTTATCAGAATTACTGCTGAAGAAAGGATACGAAGTACATGGTATTAAAAGAAGGTCCTCCCTTTTTAATACTTCACGTATTGATCATTTATATCAAGATCCTCATGTAGATAATCGAAATTTTATTTTGCATTATGGAGATCTAACCGACTCTACAAATATTATACGTATCGTTAAAGAGGTTCAACCAGATGAAATTTATAATCTGGGAGCCATGTCTCACGTGAAAGTTAGTTTTGATTCTCCAGAATACACAGCTGACGTTGACGGAGTAGGCACCCTACGTATTCTCGAAGCAGTGAGACTTTTGGGCCTTACCAAAAAAACCAAAATTTATCAAGCTTCGACTTCAGAATTGTATGGATTGGTTCAGGAGATTCCTCAAAAAGAAACTACTCCTTTTTATCCAAGATCGCCATATGCAGTAGCAAAGATGTATGCCTACTGGATTACTGTAAACTATAGAGAGGCTTACGGTATGTATGCTTGTAATGGGATCTTATTTAATCACGAAAGTCCCTTGAGAGGAGAAACTTTTGTTACAAGAAAAATTACCAGAGCTACGGCCAAAATTGGATTAGGCTTGCAAGAAAAAATGTTTCTAGGGAATATGGATGCCAAAAGAGATTGGGGTCATGCCAAGGATTATGTAGAACTAATGTGGAAAATACTACAACATGATCAAGCAGAAGATTGGGTAATTGCTACTGGTGTTACCACCAGTGTAAGAGATTTTGTAAGGCTTTCTTTTAAAGAAATAGGCGTCGAGTTAGAATTTAAAGGCGAGGGCGAACAAGAAGTAGCCATTGTCTCTTCTTCAAGCAATCCTGAATATCCGGTTAAGATTGGCCAAGAAGTCGTGGCTGTAGATCCAAAGTACTACCGTCCTACAGAAGTTGAATTATTGATTGGCGATCCCACAAAGGCAAAAGAAAAGTTGAACTGGCAACCAACTTACGATTTGGAAGCTCTCTGTAGTGAAATGGTTAAATCAGATATCGAATTATTTAAAAGAGATCAGGTATTAAAAAATGCCGGTTTTATGGTTAAAAACGAATTTGAATAATGCAAAAAGATTCCAAAATATATATTGCCGGTCATCGTGGAATGGTAGGTTCTGCCATTCAGCGAAAGCTGGAAAATGATGGTTATCACAACATCTTAAAATACACCAGTAAAGATTTGGATCTAAGAGATCAATCCGATGTACACGATATGATGTCTCAAGATAAACCTGACTATGTCGTAATAGCAGCTGCCAAGGTAGGTGGGATTCATGCAAACAATACTTACAGAGCTGAGTTTCTTTACGACAATCTAATGATACAAACCAACTTGATAAATGCATCCCACAAGCATGATGTCAAAAAGCTTTTATTTCTCGGTTCATCTTGTATCTATCCTAAAATGGCTCCTCAACCTTTAAAAGAAGAGTATTTGTTAACTGATACTTTGGAACCAACCAACGAACCCTATGCTATTGCAAAAATTGCTGGCATAAAAATGTGTGATGCTTATAGAAATCAGTACGGATGCAACTTTATTTCTGCAATGCCAACAAACTTATATGGTCCCAATGACAATTACGATTTAGCGAATTCACATGTATTACCTGCATTGATCAGAAAATTTCACGAAGCCAAAAAATCTGGTGATTCTGAAGTCGTTATGTGGGGAACGGGTTCACCGAAACGTGAGTTTCTACACGTTGATGATCTTGCAGAAGCTTGCTTTTTTATGCTTTTAAATTATGATCAACCTGGACAATTAAATGTTGGAACCGGTGAAGATATTTCTATAAAAGAGGTTGCAGAAATCATCAAAAACATTGTTGGCTTCGAAGGAGAAATTACTAATGATCTTAGCAAACCAGATGGTACGCCACGTAAATTAATGGACGTTGACAAAATTCATACTTTAGGTTGGAAACATAAGATCGAATTAAGAGACGGTATCAAAATGGTTTACGAAGGTTTAAAAGATAAAGAATGGTATTAAACGATAATTATTATATCGCGATAATGGCAGGAGGTATCGGTTCTCGATTCTGGCCATCTAGCACGGTCAATCAACCAAAACAGTTTCTTGACATCTTAGGCGTGGGTAAATCCTTGATCCGAATGACTTTTGAACGTTGCATTAAATTAGTGCCTGCAGATAATGTTCTAATTATCACCAACGAACGTTACCGCGATCTTGTAAAAGAGCACCTTCCAGAATTGCCAGACAATAATATTTTAGGCGAACCTTCCATGAATAATACTGCACCATGCATAGCTTGGACAGCCTTACATCTCGAAGCAAGAAATCCTAAGGCAATATTTGCAGTCTTACCTTCTGATCACGTAATTTTGAAAGAAGACGCATATGTTGAAAAACTAGCTGAAGCTTTCCAGTTCGCCCAAGATAATGATGCAATTGTTACACTTGGAATACAACCGACGAGACCAGATACTGGATACGGCTACATAGAAACGAATAATGATTCTAAAGGAAACGGACCAATTAGTGTTTCCTCCTTTCGGGAAAAACCCAATCTCGAAACCGCTCAGAAATATCTAGATACTGGGGGATATTATTGGAATGCTGGTATGTTTGTTTGGAGTGTAAAAAGTATTCTATCTTCCTTCGCTAAAAACGCAGCGAATATTTTAGAAATACTTTCTGAAGACAAAACCAAATTTGGCTCTGATGAAGAACAGGTATACATTAATAGAGTATACCCAAATACAGAAAAAATTTCTGTCGATTATGCCATTTTAGAAAAAGCAAATAACGTATACACAATCCCTGCTGATATTGGCTGGTCAGATCTTGGTACCTGGAATAGTTTGCATGCCTACTTGGATAAGGATGATAACGAATGTGTCGTTCTAGGAAAAGAGACACATCTTATAAATACTACCCAGACAATAATCAGATCGGATAGTAAAAAAATCGTGGTTGTAAAAGGCTTAGATAATTATATTGTTGTAGACGAACCAGACGCACTTTTAATTTACCCTAAAACCGATGAACAAGAAATTAAATCGGTTGTAAAAAAATTAACCGCAGAAGAAAGCTAGCGCCTTGAAACAACAAAAGACTATAGCGCTTGTAGCCAATACAACCTGGAATATTTACAATTTCAGGCTTAATATTATTGATAAACTTTTAAGTGAAGGACATCAAGTAATTGTGATGGCTCCAATTGATGAATATCTGCAATACAAAGAAAAATATCCAACGGTCAAACATATTGGCATTCGTACTTTGAACAGATATGGCGTAAACCCTATTAGGGATGTTTTGTTAATTCTTGAGCTGATCCGAAAATACAGAGCTTTAAAACCTGATCTAATATTACATTATACCAATAAGCCAAATATCTATGGTGCTATAGCTGCTAAAATGGCTGGAATTAAATCTATAGCCACCATCACAGGCTTAGGTTATGCTTTTATCCATAAAGGCAGCATCAGTAGAATCACCAAATTGCTTTACCGAATTTCAGCTAAATTTCATCAAAAATTAATTTTTCAAAATTCAGTTGATAAAAAATTGTTTATAGATAACAATTTCATTGAAAATGAAAATGCAATACTTGTCAAAGGCTCAGGTGTCGATACTAACTTCTTTTTCCCAAGTGACAATGGTGTAGATTATAATTATACCACTTTTACTTTTATAGGTAGACTACTTTATGATAAGGGTATTGTAGAATTTGTAAATGCCGCAAAAGTCATAAGAAAGAAATACCCCCATTCGAGATTTTGGGTCGTGGGTGAATTAGACCAAAATAATCCTTCCTCCATTGAAAAAGAAGATCTGAATAAATGGATCGAAGAGAAGGTGATAGAATATCGAGGCTTTGAAAATGATGTGCGACCTGTTTTAAGAAAAACCGATTGTGTCGTTCTCCCTTCATACAGAGAGGGTCTTCCAAGAATTATACTAGAGGGTCTTGCAATGGCTAAACCAATTATCACAACAGAAACTGCAGGTTGTGAAGAAACCGTCGAGCCTGGTCAAAATGGCTTTTTAGTACCTATCAAATCTTCTACAAAACTGATAGAAGCCTTCGAAAAATTTATGGCCTTGGATCACAAACAACAGCGTGCCATGGGAGATGCAGGTAGATTAAAAGCAGAAAAAGAATTTGACAGCATTTTGATTGCCAATCAAGTTTACGAAATCATCAATCCCTTACTGCAAGAAGTCAGTTCTAATCCTTAAAAGCCTCCTCTAATATCCGTTCTAAAACGGATCTCCATTCCAAATTATTTACTGCGTATTTTCTTATTTCCTTTGCAGGAATGGCACTGTCCTTTAGTTGGATTATCGAGTGCATATCTATTGGAGAGTCATCTTCTGTTTGATATTTGACAAATCCACAAGAGGTGGGAAAACTGCTATCTCCGGTACTCAAAATAAAAGGTATTCCTCTCGCACAATACTCTCGATGCTTCAATGAAGCATTGTAGTTTAAATTTTTACGGTGTATTCCCAATGTACCAACACCAATGTCGATCTTCTCGAAAATATCATCCAACTCCTTACCTTGTACGACTCCTTTAAACAACACCTTAGAGTCTAAATTCAGTTTTCTACTCAGAGTTCTTAATTTCTCAAGCTCACTACCCTCTCCCAAAACCCATAATTCTATCGGGTGTTTTTCCTGATTATCATATCGACTCAAACCTTCTAAAAAACGATCCAACCCGTGCCAATAAAACCATTTTGCCATAGCCAGACAGATCAGCTTATCGACATTATTTTGACTTGACCTCATTGGAATCTGAAGGGTGTCTATCCCATTGGTCGTATTGATACATTCAATTCCAAATAATTCTTTTTCTGATCCAAAGTGTACAATTCGATCAACATATCGAAACAGCTTTTTTCGATAATGATTATCTATCAATGGATATATCTTAGAAAGACCTGAAAACTCTTGATTGTATGGAAACGTTGGCATTTCTATCAACAATTTACATTCAGGGTTTTGCATTTTCACAATTCTACAAAAACGAATAAAACTTGGGTTGGAGAAAGGATAACGAATATAAACTAAATCGAATTTGGTAAAATCTAATTTATCGGAAACCTTCTTAAAGAAGACTCGAAAATTAAACCAATATCTTTTGAAACGAGAATTAACTTTAAAACTATCTTGAATTTCACCATTAAGGTAGATATGATCAGAATCGTGATTTAAAAGAGAAACTGTGTGGCCTAGTTTACTAAGAGCCTGTTGTTGACTTTTCATTTTTTTCAATACCCCACTATGATGAGAGATTGAAGTATTTACCCGATATATCATTAAAACCCTCATACTCGTTGTCTAAACACCGTTAACCATTCGCTTAATGCGTATCCTCCTAAGATACAAATCAGGGGAACCATGGGGTACATAAATCTTGGTGTACTCACTGGACCTGGGAGAAAAATATAATAACCTAGTATTAGGCTTATAGGAAAAAATAATTCCCATCTCTTTTTAAAAACCAGTCGAATCAATCCGAAGATTCCGGTAAATAACGTGATTATCCAAAATAAAATTAATGGGAAAGCAAAAAGTAAAGGTTTTAAACTACCCTCGAAATAGTGACTGATAGCCGCCCTAAACCCTTTACTATTCAATACTGCTAAGGTGCCTTTATTTCCAGTAGACAAATTCCAATTTTCACTAATCTTAGTAATCTCAGGTAGGAACATATTGGGAATATATGTCAAGTGGATCTTAATGTAAAACCAAAGATTTTCTTTAATGACTGCACTACCCTTTTCTCTTACTTCTTTTACGTAAGAATAGTTTCCAAGACATTGTCCAAACAGCGGGGAGTCTAACCTTGACAGCCAATATTCTCTATGCTCATCCTCATTTACATTTTTTTGTTTCGATATGATCGAATTGGCATTGACACCATATAAGTTGTAATCCGAAATGGACGAGATTGTGTATACACCTGATAACTTCTCATTTCTATTCATCCAAGGAAAAATTCCAATGATACCAATTGCCAAAATCAATAAGGAAGAGTAAAAGAAATTGATACTCGGATAAGTCCTCCATTCTAAAGCCATCCATAAAAACAAGAAGAGAGGTAAGGTGTAAAGGGCAATCGGTCTACAAAGAACCAATATGCACCATAATCCTGCTATAAGAGTGGCTTTAAAATACACCCTCATCTCAATACAAACAATGGTATAAAAGCATAATACCAATATATATGTGAATAATCCTTCCGTTAAAATAGATCCACTATATGTGATGGCGTGGGAAGAAATCCCGTATAAAATACTTGTGATAAGTGCTGCCTTTTTATTGCTAAACAAGGTCAAGGATAGGCGAAATAACATCCAAACAACCAAGACATCAAGAAGTATTTGTACTAAAATTATAATTCTCAAATCTTGACCAAAAACTTTAAATGCCAGGCTTAAAAATATCGGGTAAACTGGTGTGATTTCAATGTCTTTGTGATAAGGAGCTTCAAGACAATTTGAATAACCGTTTCCTTGAGAAAGATTTTCCGCTAACACATAATATGAAGCGCTATCGTTATGTTTACTTTTTGCCTGATCCTGAAATATTGGAAAATTTAAGCTTATCCTTAGAAGGAAAGCACAGATCAAAATAAGACGCAAATACGTGTCATATTTATCTTTAAGGTATCTTTGACTCAGTCTCATCACTTAGCTTAAAAGTACAGATACATTCCTAACAAATCACACAATGAAGTTATCAATCATTATGCCCTGCTACAATGAAGAAAGCTCATTGGATAAGATTATAAAAATGGTGATGGACCTTGACTTAGACAAAGAGCTTATTGTAGTCAATGATGCAAGTACCGATAAAAGTGCACTGATTCTAGAAACTTTAAAAAATCAATTTGACGATTTTACCGTACTCACTCATGATCAAAATTTAGGTAAAGGATCAGCAATTAGAACTGCCATCCCTTATTGTAAAGGAGAGATTATAACCATCCAAGATGCTGATTTAGAAACCAATCCAAGTAATCTTCAATATTTAATTAAACCTATTTTTGATCAGCAATATGATGTTGTGTATGGTTCGAGGATTTTAGGATATTCTGGACCCACCAATAATCTTTTTTATTTTGGTGGAAGACTTGTCACCTCCTTTTGCAATCTTTTGTATGGTACCAGCTTGACTGACGAGCCCACTTGTTATAAATTATTTAAGGCTGATGTTTTAAAATCAATAAAACTTAATTGTAAAAGGTTCGAATTTTGTCCAGAAGTGACAGCTAAAATTTCTAAAAAAAGAATTGCAATAAAAGAACTGCCAATGGATTATTATCCTCGTTCTAAAAAAGATGGAAAAAAGCTATCCTATTTTGATGGAATTCATGCAATTTGGACATTAATCAAATATCGTTTTATTGATTAGCTGTCTATATATCCTTTGATTACTTTGTAAATTTTATTGACCAATTTGCCTTCAAAAGTTGTCTGAACCAACCTTGAATTATGAATATTCACAGTCATTTGAGTATTGTATTTATTCAAGTTGAAAAATTCAGTTGTTTCTTCTAAAGGCTTCTCTAAATGGAGTGCCGCAGAATCCATAAAAACCAAGGGTTTTTCAAGCAAAGCACTTTTTTTCTCAGTATTAAAGTCGTAAAGAAAATATGGAAAACCCGTACCTGCTCTAAATCCAATTTCTTTTGTAAAACCAATACTTGAATCTTCTTTTATACCAGATTCGAGAAGTGCATTCGGGGTTTTAAGAATATCAAAATGTAAGTAATGTTGTCTGCTAATATCAATTGTTTGACCAATGTTATTTTCTAATCTTTCTTTTTCACTTTTTATGATCTTGCTTTTATCCCAACTCAAGTAAGAAGGATGAATTCCAATTTTATAGCCTCGTTCTTTCGCAATATGAATGGCTTCTAAAAAAATCGGATGATCCAAACTGTATTGGTTATCGTAAACATGTTCTCCTCCCATTAAAAAATAAATCTCTTTAGTAGGCGTACCGCTAGTCAACAATAAACGATTAAAACTATTGTATGGGTCAAGACTTGGGTTAGCTTTCTTTGACGAATAGCTTTGCCAAACACTTAGAGGATTTTTAAAATCCATGATTGCTCGAACCGAAGCTTTAAAAAATGATTTTGCTCCAGAAAATCTCTCGATATAGTCAATATCATGGGTAACACTCCATTTAGTCTTAAGCTGGACTTTTTGGTTACCGAAGATTTGGACCAAGCCCACAATGATTTGATCCACGACTGGAAAACGATGGATCTGGTTTTTGATCACAAACAACTCCTCTTCTCTTATTTGGCCTCGATCGTTTAATTGGTGTTCTTCTAATTCCAATTCTTCAACCCTGCTCAGGTGAAAGAATATGGTCTCGAAAAAATCAAATCCGAAAACTCCATTTTTATAAAATTCTTGCTTCTCCTTTCTCGCAGTCTCAACCGAAAAAATTTTTTGGTTGTGAAAAGAATATTCATTGGCGAATGCCGTTTCGAAATACTTGTATTGAAATAATATACTTTGAACTGGAATCTTGTGATAAACTGATTTGTCAGTATTGGAATAAGCAATTGCTAAATCAGCTTTTTCTACGTTGGTTTTTAAAACAAACAATCCATCATTTAGTGGATGTCGATTGATGAAATCACACACATAAGCCAAGCGGTTACTTTCTTTTTCTGTAATTACATTAACAATCATAGACTAAAATCTTTCCCTCTAGTTAAACGGTATAAAATTTTAAACCACATAGGAGCTTTTGAAATTTTATTGAATGCCTTCAATTCACCACCAAAAGCTCTAAAGATGGATTCCACTTCTTTTAGCATACTTCCTTCAAAATCAAAATTATCAACTCTCTTAGATGCCGATCGTATTGCCGTCCACAATAGTAATTGGACAGCTCCTTTAGGACTCATCGCCTTATCCACACCAATCAATAAGCAGTAAGCATATCTATTATCAAAAACGGTCATCAACGATCCGTGTGCTTCACCATTCGCGTAAGCAGTAAAAATTTCAGCGTGACTATTTTTTTTAGTGGTTGTGTAAATTGTGTTTAATCGTTTTTCGCTTAAAGGAAGCGTTTCATTTTTTCTATCAAAAGTAGATTGACTTAATAAAAACAACTTTGATATCTCTTCTTCCTTTTTAACATCATAAATTTTCTCCGCGCGACGAATGTCTGTTTTAACACTCGATTTAAAAGCATCCCAAATTTTATCATGTTGTTTAATGTTATCCAACAAATAAGTATAACGAGTTGTCTGAGTATAACCATCCCAATAAAATGGCATCCAATTATTTAGATCTACATGAAAGCCTTGTTTAAAGAGTTTTATTTCTTTCGATAAAGCCACCAACTCCTGCATCACTTTTTGCTCATGACTTAAAATTCTTTCTTTCTTTTCGATGTTGTGAGGGTAAACAATGTATGGACCTAAGTATGGTGTAAAATCAGGTTGGCCATATTTACGTAGCCCAAATCGCTTGTAAATATAATATGGCCAACTTCCAGTGATTTTTCCATCTTTTCGTTTTACCAAAAAAACGTCCCAATTTTCTTCACCACACATTAAATCGAGCCAAAAAGCTTGAGAGAACAAGGGAAGATTGTTTTCTGTTTCGCAAAACTGTCGATATGTTGTTTTATTGTCGATTAGGTTTTAATTTGTGCTTGAAGATAAGACCATAAGTTACTTTTAACTCTAATTAAGACAAGCTAAGTGGCACAAAGCTACATCCTACATATTGCCAGTTGGTTTCCAAATCAATACAGTCCATTTAACGGAGATTTTGTCGAAAGACATATACAAAGCTTGGACAAATATCAAAACATAGTTCTTCATTGTCACGTGGGAAAAGAAGTGGTCAAAAATGAACTCCAAATAAAAAAGGAGTCTTATGCTGAGAACTGGATTTATTTAAAGAAACTATCTACCACTTCCGTGTTCCCCCTTGCTCAGTCAAAGGCATTAAAAAAAGGTGTATCAAAAATAATAGCTGAAAAAGGCAAGCCGCTATTAATTCATATTCACGTAATGCAATATGCTTGCTTGGTAATTCCTTTTCTCAAAAAAAAATATAAGCTTCCCCTTGTCGTAACAGAGCACAGTACACTCTTCAGTGCATCAGATAAATCATGGTCTTCTAAACTCAAAACTTCTCTCTGTCAAAAATACAGCCGTCAAGCTGATTATATTTTCCCAGTTTCTGACCAACTGAAAAAAAGTCTTTCAGACCTGGGATTTCAAAACAAACAAAAAGTAATTTACAATGTCGTTCCAGATTACTTTTTTGAGTCTATTCGAAGCAAAAATAAAATTGTCCAATTTCTTCATGTTTCATCTCTAAAAAATGATCATAAAAACATAGAAGGAATGGCAAGATCTTTTTACCACTTGCGTGAATGTGGAAAGAATTTTCATTTGACGATTATCGGAAATGAAAATCTTGAGGAAACTAATAAAACCTTTGATAAAATCGGTTTGGATAAAAAATGTTATACAATCAAAGGTCCAGTGAAACATACTCAAATCGCAAAAGAGATGGCAAAGAGCGATGTTTTCGTGCTGTTTAGTAATTATGAAAACTATCCTTGTGTGTTGATCGAAGCACAAGCCAGTGGTTTACAATTAGTTGCTACGGATGTGGGTGGCGTATCCGAAATATTAGGTGATGAAGATTTTCTTATTTCCGCTAAAGATGAAAATGGTTTGGGTAAAGCTTTGACCTCAATATTAAATAATCCCAATGAAACTGATAAAAGCGGCATTCGCCAAATGGCGAAAAATAAGTACTCCAACAAGGTAATAGGAAAACAAATTGAAAAAATATATCAGGAACTAATTTAAACCTATGCCTCTATTCTCTGTAATAATACCAACCTATAATCGTGCGTCTTTCTTAAAAGAAGCGATAGAGAGTGTGTTAATGCAAAGTTTTAGAGATTGGGAATTGGTCATTGTGGATGATGGTAGTACAGATGATACTCGGGTTGTATGTAACGCTTTTGATGATGATCGCATAAAATACGTTTTCCAAAAAAATGCAGAACGTTCTGCTGCACGTAACAACGGAATCAAAAACGCAAACGGCAAGTTTATTTGTTTTCTCGATGACGATGATTTTTACCATAAAGATCATCTTGATTCTTTCAACAAAGTCATCGAAAAGAATCCAACTAATCAGGTCTTTATTACAGGTCTAAAAATTGACAATAAAATTGAATTTAATTATCCTAATCAAGATTGTAAACAAGTGATTTGGAAACATGGAGCATCTCCCATGCTAGTTTGTATTGATTCGATCCTTGCGAAGAAAACTAAATTCGATTCTTCTTATGTTCCGCAAGAAGATTTCTTTTGGCTAATAAGAATCCTCCAAAACCATCAAATTATCAGTACTGAAAAAACAACTTGTTCTCTACGTTTTCACGAAAACCGATCTACATTTAGTACACAACTAGAAGTTCTGAATAAACAGTTTAAAAACATCTCTTCGATGTATCAATACATGAAGATGAAGAAGTTCTATGATTTTCCTTTCATTAGCGCGAAAAGCTTCAAAGTTCGTGTTGCCAATCAATATTGGGGATATATAAAAAAGTATAAAAGCATTGGGGAAAATGAAACTGCCAAAGTGATTCAAAAAGAACTATTCGATTTTTACGACTTGAGTCTGGTACAAAAACTTGAAGTTAAACTGAAATCCTTTTTTAAATCCTAGTTGTTTTTTCTATCCAAACTCCTAATTTCTGTGATTATCTCACCATCGATCCTATGGTTGACCACCTCACTTTGTGGCAACATCTCATGTAGAAGATGTTTTTTAGAAAGTGAATTTATTTCTAGTAGGTCTGCATCATTAAGATAAAAATTCCAACGATGAAGTCCTTTATAGTTTTCTACTGAGGCTTCATTTTCAAAATGCCGGAGATACACTACTCCATCTTTATTGCATAGGTCTACCATTTGCTTGATAATCTCTAATGGATTATCCGAATGATCCAAACAATTAAAAGCAGTGCAGATATCAAAACTTCCCTTATCATAAAATTTGGTCAATTTTTCTCCTTCTACATTTTCGGTTTTGACCGTTGGAACAATTTGGTGTTTTTCAAGCAGCTCGTTGTATTGATCAGCCAATGGATCACAAGCTTTAATTTCTAATTCTTTTCCATCAAACTTATAACCAATACGAGTTATCGGGCCTGCACCCACATCTAAGATTCTAATTTTATTATTCTTTATCTGTTTACAGTACTTCCTTAGTTCTGGAAGTATTTGGGATTCGGGATTCATTCGAAACTTATAATCCTCTTTCCATTCTAAGCCTTCTTGCTCTATCCATGAGTTCCAAAATTTAAGTTCCTTTTTTAGACCCTTCTCACGGTTATAAAAAAATACGTTAAGCACCCGTTTTAGTCCTCTTTTTAATCCCATCTTCCTAGCTTAGTTTGGTCCATAATTTTGGTGTGATAATAAACTTCGATACTGCAAAAAGAGTTTTAAGTATTCTGTTTAAAAGACCTTTTTTTCCATAAAAATATGGGTGTCTTCCTAAGTACTTTTTAAAAAAATAACGATTCAATTCTTTTGACAATTGATTGTTTAAAGAATATTCAAACCATTTTTTATCTATGGCCTGAAGTGTAGCCGAATTGTGGTTTAGAACAACATTTTTACCTGTTATATTTCGTGTTGATTTGGGTATAGGAAAATAAACAATGTTTCCTTTTAGGATTGATTCATACAGCATATTTATCTCTACTGCGGATCTCCCTAAACTATTCTTTAATCCATTGTCCTTGAGAAATGAGGTTTTAAAAAGGATTCCACAGTGGGAAAGACTGCCTTTATTTGGTAATAAGAAATCTTCTAATTGAATTCGTTGACCTTTTTCTAAAGACAATTCAAATATTTCATCAGGGTAATCGTCACGACTAGATTCGTTGTATTGGACCAATGGTGAGTACACGCCATCCAAGTTACTGTCCTCTTCCATCATCCGAAATTCTTCCTCGAATCTTTTTTCCAAAAAATAGTCATCCGAATCAAGAAAGTTTACATATTTCGTTTCAACTATTTTGAGTCCTTGGTTTCGGCTGAAACCTGGTCCTCTGTTGTTTTCGTTTTCTAAAATGATTATATCGAGTTCGGGATGTTGATGAACAAAATCTTTTACCTGAGAAATGCTTTTGTCAGTCGATTTGTCATTTATCAAAATTACTTTGCTTAGATATTTTTGATTTAAGCAAGAATTTAGGCTTCTTAAAACCAAATTCTCACTATTATAAAATGGAATTATCACTGTAATCATATCTAAACAAAAGCACTTATCTACAAGGTAAGTGATATTTTTGTTTTTAAGCAATGGACAAAAAAACAATCATCAGTTCTAAACCTGATTCATTTTGGAATACATTGGGAGAGGTTTATTCTTATCGCGAATTACTTTGGTCATTGGCTTTAAGAGACTTAAAAGTAAAATATGCTCAAACACTTATCGGATTTTTGTGGGCATTGATTAATCCACTAGTCACTTTACTCATATTGTCTTTTGTCTTCGGACAAATAGCCAATGTAAATACCAATGGAGTACCACATCAGTTATTTACAATAATTGGGCTTCTTGGATGGACTTATTTTTCAAACTTACTCATCGATTCTAGTGATTCTTTGATTCAGAATCAAAACATGATTCAAAAAATTTACTTTCCGAAAATTATCCTTCCATTATCTAAAGCTATATCTGGACTGATTGATTTTTTGATCACATTATTTTTGGTGATTGTATTTATGTTCTATTACGGAGTGACTCCGAGTGGTAATATTTTATATTTTCCATTTTTTCTAATCCTTGCGATTTTCGCAGGATTGGCAGGAGGATTTTGGATTAGTGCTTTGACCGTCCGCTACAGGGATTTTCGTTTTATTGTTAATTTTTTAGTTCGTATTGGTTTATACGCCACCCCAATTGCATATGCCAGTTCTAGTGTTCCCGAAAAATTTCAATTTATCTTCAATCTCAATCCATTGGTTGGTGTCATTGAAGGTATGAGATGGTGCCTATTGGATATGCCTACAAATTTCGACGGGATCTATATTTCTGTCATTGTTTTGACCTTGGTCTTCATTACTGGTCTATTTTATTTTAATAGAGTCGTAAAGTATATTGCAGATATTATCTAAATGAGCGAAGTAGCCATAAATATTGAAAACCTATCCAAAAAGTTTGTCATAAACACAAACAATTCTTTGAGTCTCAGGGGTTCTATTATGGGTTTATTTAAAGCAAATCAAACCCAGGAACACTGGGCACTAAAGGATGTTTCTATAAAAGTTAACAAAGGTGAAGTTGTTGGAATTATTGGATCCAATGGTGCCGGTAAAAGCACACTTTTAAAAATTGTATCTAAAATCACTTATCCGACCTCCGGAAAGGTCACCTTATATGGTAAGGTTTCTTCCTTATTAGAGGTTGGAACAGGTTTTCATCCCGAATTATCTGGAAGAGAAAACGTTTTTTTAAATGGTTCTATACTCGGAATGAAACGAGCACACATTAAATCAGTTTTTGATGAGATTGTAGATTTTTCGGGAATAGAAAAATTTATTGATACTCCTGTTAAAAAATACTCTTCAGGGATGTATGTCCGATTGGCATTCTCAGTAGCTGCGTTTTTAAATCCCGATATTCTAATTGTAGATGAAGTTTTGGCCGTTGGAGACCAATCGTTTCAAAAAAAATGTATAGAGAAAATGGAAGCTGTTGCCAAAGAAGGAAATACCGTGTTATTTGTCAGCCATAACATGGATTTGATCAATAGATTGTGTTCTCGAACCGTGTTACTTGAAAATGGGAAAGTTGCAAATTACTCAAAAGGTGAAAATTTAAAACTTAGCCAAAATCCTATGATCCTAAATTCTAATAATGAAATATATGTTAAGGAATTAGCTATCAGAAAAAGTACGAGTGATTTGAGTAATGAATTTAAGTTATTTGAATCGATAAAACTTTCTCTCAAAGTGGAATCTAAAATCTCCATTAAAAAATTAGGGATAATAATCGGGATCGAAAATGTTGAGGGTAAAAGGATCTTTACCGAACCAAGTTTCTTGTCGAATCGTTATTATGATTTTAATCTTGGTGACAATAGTCTTGAAATAGAAATTCCGTTTAAAACGAATTCGCTATATCCAGGAATATATGATATTGTTATCGCTATTGCGGAAAATCAATCATCTTCTTATCATCATGCTCGTTTTCCTAAAGCCTTGAAAATAGATTCTGTTCATTCGGAAAAAAAATACAATTTTGAGAAATACACTGGCGATCATCTACAGAAAGTTATTTGGAGCTAATCTTCGGTTGGAAAATTTGTTTACTGAGTATTACCAAAATAATTATTGGGGCGGTGAGAAAAGCAAGTCCGGAAGAGGGTCAGAGATAAATCAAACCAGGGAGATTTCCTTGGCGCTACCAAAGTTGTTCACTCAATACAATATTTCATCAATTGCGGATATTGGTTGCGGTGATTTCAACTGGTTTCAATATCTAGATCTAAAAGGAGTACAATATCATGGTTATGATATTGTGAAGCCAATGATAGAATCCAACAATAAAAAGTTCGCAAACGAACATATTAAATTTACGAAGCTGGACATTACTAAAAATAGTTTCGAAAGATCCGACCTTGTTATTTGTAGAGATGTGTTGGTCCATCTATCCTTTGAAAATATTCAAAAGGTGATAAACAATATCAGATTAAGCAATTCCCGCTATTTCATTACAACATCCTTTTCTTCGACCACTGTAAATGTTGACATCCGTAATGGCGATTGGAGACCTATTAATTTATTAAAAGAGCCATTTAATTTTCCAAAACCAATCATGACATTGAATGAAAAATGTTCTGAAAATAATGGTGCTTATGAAGACAAATCCCTGTATTTATGGGATTTAAAAAACTTCAAATGAATGACAATCTAACAATTCGTTCTCTTTGGATTGGGTCTGATCTGTCTAGGCTGGAGCATTTGTGTATCAAATCCTATTTATATTATGGACATAGGTTTGAGTTATTCGTCTATAATCCAAATATCAAGAATGTACCCTCTGGTGCTCATATCATGGATGCTAATGAAATAATTGAAGAAAAAAATATTTTTAAATCTCAGAATTCTTTTGCCTTGTTTTCTGATTGGTTTAGATTTAAACTCCTTCATGACTATGGAGGTATATGGGTAGATATGGATCTTATATGTTTAAAAAGATTCGATTTTCAAAAACAGGTAGTTTTATGTGGAGAACATGCCAATATACTTTCAACTGGTTTTATCAAATTGCCGAAAAAATCGGAAGTCTCACGAAAAATGTTGGATCGTGTTAAAAATTCTTGGCAATACGCTGGTCTAAAATCCTTTCCTGAGAAAGTCATAAATAGACTACTCCTTGATAATTATCGAAAGTTTAAATTTAAACCTAAGCGCTTCGAAGACTTGTATAATTATATCTCATGGGGAGCAGTCGCCGGTCCTAAAGGTTTTACGAAAGTTTTGAAAGAAAGTGACGTTGATAGTTTGGTACTAAATCCTCAAGTCATGTATCCGATAAAATGGCAGTCTTGGTTATCAATTTTTTACGAACCCATTAGAGATGTTGATCCGGGTCTTGGGTCGAGTTATGCCATTCATCTTTGGGCCAACAAATATAAAACCCATCAAGGTTTTTCTAAAAATGGTCCTTTCAAAAAAGGATCGATTATTGACCATCTTTTGACTAAGTACGAAGTTGAGAAGAGCTTTGAATAAAAAACTCAAAATATCATTAATTATTTGTACTCGAAACCGAGCACAAACTTTATCAGATTGTTTGCAATCCATAAAAGACTACTGGGTTTTTGATCAAGTATCCGAAATATTGGTTATCGATAATAATTCAAGTGATCAAACGAATCAAATTGTTTCAGATTTTAAGCACAAAATAAAACCTAATGACATTCTTTATTTTAAAGAAAATGAAATTGGACTCAGTCATGCACGAAACCGAGCAATAAAAGAATCTTCGGCTACTTGGCTTTTTTATATTGATGATGATGCAAAAATTACGGATGATTTTCAAAAGCAACTTTACAAAACATTAGGTTTCGAATTCGAAGCCTTTACTGGAACATACATTCCTTATTATATCAAAGAAAAACCTAAATGGCTTTCGGAGAATTTTGGTCGAAAGAAAATACACGCAACGGATATCGGACCAATTTCTATTGATGGCATGTGTGGTAGTGCTTTTGGAATAAAAACAGAGATCATAAAATCAGTTGGAGGCTTTCCATTAAATATGGGAATGAACGATTCTACCATTGCTTATGGAGAAGAAACATACGTTGAAAAACTACTTCAACTAAGGAACTACACAATCGGAATCAATCCTCATCTGATTGTAGAGCATTTAGTAGATTCTAGAAAATATAAATTTAGATGGCATCTGCGATCAGCTATTGCCATGGGAAAGGGTGAAGGCAAACTCCCACGTTCTAATTCTAATCTAGATGAATTTTTTCTTGATATTAAACACCTATTGAGACACATTATTAGAAAGAGTCCATCGATTATATTCAATCTTGGAGATCATAAATCTTACTCTCCAAAATATAAATTACTCTTAATGCTTCAACCTTTTCTGCACTTCGTAGGAAAATGGATTATCTCATAATCACCAACTTTCCGAAACCATCGTTAAAGTATTCGTCTCGAGAAGTTTCTAAATGCTCGAACGAATCTTCCTTAACTACCTTGTACAAATAAGTACCGTTCGCCAGTTTTTCGCCGTATGCATCAGTACCATCCCACTTATATTCTGTCCGATTTAATCCCACTCTCAACAATCCCAATTCTTCCGGCAATATTTGTTTGACCAGTTTACCAGATAAGGTGTAAATATTAATCATCATTTGAGGAGCAACATCACCGGTCACATTAAATACAAATTGCGTACTCGTACTAAATGGATTAGGATAATTAAATACATTAGATACAGCCTTTCGATTAATCACTTCAAAGCTTATGCAAAAATCATTTTGTCCGGAGTCATTTTCAGAAGCATCCTTCGCCTCTACATTTAACTTATAAACACCGTCTGGTAACAATCCAGGAGTAAATATTATACTCGCTTTATTATCCTGACTTGTATGGTTAAATTCAATATTATCACCAAGCATATCAATCAGCTCTGGCTCTGTGGCATTAGGGTGCTCTAGGGTAATGGTAAAATAATTGGGATCATCCATAGCCAAATAAGGATTTTCATCAGTTCCGCATATTAAAATAGTTGGAGAAGCTGAAACAACGTCTCCATTAGATATGTGCAATCCATCAAATGTGACATCTAAAACAGGATTAATTTTATCCTCAGTTACGTGGAAATCGAGCAATCCAAAGTTGTTAAAATATTCTATTTCCGCAGGATTTTTACCTTCATTCAAAAGTAGATTCATGATGTAATCTCCAGCTAAATCTTTAGTGTCGTATGTCCATTTGAAAAACGTTCTGCCTTTTGCTTGTACTGCTTCAATCTTTACTGTGTCTATTATATCATTATTAGCCTCATCCTTTAACAGTACTTTCATTTCAGTTTCACCAATATCATATGGAGTGTAGTTTTCGATTGGAAATTCCATTACTAAAGGTTTGCCCTGTAAAAGGGTATCGGCTTCGAAAATATAATCCTCGTCTGTTATGAGTGCCAAGTCTGGTACACCTGTGTAATTCACTCTTAAATAATCTATTTGAGGTGAAGTTCTATTAGACTCCGATAAATCTGGACCAAAATTATCCGATGAATAAACTTCTAACTTGCAATATTTAACTCCCAACTCGTTAAGATCCGCTAAATCTATATTAAGAGATTCTACTTGCTCGTAAACCAAAAGTTCGTTACCCATCTGATCAATCCCATAAACATTAAGAAATATAGTATCATGATCCTCTTTGTTATGATAACTCCAAGACAATGATTCCCAACTGGTAACTGGTCCAATCTCAACTGTTTTTGCGGTACCCTCTTTTAGTTTCCAAAAAGCAGTGTACGTTTTCTTAATTTCATCGTCCTTGTCTTCACCATAATCCTCAGCGATTACTTCTCCTCCTTTTTCGAAAGCCAAAACAAATGGTACATTGCCCAATGTTTTTAATGATTCGATATTTTCAAAACCGTTTTCTTCAAATTTATCGAATAAATTATATCCATATAATGCGGTATCATCTTCCCAATCCTCAATTTTCCAATCATAAGGATCATTCTTGATGATGGTATAAACAAAAGCTCGTGATCGATCTGGAATATTATCCAACAAATCCATGAGGAGTTTACGACTTTCCGGTGTTTTTAGTTTATAAATAAAATTTGTGCCCGCTGTTGGAAATTCACTGTAAGGGTGATCTGCATTATTAAAATATATTATCTCAAAAGGGTCGAATACAAATACACCGACTAGGTTTCCTTGATTTTCTTGGTTTAGTGATGCCCAAGGTGAGCCATCAATCCATACCCATTCACCATTTGTAGCATCTAGGCCAACATCAAATCGGATAGATTTTATATTCGCCCGATACTCCCAATCTCGATTATCTTCCAGATAGAGAGTTGTTTGTTCATTTTTAAGAAATTGGAAATAATGTCCTTGATTCCATCCAGTAGACTCATTAGGTAAATACGTGAAAGACTTAGTATCCCAGGCAAATGGTTTGTTGGTCCCAGTAGTATCAATACCAACTCGCCAATAATAAGTTGAATTTGCCTGTTTCTGAATATTCGGCACCCAAGTCAACATTCCTCCATTTGACAGAACCTCACCTACATCTAACAACGGACTATTAAATAGCTCTGTAGTATCGATTTGAAATACATATTTTTCTTGTGACAAAAAAGCATTATTAGTACTTGCCTTTAATTCAAAAGGACATTCATCATTAATAATAGAAAACTCAGATGGATATATACCTCTAATACCATTGTCTAATACAAACATACAATACCCTTCTCCGTCTGTTATGCTTGTTAGTTCATTATTGTTTTCCGCTTCCGGCAACGGTAGCTCAGCGATTTCGTCTAATTCGTCGACAACAACATTAATAGTGTTTTTCCCAAGAATACCCACATCAGGTACACTCAAATTAAATGAAACTGTTTCTTTATTAAAAGGAGATTTGATTCTTTGATTACTGCTCTGTATCAAATTCGCATCTGGTCCAAAATGATCCAGTCTAACAGAAATAGAGTCATCAATTGTGCTTCCTAGATTTGCAATTTCACATTCAAAAGAGAAGCTTGTTAGCGTTGGATCCACAATCGCTGGTATCGTTTTTATACTGTTTTTATTTATAGTCAAATCAACTCCCTCTGCATCAAAAAATCGCAAAGCAGGATCCCCATGGTAAGTGATCTGTTGCATCAATGAAACATAGTCAATAGTTGTACTATTAATAAAATTCAAATTCAAATTTCGAATGGCTTCACTATATGTTTTGGTATAGTAATCTTCCCCAAAATATTTATACAGTTCAGGTCCAGCTGCTGCTTGAGTGTGTATATATGCAGGTCCTACAGAAGCTAAAAATGCAATTGCACCTTTCTCTGGTTCCAAAACAAAATTTTCACTTAGGCCATCAGTTGGTGTATGAATATTTCCTGAATAACAACCCAAAGAAATAATGAATGGAAATTTACCTTGGTTGTCATACTGACTAGGATCTTCTAAACTAAAATCAAATGCACCTGCAGAAGAATGACCAAAGAATGTAATTATTGAAACACCTTCGTTGATCAAATTGGTGGCTAACTCTGCAAAAGATTCATCAATGGTAGTAGAATTAAATTTTCTCAAAGTCGTCACATCTGCACCAAATTTATTTCCTTCTATTTCGTATCGCATATCCTCTAAAGCGTTGAATAAAATTTCTTGTTCTTCTGGGTTTCCTCCACTTAAGTGTAATATTTTTTTCATCCAATACCTGCTCTCATAGTTTTGATCCCAAGCATCTTTGTTATCATGTAAAATCACCTTAGATAAATAATCCAGAACCTCTTCTTCTGAAACTACTGCAACTCTACCAACATTGTATATTGAATAAGCTTTATCTAGATTTGATAGCATTAACACATCTGAACCGGGAGCACCAAAGGTCGGAACATGATAATTTTCACGAAATAAATCTGAATTATTGTTAGACCATCTTATGGCTGAATATTGTAAACCTTTTCCAAGGCTGTACCAAAATTCTAGGTCCCAAATTTTTTGCGTGTAAAATGCGAAGTTTTTGTTAGCGATGCAATGTCGAGGTATACCATAACCAAATTGATCGTTGATATCCTCTGCCGTGGCAATAAAAGTATTGTATGAACCACCAGCTTGAGAAGAACGATAATCTGCATATAATTTTATTGTTTTGATCATTAGGATTGTAAAGTTTTTCACTCGTTAAAAACGTTTGGATCAACTT
>JAHDHU010000066.1 GCA_020631135.1 Saprospiraceae bacterium | reverse complement strand
TAATTTATTTATATATGACTTACTTTAATAGTTCTTGATTAAATATTCTCTTGCATACTTATAATGCCTTTGCATTGTCTTATTTAAAGACAAATGACATTCGCAAAGGTTGCACGGAAAAGCTTAAAAACTAAGTTAATTTCGACGAGGTATTAAGGTCTTTGGATAAACGATCACACTTTCGTTTCCCTCCTTTGAAACTGAGGCAACTCCAAATAAATAATTATCGATCACGATGTTTTTTAAGGTTACATCGGTATCATTTCCGACCCATTTAGTTTTTTGCCAAACAGGAGAAGTTGTATCTCTCCAATACACTTTATAACCCTGTAATTTATCATCTTCTATGGGATCCCATTTTAGGCGAGTGTTCGGTTTTACAGCACCACCGATCATTACAAATTCGGGTTGCTTAGGCGCCCATGCAATAGCGGCTAAAGTGATTGCATTTACTGCAGTGAGCTTCTTGGCATATTCAAAGTTGACACCCTCAATGACATCCCCATATTTAATTCCATTTTCAACTCTGATATCTTGATGCTGTCTATCGTAATTTTCGTGAGTTTCCATAATTCTTACACCTGGAAAACCTTGATCATTAAATGGTTTATGGTGGCCACCTCTACCAAATCGATCTAATCTATAGATCATTTTAGCATCTAAATTGGTCATATACTTATCAGTCATCACATCAACATATCTGGCCAATTGTCGAGAAGGGCCATCAACCTCTCCTCCGTAAAATCGATTCCAAATTTGATCTTGTTCAGTTGGATTTGGCGGATTTGGTTCAGAAAAAACTCGAAATGATTCATTGTCGATCACACCATCTACACCTTCAATATTTCCTATCATGTCATTATTTAAGACCCCAATTACATCCCATCCCCATTCTTTGGCATCTTTGGCCAAAAACTTTCCACCATACAATCCTTGTTCCTCACCAGAAAGTCCCACAAAAAGAATAGAGCAAGAAAATTCGTATTTACTCAACACTCGAGCGGCTTCTAAAACACCGGCCATCCCAGACGCATTGTCATTTGCTCCAGGATTATCACTGGTATAATCTAAAGGATCACTGACCCTAGAATCTATATCTCCAGACATAATTATATAGCGATTTGGAAATTGATTTCCTTTTTTAATCGCTAGTACATTGACGATCCAGGTGTCTTCAGGAATTCTTCTTGATTCTCGTGCTTTTACCAGTCCACGATGATATTTTACATCTAAGCAGTTATTGCAATTTGTCGAAATTTGCTCAAATTCATTCTTTATCCATCGTCT
Source organism: Saprospiraceae bacterium (assembly GCA_020631135.1). GTDB lineage: Bacteria > Bacteroidota > Bacteroidia > Chitinophagales > Saprospiraceae > JAHDHU01. The sequence continues at coordinate 13,375 of JAHDHU010000066.1, read as the reverse complement.
TGCAGCACCAATTCCGCGTGTTGTTGAGACGGTATCTGACATGGTATGTCTGGTACCAAATTTCGCCAGACGGCGAATGTCATTTTCGATTCTATTAGCAGATATTTCTTCAATAATTTGATAAATACGCTGATCTGTGTTTGGAGGTTCATTTTGCGCATTCGCGAATGCGAAACCCAAAAGCAATATAAATAAGTAGCCTGATTTCATTAATTCGAAATTTACGGATTTTAAGGGTATTCACGGGTGATAAAAAATAGGGCATTTACTGATTTTATCTTTTTCCATAATCTATAAATTGATCATTAAATATTCTCTTTTTACTCACCATCAAAAACTCAGAGTATGAATAATAGATTTTTGTATTTATCGGGCTTACTATTAATTACGGTAATTTTTTCTCTACTAATATCATCGTATAGAAATATTCCGGATTTTAAAACTTATGAAGGACTGCTTTTTTTTGATAAATCAGAACAAAAATATTTCCTAGAAGATATAGAATCAGGAACAGATATCATGCTTGATTTTAAGTATGAAATGAATCACCTTTTTCAATTTGATAGTTTAACCCATGTGGAGGTTCAAGGTTTATTCAATAAAAACAAAAACAGTTTGCGCGTTTTGGCTCTGACTGAAACAACATTAGACTCTTAAAGATTACCCTATGATGAACTTGATCGCGTTAATGTAGGCCTCATTGGCTTCTCGGTCACCGATGGTTACTCTAATGTTACCTGGTGCTCCAAAGTTTGCCGAAGGTCTTACCATGACGCCTTGAGAAAGCATTTTTTTGACAAAATCATCATCATTTATTGGAGGTTGTATCAGAATGAAGTTCGCTTGGGATTGCCAATATTTTATGCCCAAATGATCCAATTGCTGGTACAACCATTTTCTTTCTTCCTTAATTTTTGTAGTGGTTGAACTTAAAAATTCAAAATCTTCAAGTGCTGCTATGCCAGCTTCTAAACTCAGCCTATTGATTAAGAATGGTTTAGCAAGCTGTCTTATGTACGCCGAAATCTTCGGAGTAGTGTAGGCATATCCTAACCTTAATGAAGCCATGCCATAGGCCTTCGAAAAACTGTTTAAGGCTATAATTTGTTTTCCCTCTTTGATATAAGGTAGTGCGGTAGTATAATCTTCAGCATCTGCAAAATGCTCGTAAACTTCGTCTAATACTATAATTACATGATCGGGAACTCCATTTATGATTTTCTCTAATTCAACCCTTGGAATATAACTTCCAGTCGGATTGTTGGGGCTGGTTAAAAATAATAACCTTGTTTTATCAGTAATTGAATTTAAAATTCCCGACACATCCAAACTCCAGTCACTTGGATTCATCGGGACATCAATGACCTTTGCATTCTGCCATTGAGAAAACATTTGATAAGGCAAAAAAAATGGAGTAGAAACTATACATTCCAAATCATGATCCATGAAAGCACGAATGGTTAAGTCTAGAACCTCTGATCCACTTGGACCACCAATAAAATGATCAGCACTTAATTCATTCTTATAATGTTTTGAAAGAGCTATCCGCAATTTTTCATCGGTTCTGTCAGGATATTCATTCAACAAATCAAGATTGTTTTTTATGGCCTCAATTGCCTTTGGAGATGCACCAAAAATATTTTCATTCGACGAAAGCTTATAGATTTTTAAACCTATTGTAGAAAGTTCGTCTTTGGTGATTCCACCTTTGTAAGTTCTTTTTAAACTCAAATAAGGTTTGTATATGTTTATGGGCATAATAGTTTTGGATGTAATGACGAATTTACAATAACATGGACAATATTTAGGGTTGGTTTTTTGATTGAATGACTAACTTTACCAAACTTGATTATGCAAAAGTTAAATAATTATATCGATGGCAAAATTTGTCCACCCAACAATGGGCAATATCTAGATGTTTATAATCCATCCAATGGATTGGTTTATACTCAAGTGGCAGATTCTTCAACTGAAGATTTAGAAATAGCCGTAATGTCTGCAAAAAAGGCTTTTCCGATTTGGTCCAGTATGAGCGTCGATGAAAGACACCGCATTTTAATTCGTATTGCAGATCTCATTGAATCCAAACATGATTTTTTGGCTGAAGCAGAATCAAAAGACAATGGTAAACCGCTTTGGTTAGCCAAAAGGGTAGATATTGCTAGAGCTGCGGACAATATGCGTTTTTTCGCGAATGCGTCCACACAATTTGCGAGTGAGTCTCATTCGATGAAAGGAGCCATAAATTACACACTAAGGTCACCACTTGGAGTTGTTGGAACTATTTCGCCATGGAACTTGCCCTTGTATTTGTTTACTTGGAAAATTGCGCCGGCACTGGCCACAGGTAATGTGGTTATTGCTAAACCATCAGAAGTCACACCTCTCACCGCTTACTTGTTTTCCGAAATATGTATTGAAGCAGGTTTGCCAGCCGGGGTTTTGAATGTGCTTCATGGCAATGGAGCTAATATCGGTGCCGCCATTAGTAAACATTCAGATATCAAAGCAATTTCCTTTACAGGCAGCACAAAGGTCGGCAAAATCATAGCAGTTGAAGCAGCATCGAATTTTAAAAAAAGTTCATTGGAAATGGGCGGTAAAAACGCCAATATTATATTCGGAGATTGCGATTATGATAAGACCCTAAAAATGACCTTAAATTCTTCTTTTTCAAATCAGGGTCAAATTTGTTTATGTGGCTCGAGAATATATGTCCAAGAAGATATTTATGATCGTTTTAAAAAGGATTTTGTTGCCGCGGCTTCAAAATGGAAAGTTGGTAATCCTTTAGACTCGGATATAAAAGTGGGCGCCATGGTTTCAAAACCGCATATGGAAAAAGTGTTGGAGCACATTAAATTGGCTAAGGAAGAAGGCGGGCAAATATTATTAGGTGGCGAGAGAATTTATCCAGAGGGTTTGAAAGAAGGATATTACATTGGACCTACTATTATTGAAGGCTTAGGTAATGATTGTAGAACCAATCAAGAAGAAATATTTGGGCCGGTTGTAAGTATCATGCCTTTTAAAAATGAAGCTGAGGTTATTAATTTAGCCAATGACTCTAATTACGGATTGTCATGTACCATTTGGACAAGCAACCTGCAAAAAGCGCATAGAGTGGCCAAAGAGGTTGATGCAGGTTTGATTTGGGTGAATACCTGGTTAAAAAGAGATTTAAGAACGCCCTTTGGTGGAGTCAAACAAAGCGGAATGGGTAGAGAAGGAGGGTTTGAAGCTATGCGCTTTTTTACAGAACCTAAAAATGTTTGTATCCAATATGAATAGTTTCTAGGAATAATAATTACTTTAATTAAAAAAAAGTCATGTCTAAACTCTTACCTAAGTTTAATTTTAAAGAATGGATCGAAGAGCATCGCCACTTGCTCAAACCTCCCGTAGGAAATAAATGTGTTTGGGATGGAGGTGAATATATCGTTATGGTAGTAGGTGGTCCTAACGCTAGGAAGGATTATCACCTAAATAAAACACCCGAGTTTTTCTATCAAGTTGAAGGAGATATAACCTTAAAAGTAATTGATGAAGGAGAACAAAAAGATATCCATATCAAAGAAGGTGAAATCTATCTTTTGCCTTCGAACGTTCCACATTCCCCGCAAAGGGGACCCAATACCATAGGGTTGGTCATCGAACAAAAAAGACCTGAAGGTATGGAAGATGGTTTAGCATGGTTTTGCGAAAACTGTCACAACGAATTATATCGAGAGCCTTTCTACATCAAAAATATCGAAACTGATATGCCAGTAATTTTTGATAAATTTTATCAAGATGACGAATTGAGATGTTGTGATAAATGTGGAAATGTAATGGAACCACCCGTGGCTAAATCAGCTTAATGTTAAGAATCAACGGTCATTCACACCTGCTACCTTATCCAGAAGAAATCCCTTCATTTATGAAGGAGAAAGAAATATTTTGGATAGATCAGGATAGAGAATACATGCTTCAGAAAAACTGGAAGCGTCCAGTGACGGATTCGAGTTTCTTTTTAAATGAGAAACTAGAATGGATGGAGAACAATAACATTGATCATGCAGTGGTCCTCAATTTGTCTCAGCTTTATGGTAATGGATTAAGAGAGGCTGAGATGAAACAGGTTCTTCGATTTCAAAATGATTTTAATGCCAAGGTTCAAAGTAATCATCCAGATAAGTTTACCTGTGGATTTGTGATTCATGCTGGATTTGTTAGATCTGCATTATGGGAAATAGAAAGGTGCGTTGAGGAGTTGGGTTTACGAGTTTTGTGCTTGCCTACACATTACATGGACACAGTAGGAGAGTGGAGATCCATATTTGAAGAAGAAATAGAGCCTATATTAGAATTGGCAGATAAGTACAATTTGGCGATAGAAATTCATCCTTATGATGGTGAAAAATTTGTCAAATTAGAAAATAAAAACTGGCGATTTCATTTAGTTTGGATGTTGGCACAATGTGCAGATGCATACCACCTCTATACTTTAAATGGATATTTCGAAAAATATAAGAACATAAGAGTTTGCTTTGCCCACGGAGGTCAGTTGGCACAAATTAATTTGGGTAGAAGGATTCAAGGATTTGATGGTAGGCCCGATTTGTTTGAAGGTAAAACCCATCCTAGAAAAGCGGTAGGACATCCAAATATTTACTTCGATACTTTGGTGCATGATACTTTTTCTTTGGAATTGATGTTGAGAAGACTTGGAGGATCAGATCAAATTATATTAGGCTTAGATGATCCTTATCCTCTTGGAGAAATGAAAAGTGATGCGCAATCTTCCTATCCGGGTAAGTTGCTCGATTTGGCCCGAGAGGAAGGGATGATTACCCAAGCGCAACAAACCGAAATGTGGGAGGACAATGTACTCAATTGGCTTGGGGAGGAAGTAAAGGCGAAAATTTTAAAACACAATAACTCAAAGGTTTCATGACCGATTACCCGAAAGGAATAGAAGGAGCAGTACTACTAGATTCGCAAGATGAATTAAAAGCATACCGACAAAAATTTCATATACCTACTCGAAAAAACGGTGATGAATTTATATACCTCTGTGGTAATTCCCTTGGCTTACAACCAAAAACGGTAGCTCAAAATATTGAACAAGAATTAGAAGATTGGAAAAATCTTGGTGTAGAAGGTCATATTCAAGCCAAGAACCCTTGGTTGCCTTATCACGAGTTTTTGACTGAAGCCATGGCTAGACTCGTTGGAGCAAAACCAAGTGAGGTGGTGGTGATGAATACCTTAACGGTAAACCTTCATTTGATGTTGGTTTCTTTTTACAGACCTGAGGGAAATCGTACAAAGGTTATTATCGAAAGTGATGCATTTCCTTCAGATAAATATGCAGTCGAATCTCACATGCAAATGCATGGTCTTGATTCTGCTGAGCATTTAATTGAATTGACTCCTAAAAAAGGCACTCACTGTTTAGAACATCAAGACATTTTGGACGTCATACAAACAACGGGTGATGAGTTGGCTTTGGTGATGTTGGGTAATACCAATTACTATACAGGACAGTACTTTGATATGAAGCCGATTACCACTGCGGCACATGCTGTTGGAGCTAAAGCGGGATTTGATTGTGCCCATGGTGCTGGAAATCAAGATTTACAATTGCATGATACTGGTGCTGATTTTGCTGTTTGGTGTTCATACAAATACCTCAATTCTGGACCGGGTAGTTTGGGTGGTTGCTTTGTCAATGAGCGACATGCAGATGATTCCAGTTTGGTGCGATTCAAAGGATGGTGGGGACATAATAAGAAGACCCGCTTTTTAATGAGAGATGATTTTGATCATATTCCAGGTGCTGAAGGTTGGCAATTGAGTAATCCACCGATATTATCTATGGCAAGTGTCAAAGCTTCATTAGAAATTTTTGATCAAGTAGGAATTTCGGCGCTAAGAAAAAAGGCAGATCACCTCACTGGGTACATGGAATTCCTTATAAATAATTTAAATACCGATAAAATAGAAATAATCACTCCATCTGACGTCAAGCAAAGAGGGAGCCAATTGTCCATTTTTGTAAAAGGAGCGAGTAAAACCTTGTTTGATAAAATCACGGATCAAGGAGTTATGGCTGACTGGAGAGAACCCGGTGTCATTAGGGTGGCGCCAACGGCTTTATATAACTCCTATCAGGATGTTTATCGTTTTGTAGATATTCTCGACAAAACCCTGATTCAATGAAAATAATAGGCCCGTTTAGTCAAATTTTAACGATGGACAATGTTGCTTTAAAAGGAGCATTACAGGATAGTGACCTAAATGTCTTATCGAATGTTGCAGTACTTATAGAAAATGGGCTTATTCATTCTGTGGGTGATTTTGACCTGCTCAAAAAAGATTTTCCAAATGCTGATATTGAAGAGGTTCAAGAAGAAAACGTGCTATTGCCGGGATTAATTGATTCTCATACACATATCTGTTTTGCGGGTTCTCGAGCCAAGGATTATGCCATGCGTAACGCTGGAAAAAGCTATTTAGAAATTGCAAAAGAGGGTGGAGGAATAATGGATACTGTACGAGCTACTAGGAGAGCTTCCAAGGAAGAACTCGTAAGTAATACACTCATGAGGTTGGATAAGCAGTTATCCAATGGCATCACAACGACTGAGGTTAAAAGTGGTTACGGCCTCACAGTTGCAGATGAGCTCAAAATGTTGGAGGCGATCAAAGAAGCAGCGACAAAATCGAAGTCTTCAGTTATTAGTACTTGCTTGGCTGCTCATATATTCCCGAAAGATTTTGATGGCAGCATAGAGCAATATTTGCAAATGATGGTATCTGAATTGTTTCCTCAATTGTTGTCTAAAGAATTGTCCTGTCGAGTGGATGCTTTTATTGAAGAGGAGGCTTTTAATTCACATAACATTGGTCCTTATTTCGATGCTGCAAAACAAATGGGATTCGATATCACTGTACATGCTGATCAATTCCACGCAGGTGGATCGAAGGTCGCCATTGAAGTTGGTGCCATTAGTGCCGATCATTTGGAGGCAAGTACAGATCAAGAAATAATGGCATTGGCAGAAAGTGATGTGATCGCTGTCGCTTTACCCGGGGCAAGTATAGGACTGGGATGTGCGTTTACCCCAGCAAGAAAATTGTTGGATGCCGGTACCTGTCTAAGCATTGCCAGTGATTGGAATCCTGGTTCGGGACCCATGGGTGATCTTTTGACTTCTGCATGTGTTTTACAAACTTTTGAAAAGTTGAGTAACGCTGAAGTTTTTGCAGCTATCACATCTCGTGCTGCCGCTGCTCTACACCTAAAAGATAGGGGAGTTATCTCCGCTGGATATAAAGCGGATCTTGTGGCTTTTCCCACTGCTGATTTTCGTGAGATTTTATATCATCAAGGTCAAATGAAACCTGCTAAGGTTTGGATAAACGGAGCGTCAGTATAAAATTGTAAATGTATTTGGCGACAAGCTGTGATTTTTGAGGTAGGAATACTTCGTTTAATTTTTAAATTTGGATAGCCAGCAAGTCTAATCAAAATTTGTGTATGAAACCATTACTTGCTTCTTTTTCACAATTTGTGGTGATTTTTTTGATTTACATCAATGGCAATCCAATCAAGGCGCAATGCGACTATGCACTCTTGGAAGAAAAAGGCATTGCCAATACTCATAGAAGTCTTTCTCGAAACGATGCCGTTTCACTGAACGATTATCATACCCGCGAAGAATTTGTCTACGAGAATGAAAATTTATTTGAATTGGGATTTGCTTCTTACTTAATTCTAGGGGCTTTGGATGCTGCTGGTAATTTGAGAATCGCCGCTGATATTTTCCCTAATACTGCCAACCAAGATTTTATACCAGGTCCAGTTGTTTTTGATCAAGCGCTTAGAGAGGTTTATTGTGCATATTTTAATCGAGTCTGGAAAATAGAGTCATTTCAAGTTCATCAACTTATAACTAAGTTTGATTCAGGAACTTTAAATATAAACGATGTACCCAAAGACATCTTAGAGTGGCCTGCTCGAGGTAATACCGCTTTAGGAAATTTTGTTCCTTTGGATCCTAATGGGATGGCACCGTTTTTTGACATGGATGGGGATGGTTTTTACAATGTTATGAAAGGTGATTATCCTATTGCGCTCGAAGAAAACCCAGATTTCATACCTAAAGAATTTATGTTTAATGTTTTCAACGATTACACAGTACATACCAATTCGTTTGGCCAGGCATTGGTTATGGAGGTGCATCAAATGAATTATGTCGTAGATTGTGTAGAAGATAGAGCTTCAAATAAAGCGGTCTTCACCAGACTTAAATTCATCAATAAAGGCCTTGAATCGCTTTTTGATTTTAAAATTGGGATTTGGGAAGACAATAATTTAGGTTGCTATCGTGGTGATCTAATCGGGTGTGACACTTTACTAAATGTTGTATTTACTCACGATAAGGATATGGTTGATTCTACAACTCCCAATTATTGCGCTTCATTAAATCACGATCATAGCTCTGCCATTTCCAGTAAAATGTATCTCAATCATAAAATGGAAAGCTTTGTTTGTAGTTACGCTTCTGGAGCTACCGAACTTGTGCCGTATTTATTAGGTCCTCAATTAGCAGAAGAATTTTATAATTCTCTAAATGGTTTGTGGAGAGATGGTACCCCTTTGTCAATAGGAGGTTATGGATATAATCCCTCAAGTTCGGATATTACCAAATTTGCTTTTCATGATTCTCCTTTGGATACAGGAGGATGGTCTATGCAAAGTCAAACTGATTTTAATTTTTTTGATGCCCGAAGTATTACATCAATAATAAACACTCAATTGGATCCTGGTCAATCCGTTACCTTGGACTATGTAGATCATGTAATGTATGATGGACAAACCAATGATTTTAGTTTGTTTGAAAATTGGTCAACGGAAATTAGCCGTTTGAAGGATGAGTACAATAATTTTTTAGATGGAACTTTTTCTTGTCAAGAACTTACAAACAATCAGGATTTAGAGGATGTCACATCCGTGAATGTATTTCCAAATCCGTTTGAAGACCAAATTAATTTGTCATTTGGAGAGGTTCTGGTCAATGCTCATGTCACAGTTTATAACCTTCGAGGTCAACGCATTGAAAATCAATATTTTGAAAATACGGATTGGATACTGTTGGATTTATCTGATCACTCAGCAGGATTGTATTATATTCGAATCCAAGATCAAAATGGAGAAGAGTGGTTAAAATCAATCCTGAAAAATTAAAATGTTTCTCGGCATTTGCCATTAGTTTGTTATTGCTTTTTTTGATATCCTGTTCGGGAAATAAATCACTAACCAAGGACGATGCTCTGACTTTGCCTAATATTGAAGATCTTCAGGATTTTAAAGATGATCATGCCAATTACGTTTACTTAAATGGAGATGAGGATGTTGTTTTCAACAAAGTAAAAATTGGACATTCTGATATTTGCCAAAGTCTATTAACGCAACAAGCTTTTCATTGGAGTATCGTCTTGAGTCCAAGTAAAACAACGAGTAAAGAACGTCTTGATAAGTCCGAAAATACCATTCGCGAATGCTATGAAAAATACCTAATGGTAATGGCGGTTGATATGTATGATAAAGCGATGAGTCAATTGTCAGCCGAAAGCCAAAAGATGGTGAGAGATCTTCATACGCTTGACTTAATTATCACCGCACCAAGGAAAGAGAAGGCCAACTAGAAATTTATCAACGAACAATAATCTTCTCAATGATGCGATCGGCACTTTTCTTGTCAAAGATTTCTACATAATAAATTCCGGGGCTAAACTGACTAACGTTTATCGCTGACACATTTTCTTTGCTAAATATTTGCTGTCCCATCGTATTGGTAATATTAATTTTCAAGTGATGTTGATTGATGCCTTCTAAGTATAGAAAATTCTCGACAGGATTTGGATAAATATTTAATCCAGCTAAAAGTGAATTTTCTACAACATTTAAAGTGTTTTGCTCGCAAACAATATCGTGGAGATATCTTGATGACCAATCGACTATTTCTGTGGTTAGATCATCATCGAAAAAATATGCCGTATGAGTATCTGCTTCAATCGCCATGAGATAATTTTCAACTTCTACGCTGTCTGCAACGTATTTAAGTCTTTGACTTCCTTCCATCGAAATAATATCTATTCCAAATATGTTGGCAAAACCTTGGCCATAAGGTACCGTACCGTCACCCGTTTCGTGGACGCTTAAGAAAGTTGGATCATCTTTATCAATCCAATTGGCGTCATTTAATCCTCCCGAAAAATTTAGAAGACCCTGAACATTTGAAGGGTAGGGTAAATCATTTACATTGCCTTCCAATCCACCTTCAGCATCGAAAATGTCTAATAGCTCCTGGTCAAAATTATCTTCCTCATCTAAAAATGCGGTGTGGCAAGCAGTAATGCCACCAGCGGAGATTCCACCCACAAAAACCAAATTAGGATCTATTTTATAAATGTCTGCGCCATCTGCATCCGCACGCAAATGTCGAATGCAGCCTTTCATGTCAGCAACTGACTTGGTAACAACCACCTTCATTTCTGAGGCTGTCGGAAATGGAAATAAAGGAAGATCGTAAAGTCTATATTCTATTGCCACAGCAACAAACCCTTTCCGCGCATATCTTTTACAGAGCCAGTGCATGTCGGTTCGAGTTCCCCCAATATAACTTCCTCCATATGCCAAAACGACTACAGGACGATTGAGTTCAAGATCACCAGCTGGTTCGAAAATGTCAAAAAACAACTCTTCGTTGGCACCTGCGATTGTTGTGCCTTCTCCATATTTTATGTCGAGTGTCGAATCTATTTCTGTAAAAATGTCTTCTAAATACCTAACACCATCACAACTTGGATGGGCTTGAGCGGACAACGATAAGGTAGTGATTACAAAAAGAATTGTACTCAGTAGTTTCATGCTAAAATATTTTGATGGAATTGAGGGGAGTGCTAATATAGAAGATTTAAATCTAATTATAATTAAGTTTTTCTATCTCATTCATTTGTTAATTATTATTTAAGATGACCCGCAATTTGAGTTTAAATCAGATGTAGACGTCTTTGTAGAAAATACACTTCCAAAATGAAAAAGAATAAATTGTTTTCGTTTGTTCTAGTTTTAATTCCATTGCTATCTTTTGGACAAGACTTTTCAGAAATTAGTGTTGATTACGGGCATAATTCGTATGAACTCTTAATCCGAACTGTCAATAGAGAATCTCTCAAACCAATTGATGATGTAAGTTTATATCTCTACGAAATGCCTGAAGATTCTTTGGTTGCTACCGAATATACTGTAAACGGTTTTGCCTCATTTTTTATAGATCCCAGAAAAGAATATAAAGTAGAAACTTGCAAAAGGTTGCACATAAATGGAGGTATAAATGTATTTAATTGTTTTGCAGAAGGGAAGATTTTTTGTTTAAATGGGGCTTCTGAATTTAATTATACGGCTGGCGGAGGAATAAACAAACCCAATGCCTTATTGGAAGCCAAAATTGCTTTAGATTCTGTCTCTGTTGGTAAAACCTTCAAATTGGAGAATGTTTATTATGATACCGGCAAATGGAATCTTAGAAGGGCATCTAAAAAAGAACTTAACAAGCTGATTGGCATTTTGGAGCAGTTTCCGAGTATGATAGTGGAGCTTTCAAGTCATACAGATTCAAGAGGATCTGATGAATTTAACATGGAACTTAGTGCTAAGAGGGCCCAATCATGTTATGACTATTTGATTGAGAAAGGAATATCGCCTGAAAGAGTAATACCAAGAGGTTATGGTGAGACCAAATTGACCAACGGATGTACAAATGGAGTCAATTGTAGTGACCGAAAGCATCAACCCAATCGAAGAACAGAATTTACCGTTTTGTCGTTCGAAGGTGTGGATTGCACATAATGGAGAATTGTTTACCAATCAAAACTTAGTTGGTAATCTTGAAGTGTTTGTGACTCTTTTTCTAGGTTGCTGGCACTTAAACCAATTAATCTGATTTTTTCAAATTCATTGATGTTTTGTTCCAGTAGTTCAATGGCTAGTTGTTTAATTTCTGATTTTTCGCGAATGTGATAATCTTTAGAAAGGCTTCTAGTAATGATTCTAAAATCACTGGTTTTAAGTTTAAGAGAAATGGTCCTTCCAAAATTGTTGGCTGAATTCAATCTTTCAAAAAATTTTTCTACAATCCTTTCTAAGACCGGAGTAATTTGATCCAATTCTTCGAGGTCTTCGTTTAGTGTTCGTTCGACAGCTAAAGATTTTCTGATTCGATTAGGATTGACAGGTCGATCATCTATTCCTCGCACGATATCGTAAAAATGTATTCCAGATTTACCGAACTTTTGTGCGAGCTCCAATTTTGAAAGCTTTTTAAGATCTCGTCCTGTTTTGATTTCCAAACTTTCCATTTTTGCAGCGGTTACTTTGCCGACTCCAAAAAAATCTTTAATAGGTAATTCTTCCAAAAATGAAATTGCTCTTTTAGGAGTAATCACGGAAAGCCCATTTGGCTTTTTTAAGTCGGAAGCCACTTTCGCTAAAAATTTACAGTAGGATACTCCAGCCGAGCAGGTTAGTTGGGTTTTCTCCTTTACTCTTTGAATTATTTCTTGAGCCACGTGCATTCCAAAGGGAATGTTTTTCTTGTTTTCTGTAACATCCAAAAAAGCTTCATCTAAAGAAAGAGGTTCAATTAAGTCTGTGTACTCTTTAAATATTGATCTAATTTGATAAGAAACTTCTTTGTAAGCATCAAAGCGAGGGGTTACGAATATTAAATGAGGACAAAGTTGTTTGGCTTGCCAACCTGGCATCGCAGATCTAACTCCAAATTTTCTAGCTTCGTAACTTGCTGTAGTTGTCACCCCACGATGACCTCCACCTCCAACAGCAATTGGTTTCCCTTTCAAATCAGGATTATCACGTTGTTCGACAGATGCGTAAAATGCATCCATGTCAATGTGGACGATTTTTCTGGAATTGCTTTCCGGCACCATATAATTTAAAGGTAGGAAAGAATATTTGTCGATCGCAATCTATAGCGATCTTGAGTTATCGTTGCTTTATGATTTTTACTGATGAAAGCAATTTATTCTCTTTTTCGAAATTTAAAAAGTAAAATCCACTTTCCAAATCTTCTACATCTAAAGGACGCTGCATGTTATGGTTTGAGATTCTTTTTACTACCATTCCAAGTGCATTGATGATAACGATATCAGTTTCAAGGTGATCACTATTTGTTTTAAAACTAATCAAAGAGCTTACAGGATTAGGATAGACACTTATTGAATTTACATCATTGATTTTATCATCTTCAGTATTTGAAGCTCCTTCTAGGAATAGGCAATAATCTTCGACTTCACCATCAAAAAC
>JAHDHU010000065.1:7065-15022 GCA_020631135.1 Saprospiraceae bacterium | reverse complement strand
GATGATAACATTAAATTTATCGCAAAACTGCTTCAGAACGATTATAAAGTAGAAGGAGAATTAAGATCCGAAGTTCAGACAAACATAAAGCGTTTGATGGATATTGGATGTTACAGAGGTATTCGTCATAGAAAAGGTTTGCCTGTAAGAGGTCAAGGAACCAAGAATAATGCTCGAACAAGAAAAGGTAGAAAGAAAACTGTTGCCAACAAGAAAAAAGCGACTAAATAATGGCTAAAGGAAAGAAAAAAGGAAAGGTTGTTGTTCAACCAGAAGGCTATGCTTACATCAAAGCAAGTTTCAATAACATTATCATTTCTTTAACCAATAAGAAAGGAGAGGTAATTTCTTGGGGATCCGCTGGTAAATCTGGGTTTAGAGGCTCTAAGAAAAATACACCATATGCAGCCCAAATTGCGGCGACTGATGCAGCAGTAAAAGCTCAAGAAGCTGGACTGAAAACAGTTGAAGTATACGTTAAAGGGCCTGGAGCAGGAAGAGAAGCGGCAATTAGAGCAATCGATGGTGCAGGTATAAAGGTGAGTAAAATCAAAGATGTGACACCGATCCCGCACAACGGATGTCGACCTCCTAAGAAAAGAAGAGTTTAATAGTTTTAAAAAGTACAAGAGAATCTAAATGGCACGATATACTGGACCTAAAACAAAAAAATCAAGAGCATTCGGAGAATCACTTTTCGGATTTGATAAAGCTTTTGACAAGCGTAAATATCCTCCAGGTCAACATGGAAATAATAGAAGAAGAAAGCAAGCTTCTGATTATAAGCTTCAGTTGATGGAAAAGCAAAAAGCGAAATATACCTATGGTATTTTGGAAAGACAGTTTAGAAATCTTTTTGATAAAGCAAGTGCAAAAGGAGGAGTAACTGGTGAAGTTTTACTACAATTTTTAGAGTCACGTTTAGATAACACTGTTTTTAGATTAGGTATCGCACCAACGCGAAGAGCAGCTAGACAATTGGTTTCTCACAAACATATCCTAGTAAACGGAGTTTTAACCAATATACCTTCTTATTCATTAAGACCAGGTGACGTAGTTTCAGTTAGAGGGAAATCTAAAAATCTTGAAGTGATCAGCAACTCAATTTCCAGTAAAGCAACTAGCAGTTGGGGATGGTTACAGTGGAATCCAGAAAGACAAGAAGGTAGTTTCTTAGAATATCCGGAAAGAGAAGCGATTCCAGAAAAAATCAACGAACAGTTGATTGTGGAATTGTACTCCAAATAATCGATTTATTAGTATTGGTTTTTTTGACGAAGTCAAATTATAGATTAATTAAAAAAATATTTTAATGAGTATCCTAAACTTTCATAAACCCAATAAAATTCTTCTTCAAAAAGCAAATGACTTTGAAGGAACTTTTGAGTTTAAACCATTAGAACCGGGATTTGGTCAAACAATTGGAAATTCATTAAGAAGAGTCCTACTTTCTTCTCTCGAAGGTCACGCAATTTCGGCAATCCGAATTGCAGGTGTAGATCATGAGTTTTCAACTATCAAGGGTGTTGTAGAAGATGTGGTTGATATAATTCTAAATCTCAAACAAGTTCGACTTAAACCTCTAATGGCTGAGGATACAAGTGATGAGGAAAAGGTATATATAACTATTTCTGGTAAAGAATCGTTTGTTGCAGGAGATATCGAAACACATACCAATGTTTATAAAGTGATGAATCCTGATTTGGTTATTTGTCATTTCGATTCTTCAGTTACACTGGAAGTAGAATTAACCGTAACAAGCGGAAGAGGATATGTTCCTTCGGATGAAAATAAACCAAAGGATGCAAGTATTGGTGTCATTCCAATCGATGCAATTTATACCCCTATTAAAAAAGTAGCATACAGTGTTGAAAATACCAGGGTAGGTCAAAAGACGGATTATGAAAAACTGTCTATTGATGTTCAAACTGATGGTACGATTCATCCAGAAGATGCGGTGAAAGAAGCTTCAAGAATTTTGATTCAACATTTGATGCTTATCACTGACGAAAACATCACCTTTGATGATGCTTCCGCAAGAGAAGATAATATTGTTGATGAGCACATTCTTCATATGAGAAAGTTGCTGAAAACTTCTCTTGAAGATTTAGATCTGTCAGTAAGAGCGTATAATTGTCTTAAAGCAGCAAAAATCAATTCTCTTGGAGAGATGGTTAAATACGATACGCATGAATTATTGAAATTCAGAAATTTCGGTAAGAAATCTTTAGTAGAAATAGAGGAGTTGTTGGTTCAGAAAGGATTGACCTTCGGTATGGATCTTTCTAAATACAAACTGGAAGAAGACTAAAATATATTTTATAACTGTATATACTGGACACTCTTCAATCGAATCGAGCATCTGGTGATACGAAGAAAACAAATTTATCATGAGACACGGTAAGAAATTCAACCATTTAGGACGTAAAAAGGGACACAGAGAAGCGCTCTTAAGAAATTTATCTATTTCACTAATCGAACACAAAAGAATCAATACTACTTTGGCGAAAGCAAAAGCATTAAGAAAATTTATTGAGCCTTTAATCACGAAAAGTAAAACTAACACAAGCCACAGTAGAAGAGTTGTTTTTAGTTATCTTCAAAACAAAGACTCAATCAAAGAGTTATTTGATAATGTTTCAGGTAAAATTGCAAACAGACCTGGTGGTTACCTAAGGATAATCAAAACTGGTTTTAGGCAGGGCGACGGTGCTGAAATGGGTATGATCGAATTCGTTGATTATAACACTGTTTATAACGGTCAAGAAAAATCTGGTGCTAAGAAGAAGAAGTCTCGAAGAAGAAGAGGGGGTAAAGGTGCAGTGGCGGCAGCAACTGCAGCGAGCGCAGTATCAGCGAAATCTGAAGAAGAATAAAATTATATTCTAAGAAAATACAAAAAGGCGGTATCTCATTGAGATGTCGCCTTTGTTGTTTTATAGATAATACTATCTTTGCGACATATATAAATAATTATCATGGGTTCATCAGAAACTGAAAATAAGGCTTACCTGGTTTTAGAGGATGGTACCTATTTTGAAGGAAAGGCAGCTGGTTTTAAAGGCACTGCAACCGGAGAAATATGTTTTAATACTGGAATGACAGGTTATCAAGAAGTCTTTACTGATCCTTCGTATTATGGACAGATTTTACTGACCACTAATGCACATATAGGAAATTACGGAACGATGGATCAGGATAATGAATCTGATAAGGTTCAAATCTCAGGATTAATTTGTAAGAACTTTACCAACAAGTATTCAAGACAAATGGCCGATCAATGCATTGATGATTATTTCGTGAAAAACAAAATCACATGTATCTACGGTATTGATACAAGAATGCTTGTTAGATTGGTAAGAAATAAAGGAGCTATGAACTGTATCATTTCCTCCGAAATCTTAGATTTCAATGAGTTAAAAGATAAGTTATCAACCGTTCCTTCTATGGAAGGATTAGAATTGGCCTCTAAAGTAAGCACAAAAGAGGCTTATCAATTGGGTAACGAAGACAGTCCGATTAGAATAGCCGTTCTGGATTTCGGAACAAAACGGAATATTTTAAATTGCATGG
Source organism: Saprospiraceae bacterium (assembly GCA_020631135.1). Classification (GTDB taxonomy): domain Bacteria; phylum Bacteroidota; class Bacteroidia; order Chitinophagales; family Saprospiraceae; genus JAHDHU01. The sequence goes on along the minus strand of JAHDHU010000065.1, from coordinate 11,449 downwards.
TTGAAAGAGGAGCCTTCTTAAAAGTTTTCCCAGCGAAAACCTCTTACGAGGAATTGTCGAAATTTAATGCAAGTGGGTATTTTCTTTCAAATGGTCCAGGAGATCCGGGAGCAATGGATTACGCCGTGGAAACAGTTAAGAAAATTTTAGAAACTAATAAACCATTGTTTGGTATTTGCCTAGGACACCAATTATTGGCTCGGGCTTTAGACGTCCCAACTTATAAAATGCATCATGGACATCGAGGAATAAACCATCCGGTCATCAACTTGATCTCTGGTAAATGCGAAATTACGACTCAAAACCATGGATTCGGTGTAGATCCAAAAGTAGTCATGGAAAAAAAAGAAGAGGTAGAAATAACACACCGAAATCTCAATGATGAAAGCATTGAAGGCATTCGAAATAAAACTAAAAATGCCTTTTCTGTTCAATATCATCCTGAAGCCAATCCTGGTCCACATGATTCTCGATACCTTTTTGATGACTTTATAAACCTAATAAAGGAAAAACTGAATTAAAAAACTATGAGCGAAATCATTGATATTATAGCAAGAGAGATATTAGACTCAAGGGGAAATCCCACTGTCGAAGTTGAAGTATTGACAGAAGAAGGATATATAGGCCGAGCTGCAGTTCCCTCTGGAGCGTCTACCGGTAAATATGAGGCAGTTGAACTAAGAGATAAAGATGAAAAAAGATATCTTGGAAAAGGGGTAACACAAGCTTGCGCGAATGTTGAAGAGATAATTCGAGAAGCAATCATTGGAGAAGATGTATTGGATCAAAAGTACATTGATGAAGCAATGCTAGAATTAGATGGGACAGAAAACAAATCAAAGCTAGGAGCAAATGCAATTCTAGGTGTTTCTTTGGCGGTCGCCAAAGCAGCAGCAGAAGAAACTGGTCAAGCTTTGTATCGTTATGTTGGCGGCGTAAATGCGCATATTTTGCCAGTGCCGATGATGAATATTTTAAATGGAGGTTCTCATGCTGATAATAGCATTGATTTTCAAGAATTCATGATTATGCCTGTAGGGGCAGAAACTTTCTCAGAAGGCTTAAGAATGGGAGTAGAAGTTTTTCATGAATTGAAAAAGGTACTAAAATCGAAAAATTATTCAACGAATGTTGGAGACGAGGGAGGATTTGCGCCTAACATAAAATCCAATGAAGAAGCTATTCAAATTGTCTTGCAATCCATTGAATCTGCAGGCTATAAGGCTGGAGACCAAATCATGATTGCTATGGACGCAGCGGCTTCAGAATTTTACAATGCAGAAGAAAAAGTTTATCATTTTGCTTCTTCTACTGGCGATAAATTAACTTCTGAGCAAATGGTAAATTACTGGAAAGAGTGGACAGAAAAATATCCTATCTTTTCTATCGAAGATGGCTTAGATGAAGATGATTGGAATGGCTGGTCCATGTTAAACAAAGCAATTGGTAGTAAGTGCCAATTGGTCGGAGATGATCTTTTTGTAACCAATACCAAAAGATTGGAAAAGGGTATAACCGAAGAATCAGCAAATTCTATTCTCATTAAGGTAAATCAAATCGGTAGTCTTTCTGAAACGATAGATGCAGTCAACATGGCACATAGAAATGGATTTACAAGTGTGATGAGTCACAGATCTGGAGAGACCGAAGATACGACTATAGCGGATTTAGCCGTTGCTTTAAACACTGGGCAGATTAAAACTGGTTCTGCATCGAGAAGTGATAGGATTGCTAAATACAACCAATTATTGCGTATTGAAGAAGAATTAGGCTCTAGCGGTATATACCCTGGCAAAGCTCTTTTGGGATAAGATAAAATAGTATCTTTATATTACAAAAAAATGTAATATGTCTTCGAAGAAATCCCCAAAGAGGCTCAAAGATTTGAGAGTTTCTTCTGATTGGTTTTTCAATAAATACGTAATGACCGCTTCAATCTTTCTGGTGTGGATAAGTTTTTTCGATAACCACAATTTGAAAGAACAGCGAGAAATGGATAAAACAATCAATAGAATGGAAGCGCAAATAGAAGATTATAAATCAAAGTTTGAAGATATACGTGCTGAAGAACAAGATTTGGCCCATAATATTGAGAAATTGGCGCGAGAGAAGTATAAATTTGGAGCTGCTAATGAAGACATTTTTATAATAGAACCTAAAAAATAAAATCAACAATGAGTGTTCTCGTAAACAAACATTCTAACATTATCGTGCAAGGATTTACAGGGAAAGAGGGATCTTTTCATGCTGAACAAATGATCGAATATGGAACCAATATAGTAGGAGGTGTGACACCGGGTAAAGGTGGTCAACAACATCTAAATAAACCTGTATTTAATACTGTCGCTGAAGCCGTCGACAAGGTTAAAGCTGATACATCTATTATTTTTGTTCCGCCAAAGTTTGCAGGTGATGCGATAATGGAAGCCGCTGAAGCTGGAATAAAGGTAATTATCTGTATAACGGAAGGAATTCCAGTGCAGGATATGGTCAAAGTAAAAGCTTATCTAAATAAATTTACAGGAGTTACCTTGATAGGACCTAATTGTCCTGGCGTGATTACTCCAGGGGAAGCAAAGGTTGGAATAATGCCAGGATTTGTTTTCAAAGAAGGAAAAATTGGAATCGTTTCAAAATCAGGAACACTAACCTATGAAGCAGCGGACCAAGTAGTTAAAGCAGGGTTGGGAATTTCTACCGCGATCGGTATCGGAGGTGATCCAATCATCGGTACTCCGACAAAAGAGGCAGTTGAATTATTTATGAACGATCCTGATACTGAGGCAATCGTTATGATAGGCGAAATAGGTGGAAACTATGAAGCGCTCGCTGCACAGTATATTTCAGAAACAGGTAATAAAAAACCAGTCGTTGGATTTATCGCTGGTAAAACTGCTCCTAAAGGAAGAACCATGGGTCACGCAGGTGCTATTATTGGTGGAGAAGACGATACAGCTGAAGCTAAAATGAGGATTATGCGAGAAAATGGAATTCATGTCGTAGAGTCGCCAGCAGAGATTGGATCGACACTAAAGAAAATCCTTCAGGCATAAACAAAAGAGTTTGAAAATATTAACAGCCTCGACTTCTAAAGTTGAGGCTTTTTTTTGAGGCAACCTTTTGACTAAAAATTGCATAGTAAGAGTGTATCAATAAACAAAATCCATTACTATGCACAGAAAAATATTTTACTTTATAACACTCATGATTTTATCACATTCGAGTTATTCCCAAAACTCGTGTGATGTTTTTTCATCGACTGCCTTATTTAATTTAGATCAATGTTTAGCATCTAATTCTTTTGAGGAGTTCGAAGCAGATATAATTGGCCATCCCGCTTGCGATGCCTTGAATGTTATTGGAGGCCACCTGTATAGAGATAATCCTCAAGTCAATTTTCACTCTTGTACACCAGGAGTGAGTGGTCTAGGGATGTGTATTTCAATTGAAAATGATTGCAGTTATAATTCTAATTCGGACAAAGCTTTAAAGTTAGATTTAGAACTCACACCTGAACTAGGAAATACTGTAACGCTGGATGAACTTTCTTTTTACGAACTATCAAGTCCAACCTTTGTTTGGTCAAGTGGTCAAACTGGAGCAAATAATTACCCAAGTAAGTTGGCGATTAATATTTCATCAAATGGTAACACTGTGTTTTTCCAAGAAGATATCTCTACGAACCAATCTTGGACAAATATGGTTTTCGATCTTTCTGGGATGAGCGAATTTACTGTTTCTCAGCCCACAATTTTTAATATTGAAATTTTACCTTATTGTCCAGTTTATAATAATGGCTCAATTTCAGTTTGGGATGTGGATGAATTAAGTATAAAAACTTCTTGCTCTGGAGATATTTCAGGAGGAATATTAACTGGCGGACCTTTTGAGTTTTGCGTAGGAGATGGAGTTGCAGATAATATTGCTCCAGGTGCCATCGGATTAAGTGGAAATACCGGTTCTATGAACCAATGGGTGGTAACAGATGAACAAGGAAATATATTAGGTCTTCCACCAATGCCAAGTGCAGTAGATTTTGATGGTGCTGGCGCAGGTACTTGCTTAATATGGCATTTGAGTTACGAGGCAGGATTAGAAGGTTTGGAGACAGGCATGAATGCGAATGATTTACAGGGCTGTTTTTCATTATCCAATGCGATAGAGGTTATTCGAAATCAGCCAGAAGGAGGAATTTTAACAGGAGGCCCTTTCGAATTTTGTGTTGGAGATGACGTAGCTGATAACATCACACCTGGTTCAATCGAATTAAGTGGAAATATTGGATCGATGAACCAATGGGTGATTACAGATGAACAAGGAAATATATTGGGATTACCACCAATGCCAAGTGTAGTGGATTTTGATGATGCTGGCGCAGGTACTT
>JAHDHU010000065.1:0-6965 GCA_020631135.1 Saprospiraceae bacterium | reverse complement strand
GGAGTTGCAGATAATATTCCGGCTGGTTCGATCACTTTATCAGGAAATGAAGGAGGCAATAGCCAATGGATTGTAACAGATGATCAAGGAAATATATTAGGATTACCACCAATGCCAAGTGTGGTAGATTTTGATGATGCGCCGGCAGGTGTATGTTTGATATGGCACCTCAGTTACGAAGATGGACTCACCGGTTTAGAAGCAGGCATGAATACTTCAGATTTGCAAGGATGTTTTTCATTATCCAATGCGATAGAAGTCATTAGAAATCAACCAGTGGGAGGAACCCTCTCGGGTGGACCTTTTACTTTTTGTGTGGGAGACGGAGTTGCAGATAATATTCCGGCTGGTTCGATCACTTTATCAGGAAATGAAGGAGGCAATAGCCAATGGATTGTAACGGATGATCAAGGAAATATATTAGGATTACCACCAATGCCAAGTGTCGTAGATTTTGATGATGCACCGGCAGGTGTATGTTTGATATGGCACCTCAGTTACGAAGATGGGCTCACCGGTTTAGAAGCAGGCATGAATACCTCAGATTTGCAAGGATGTTTTTCACTATCCAATGCGATAGAAGTCATTCGTCAAGATTGTAATCTAATGGGTGGTATTGTGCTTAACGAAATTGATGGAGCAGATCTTGTCGAAATCAGTAATACATCAACCAGCACAGTGGATATTTCTACCTATTGGTTATGTAATTTTCCTGCCTATGATCAGTTGCAAAATCTCACAATCAATTGTGGAGGAGATTTGATATTGGCACCAGGAGAATTGGTGGTTGTCGAAACCTCTTTTGATATTGATGAAGCTGATGGGGAAATGGGTTTATATACTTCAAACTCATTTGGTAGTGCTTCTGACATTATTGATTATGTAGAATGGGGTAGTAGTGGTCATACAAGATCTTCGGTTGCGGTAGCTGCGGGCATTTGGTCATCAGGGGATTTTGTGTCGGCTTTCGCCAATGGAACAGTAATCGAGTTTGATGGAATGGGAGATTCTTCTTCTGACTGGTCCGAAGATGCTCCGACACCATGTATGACAAATTTGACAGAAGAAGATGAAGAACTAACATCATTTCAGTTTAACCTATTTCCAAATCCTGCGATACAAAGGCTGTATATAACCAATGAAGACTCTAGGCCTTTTGGAGATTTACAAATCGTTAATTCCTTAGGTCAAGTTGTGCAGACAATTTCAAAATTTAATGGTGAACATGATGACATCGAATTAGATGTAAATCATCTGGTCAACGGCAGATACTATTTACGCATAATTGCTGGATCAAAAAATGAAACCAAGCAATTTGTAAAAATAAACTAAGCAATTAAAGAATGTAGAATTCATTTTAAATCATAGGGTGAATACTTCAAATCTAGTATGGTGAAGTTCGATTAATCGGACTTCACTTTCATTTTATTTCGAAACTCAACTTTACAGTTTTGTCTTCCACTTCACTTTGGTTCCATTTATCAGGATAAGTGAGAATAGATTCTCTCAGATTTTCCAAACAAGAATCCATGTCTTGGTCAATTATATCAATATTTGTAATTAGACCTTCAGGACCAATCGTTAACAGACAATCTACCTTGCCTAGTTGACAGGCATCTGTTTTAACAAATCGACCATAAACGAATTCATAGAAATGATCAATGCCTTTCAATGGGCTAATTTCTTTTTGATTATCCATTTCCGCCTCCATTTTGCCGCTTACTATAACTTCTGATAAAGCTTGAGCTTCTTTCATTTGGAATACCATTTCACGTTCCATAATCGGCTCGACTGCAATGGATTGATAACCAGTGTAGGATATTTCTAATTTTTGTTGTTGTTCTAATTTGTCAAGATCCGCTTTTAACTCAAATTTTCCTTCTAGATCTGTTAGTGTACCATTCGGATTCCCTTGAAAGAAAACACTTGCACCTATCAAAGCATTGCCGCCAGAATCAATAACCTTTCCTCTTACTATAGGTTTAAACGTTTGTGGAGCAGATCTTTTTGTTTTACTGGATGCTGAAAAATCAGATTCGCTTTCTACATCCATCATGTTTCCAACTCTTGGCTCTCTTTCGAAAATTTCATCTTGGGCCAATTCACGATTCTTATCATCTTGATAATTTTCGATTGGACTTTCAGATGTGTTTTTAGGTTCTTTTTGACTCGCTGTGGCTGATTGATTTTGAATAGCCACTCCGTCTATAACATAATCTTCAGAGTTCGTAATCATAACTTCAGTTTTTACGATTTCTTCAGATTCTTCTATGTCGGCTTGTTTGATAGAATTTGTCCTTTTTTGGGATTCTTTAATTTTTTTGTTACTTCCCATCTGGTCATTGCCTAAAATCTCATTTGATTTAAGACTTGCGCGTTCGAGCTTTTCATTTTTTAATTCCCTTGAAATTTCTTCTAAATCAATTGATTCTTCGGTAATAACTTTTAATTCAGCCAGAGGTTTTTCTTTAGCAATCTCATAAGTGGCTAGTTCTACTTCTGACTTAGTTGTATTCATTTGTGGACGAACTAAAAAGCCAATCACCGCAATCAATAATATTCCTGCTGCAACAGAAAACCATCTCAATGGTAAGATCCGATTATTTCTTTGCGTTGGTCTTAATGATTTTTGAATTTCGATAAGATCGGACTTCGCATTAGAAGCTTCTTCGATAGCATAGCCTTCCATCGCTTCAAATAAGAGAGGATCATCCAAAGCCAGTTTCTCCAACTCATGTCTGTCATTTTTGGAGATCGAACCATCAATGTATTGCCTCAATAATGCTTGTATGTTTAGTTTGTTTTTTTTCACTTATTCGCTAAACAGTTTTTTAAATTTCTCCGTCCGTTCTGTATAAGAGATCTTACTTTATTCCAATCCAGATCTAGCATTTTTGTTATTTCAACATAACTTTTCTTCTCTAAGTAAAACAATTTCACGCATTGCTTTTGACTCTTTTCCAAATTTTGAATACAATCATCCAGATCATTAAAAGCCTTTTCTTTCATATCTTCTTGTATAGGATGAAAAACATCTTCAGATTGCACATTCTTGAAGTCTAAAAATTTTTCACCTTCTCTTTTCTCTTTTCTTAATTTTTCAAGACATTGATTTTTTACTAAGACATAGAGCCATGATTTAAAATGCTTGATTTCATGATTTTTAATTTTAGAGACAAACTTCGGATAAAGATCCATGGTCATGTCCTTACTCTTTTCAGAATCTTTGAAGTATTTGAGCCCTATACCGTAAATCATTTCAACATAACGAGAGAAAAGAGAAGCCGCAAATTCTTGGGACTTAGCTTTTTTAATCATAACGATTAACTCCTCGTCTGACAACTCCGTATTTTGTGGCTTTATCCAATTCAAATCAAAACCAATTTATACTTTTTCTTCAATTAGCTATTAATTATTTCAACTAACTTTATTCTATAATTCTTTATGAAAGGTTTTTTAAAACTTAGTTTTTTCTGTCTTTTAATTGTTGGTGCTTGCGATGAAGGATCTGATGGTCTTAATTATGAGTCTCTTGAAGCCACAACAGGACTTCAATGGGTTGATGCCAATGGTAACTTAGTAGGAAAATGGAAAATCCCAAATGATTACAATCCTTCTTCTGCTATTTACCCAAATCCAAGCAATGGAATAATTTCTATTTCAGCTCTCGAACCACTTAAACGATTTTGGATAGTCCCAGCGACATGCGTCAATGAAAATAACTCACAGATTCCGAACTTGATTTCAAGTGTGAGTTATTCGGTAGAGGATATTGAGGCTAGGAGTGTAAAGGATTTTGTAATTCAAAGCAACAACCTAAATGTGGTAGGTGATCTTTCAGACCTTAGCTCAGGTATCTATAAAGTTTTTATCGAATTAGACAATGGCACCATAAATTGGTTTTCGATTTACATAGATCCGCAACAAAATAATTTCCCTGATCTGGAATTTCTAGATTTAGTCTGCAACTAAATTTATTTTCAAACTTTTATGTAATCTTGTTGAAATCAGCATCCTGAAGATAGATTGCTGATTATTTTGATGTCTATGAAGACTAAAAATAACTTGGATCGACATCCTTCTGATTCTCTATTTAAATTAGACATAGTCAGTTAGGTCAGCAATTAACCATTTATTCATCTTTTAAATTATTAGTTATGAAAAAGTACATGCTGATTCTCACAAGTCTAACAATCATTCTTTTTTCTTTTACGTTATTTGATGCCAATCTAACAGTTTTGAAGGGCAAAATCATTGATGGGCAAACCAAGGAAGGTTTAATTGCTGCTGAAGTCACACTTTTCAAAAACAATGTCCTCATTTCTGGTACCACAACAGATTTAGATGGGGCATTTGAATTTCAACATATCGAACCAGGTACGTATCGATTGGATGCACGATATCTTGGCTACCAAACCCAAAGTTTAACCGGAGTCCTTGTTAAAAAAGGAGAGGAAAATATTGCCATTATTGAATTAGAAACAGGTGTGCTGATGGATGAAGTGGTTATCAAAGAGTATAAAGTGCCGCTAATATCACAAGACAATACTACGCAAGGAAAAACAGTAAGCTCTGAAGAAATTAGATCCTTACCAAGCAAGAATATCTCCTCAATTGCCGCCACATCAGCGGGACTTGCCAAGAATAAAAGCAATGGGGAGATATCCATTAGAGGCTCTCGAGGAAATGTTCAGAATTATTATGTGGATGGTATTAGGATTAGCCCGCCTCATCCCGGAAAAGATGTTCCGCTTATTGAATATGAGTCTAACGAATCTTATGAGGAAATAATTGAGAATAAATTTATTGATCCATTAGATGAAGCACTTTCAACATTTTCAATCGATGTGGATAGAGCCGGATATAGTAATGTGAGACGGTATATAGAAAATGGGAACTTACCACCTCATGACGCAGTTCGTGTAGAGGAAATGATTAATTATTTTAAATACGATTACCCTCAACCTAAAAAGAACGATCCGATTTCTTTGAAATCAAATCTAACGGATTGTCCATGGAATAAAGAGCATAAGTTATTGCACATAAGTCTGCAAGGAAAGGAGATAGCAACTGATGAATTGCCTCCTAGTAATTTGGTTTTTTTAATTGATGTTTCTGGCTCAATGAATAGTGCAAACAAATTGCCATTACTCAAATCTTCCTTTAAAATGTTGCTCAATAAATTGAGAACGGTAGATAAAGTAGCCATTGTTACCTATGCTGGGAGAGCAGGCGTGGCGTTAGAATCCACATCCGCAAGTCAAAAAGAAAAAATATTGAGAGTAGTTGAATCTCTCGGAGCTGGGGGATCTACTGCTGGAGCAGAAGGTATAAAAACTGCCTACGAAATAGCGAAATCTAACTTTATAAAAGACGGAAACAATCGAGTTATTTTGGCAACAGATGGTGACTTTAATGTTGGATTGAGCGATAATGATTCTTTGGAAAAACTTATAGAAAAGCAACGTAAGAGTGGAGTTTTTCTTTCTATTCTAGGATTTGGGATGGGCAATTATAAAGATGATAAAATGCAAATTTTAGCAGGAAAAGGAAATGGAAACCACGCATATATAGATAACATTCAAGAATCTAGAAAAGTCTTAGTAGAGGAATTTGGTGGCACTTTATTTACGATCGCAAAAGATGTGAAGATTCAAATAGAGTTTAATCCTGCTTTGGTTCAGGCATACAAATTGATAGGATATGAAAATCTATTACTAAATAAAGAAGATTTTAATGACGACACCAAGGATGCGGGAGAAATGGGATCTGGTCACGTGGTAACCGCGATGTACGAAATTGTTGAAGTTGGCAGCTCAAGTAATTATGCGGGAAACATAGATGAGCTAAAGTATCAAGAAAATAAACCACGACCAAGTGCGAAATACTCGGATGAATTGGCTACAGTTAAGTTCAGGTATAAAGAACCGGATGGTAATAAGAGCAAAAAAATTGTAAGCACTGTTGATCGAAAGTCAGATGCATTAGATGGCATGAGTAATGATATACGATTTTCTATTGCTGTTGCGCAGTTTGGTTTGCAACTCAGGCAGTCTGATAGTCTTGAAGAAACTAGTTTGAATGAAATCATCCAATTAGCGGAAAATGCTAAAGGCGACGATGATGAAGGCTATAGATCAGAGTTCGTGCGATTGGTAAAATCCGTCCAAGCTCTGAATAGTAATCTTGTCGAAAATTAGAAAATTTTTGGTGTTGGGGAATAACTTTCTCCAACACCTCTTATCATATCGATTGTTTGCCAAACGACGATTTTACGAATAGAGCTCCGTTATTTTTGATCTAAATGGTCAAAATGCTTTTGAGGTTTTGTCAAGTTTACTTTTCTATGTTATTGCATTTAAATGCTATAACTCAAACCTGTTGTACAGCAGGTCCTCCAATTTCTAATTCCATGTTGCTTGTAGCCAACCAAGAATTAAAAGCCTCGGTAGGTTTTGAGTATAATTATAAAAGTTTAAATAGGTTGGTGTCACAAAGCGATGTATTGATGAGTGACAATAGATCAAGATTTGGCGCTAATTATTTAGTGAATTTTTCGTATTCTCTGAATGCAAATTGGACGATTGGCGCTAATATTCCAATTGTTTTCCAATCTCGAAAAACCATTAGTTCGATCGAGCAAAGTCTAGGATTAGGTGATGTAATTTTTGTGATTCAAAAAAGAATAATTGCTCAGAAAGAATTTAATTCTCAAGCTTCGATAGGAATTAAGATGCCAACTGGGAATGATGAACAGATGGACGAAAATGGAATATTTCTCTCGCCAGATATGCAGAGTGGTTCTGGAACATTCGATTTTATTGGCAATCTATTTTTTATGAAAAGTAATTTCGTGAAACCTAACAATGCAATTCTATTAAATGCAATGTATAGGTTCAATTCTACCAATAATGATTTTGCTTTGATCAGATCATTTCGATTTGGTAATCAGTTAAATTTTGACT
>JAHDHU010000064.1 GCA_020631135.1 Saprospiraceae bacterium | reverse complement strand
AGAATCGACTTCAGATTCTTCTTCGAATGAAAGCGATGGAGAAAACTAATCAAAAAGAAAATATTTTAGGGGTTCGGTTTTCGAACCCCTTTTTTTTGCCCCTTATTAAACATTAATTAATTCTATATATATAAATTCCTTTTATATTTTCGTTTGGTGTTAAACCAATTTGATGAACACAACGAAATATACCTATCTGGGACTTTTTACCCTCACCTTGATTATTTTATCTTCTTGCAATAAGCAAATAGATTTGTCCCAGTTGATCGCTGAAAAAAAGCACGATAAAGACGGCGTTTACTAAATACGAGAAACCTCAAAACAAAAGCAAAATAGATGCACTGCTTTCCGAAAAGGGATACAAAATAAAAGAAGCATATTATTGGGATGGGCTTCAAAAGAAAACAGATAAATACAAATTTTTATGGTTTTATGGCGAAGAATATGAATCCTTAAAATCTACGAGAGATCTGGAAAATAGAAAAGATTCCTTGATTCAAACGAAAAACTTTGATAACTACCTACTTGCCTTAAAAGAATACCCTGAACTTAAGCTAAAAGACGCCCCTAGAGTAGGGATAAAACAAGTAAGCAACCTGCACGATCTCAAGGCTTATCATCTTCATTACAAGCAAGAGGAGAAGAGTAAAACACAATCTTTGGGCATCACCTTGGTCAATACCATTGACGATCTCATTTTATTTAAATCACTCTATGGTAACGATGAATTTGTCGATCAAAGACTTTTAGAATTTGTACCAACCACTAATCTGGAAGAAGCCAAGATCTTATCAGAAAATTTTCCACTTTCAAAGCACATCAATAAAATTCAATTAAACTACTTATCAAAAGTAAAGTCCATTGATGAATTAATCTTTTCAAAAGAAGCCGAAAAGCACTTTGGAGTAAATAGTCGATTTAATTTCAAAGACATGGAAGCTATCCAAAATTTAGCAATTTTGTTCGAATCCAAGTTGCCAGATCCAGTAGGAGCATTTAGATTAAAATCTTTGCTCTTTGATAAGCATATTGATCATTCGATCGGTAAATTAACTGAAAATACATTCTTAAAACAGTTGGATCAATCACTATCATATGTCAAACGACATGAATGGATGGGAGCAGAATACACACAATCCAAAGAAAAAAGAATGCTAGATTCTCATCATTCTTCAAGCTTTCCCAAACAAGGATTTAGTCTGTTTTATTTAGAATTGGAGAGATTATTATCGATCTGGCAATGGAATGCAGAGACCAAATACATCACCAATGCAATTTTTATAGAAAGTTATAAAGGAGCGAAGAGAATTGAAAAAGGAAAAAGCCAAGATAAAACTAAGATTGAAAAAATATTGTTCGAGGAAGTTGATAACAAAATTTTCGAAGATCTATCAGAAGGATTTAAACTTGATGATTTCGCATATATCAGAATGTCGGGTCTTTACAAAATCCATCAAACCACTGACGTTCGTCTTCCCTTTCATGTCGTTTTCAAACTGGATAATCAGACACAAAGCTTTGATTTAGAAGAATTAATCATCAGCGATAAAGGAGTCTCAAAAAGTTTCTATAATGGTAAAGTGTACAAAGGATCTATTTTTTACAATCACTTAAATGGTAAACTTATTCGCCGAGGTAAATAACTTAACGCAATTTAAAATCTACCGTGATTGTTCCACATTGCTTATCAGATTTACTTTCAGTAAACAGATATTTTAGTGCAGCTTCCTCTGCCAATTGGACCAACCTTCGATCCGTGGTTGTTGAGCCCTTTTGGGTGAATTTGGCTTCGTATACTTCTCCTTTTTTATTGACGCATACGCGAATGACCACCTTACCTTGAATTTGAGAATCATCTTCAATCGTGGGTTCGTAAAGCAATCCTCTACCTGACAAGCCTCCACCTATTTTTCCTGTCCCACCATTTAAACCATCTACAGCACCCTCATCAGATTTTCCGATTGGGTTACCTCTATCGCCATCTCCTGCGTTTGGACCTTTTCTCTGATCAAACAATTCGCCAAATTGTTTTTTTTGATTTTTAAGTTGTTGTTCAGCCTTTTCTTTTTTTGCCTTTTCAGCTTCCAAGGCTTTTTTTCTCTCTTCTGCCAATCTTTCGTTTTCGACTCGAGCGGCTTCTTCTTTTTGTTCTTTTAGCCTTTCGGCTTTTTCTATCTCTTTTATTCTTTGCTTTTCTAATTCCTCCTCTCTCTTTTTTTCTTGCCTTTTTTCTTTTGCAGCGGATATTTGATCTTCATTACGTACTAAATCCGACTTAATATCAGCTTGACTTTTTGAAGGTTTAACTTCTTCTTTCTTTTCTTCAACAACAGCTTTCTTTTGAGGCGTTTCTTTTATTGGCTTATTCGATTTTTGAGGTTTAGTTTCTGAAGCTTCTTTAGCTTGAGAATTTTCATCTGAATATTTTTGAGCAAATTTTATTTGACTTTCTTCATCTTCGTTACCGAAGACCACAAATACACCCTGCAATTCTTTGGGTTCTTTTAGTTCACCAAAAAAAGGAATCAAAAAGATTAGAAGCAATAATAGATGCAAAGAAATACTGATCAGCCATCCCCTTCTACGATTATCTTCTTCTTCTTGATTATGTGTATCCAATGAAAAGTCCATATGGCAAAATTAGGCTAAATATCTCATAACCAACACCATTTATATTAAATTTATCTGTAATACGTAAACTAGATAATCGCTAACGAGGATCTGTTAGTTTTGCTGTAACTCCATGTCGAAATGCCGAATCCATGATTTTTACAACAAATTGATTCGGTGTTTTTTTGGCAGGTGTGATGACGATTATAGCATTCTTATTTGATTTTAACGAGCGTATTTTTTTATCCACCTTGCTAAAACTTGATCTGTTGCCATTTAAGGTATAAGTCCCTTTTGTATCAATTTTAATCATTGTGGGTCTTTCCTTGTTGTTTGAAGGTGGTGTGCTAGATTTCTTTCCAGGTAACTGGAGATTCAAAGCATTGGGTACAATCAGGGATGAAGTCAACATGAAGAAAATCAACAATAGAAAAATAATGTCCGTTAAACTCGACATATTGAACTCTGCGCTGACCTTACTATTTTTCTTTAATCCCATTATACTAAGCTATTTCTTGGGTTGGGTTGCAATAACCGCTTTTAATTTTAATCCTGCAGCGATCTTCATTACTTTACTGACTTTTTCCCATGGCACTCCCTTTTCCGAAATGATGAGGACGGTTGCATTGTCCTTGTTTCCATGATACTTAACGTGCGCCGCAATTCTTTTTTCCAACTTGCCCCATGTGGCAGTCTTCCCGTTGAAAGAGAGCTTTCCATTTTTCTTAATGATCACAGAAATATCTTGGGGCGCTGTTGTCTTTGCATCGGATTCTGGCAACTTAACATCAACCTTGACCATAGAAGACGTGAGCATAAAAAATATCAATAAGAGAAATATAATGTCCGTCAATGAGGACATACTAAATTCTGCACTTACTTTATTTCTTTTGGAAAAACCCATATCAATATTATGCCGAAGGTTCTTGTAATAGATCCATAAACTCCATTGTGGTACGCTCCATCTTAAAAACAACTTTCTCTACACTGGCAACCAGTAAATTGTAACCGACAAATGCCAAAATACCCACAAATAGTCCAAAGGCTGTTGTCAGAAGAGCTTGATAAATACCTCCAGCTAGTACAGTTGGAGAAACATTATCTTCTGTACTCATCGTATAAAAGGCTAGAATCATTCCTGTTACTGTCCCGAAAAATCCGATCATCGGAGCCGCACCTGCAATACTCGCCAAGGTTGAAAGATTTTTTTCTAGTTTAAAAATTTCCAAGTTTCCTACATTTTCAATTGCAGCGTCAATATCTTTTAATGGTTTTCCGATTCTCATTATTCCCTTCTCTACCATTCTAGAAGTCGGCGTATTGGTAGTTGCGCACAGTGCTTTGGCACCTTCTATATTTCCAGCTTGTACTGCCGATCTAATATTATTGATAAACTGGTCATCTACTCTCCCTGCCTTTTTAATAGTTAGCCATCTTTCGATGAAAATATAGAGTGCGAGGATAGACAAGAATATAAGAATAGCAAAAATTACGATTCCCATCGTTCCGGAATTCATAATGATGTCTACCAAGCTTTGTCCATCATCCTCCTTGGCCTTGTCTTGAAAGAAAAAGAAAAATAAATTATGCATCAAGATCTGTTTTGATTGTCAAAAGTGAGTTTTAAACGATACCTAAAACTAAATAAGTATCTAAAAGAGACAAATTTACTCATATTCACAAATATTAAAGAAAAATGCTATGTGTTATTGCCTTATTTTAATTATCCTTCCTTTGATCTCACCACAAATAAATTTGCCCATCGTACTAATTAGAGATTCAGACAATGATTAAAATGGAGAAAGCTTATCTTAGATAGGATGATGAACAATTTTAGTCATAGGTTTATCAAGTTTCTTTTTTTGATTTTTGGGTTGGTTGCATTAATCAGCAATACCACAATTTCTCAAAACTCAAGAACGGAGATAAACCAACCTACTCTATCCGAACTAGATTTAGAGTTTCTAGGGAGTGTACTTCCTTTAGGTGTTATCTATACTCGAACAGTCAGTCAAAATAAATTATTTGATCATAAATTCTTTATTGGAGGAAGCTATTTGCCAGAACAACTTTCTCTCTTCGGAACCAAAACGATAACTAGTGCACTTGGTTATCGAGCTAACTTTAAGCTTCGTCATAACTCTGTAGAAATAGGCGTAGGAATTACCAGAAATACTATGCCGGATTATTTTGATGTATACCATTATCTGGTTTTTAGATTTGGTTACCAAGCAAACTTCAAAAGATCAAATTGGCATTGGAAAATAACATATACCCCTGTTGTGTTTTTGAGCGAATTAGATTCTTATCGTTCTGGGGATCCTTTTTATTACTATTTCATTCCTTTTGCAGGAACATCCATTGGATACAAATTTTAAAAGAAGATATTTGATAACAAATTGAAGAATGGAAGGATTAGAAAAATTTAAAGTAAGCCTTGACATAATTGTCAGATGGGGAGATATGGACGCCTTACAACATGTAAATAATGCTGTTTATATCAAATGGAATGAACATGCCAGGATAGAATACATGATGAAGTTGAGCCAATCTCTCGTTGACAAAAACATAGGACCCATTTTAGCTCGACAGGATTGCAAATACATTTATCCAGTAACTTTTCCAGATACGGTCAAAATCGGTATTCGCGTATGCGAAAGACTTGACGATCGACTGATTTTCGAAACCAAAATTTGGTCGCATCAAAACAACCGTATCGTAGCATTGATACACAGTACGGTTATGGCCTATGATCTGATCAAAAAAGAAAAGACTTCAATCCCGTCTCAATGGTTGGAAAAAATCGCCGGTATCGAAAATTAAAACCTGATATTTAAGGAGGTCAAAGTTTCTACATCTAGTTGACCAACTGGTAATGCATTTTCTCTTTGGTATTTCACCAAAGCCGTTTTTATCCAGTTTTCTAATTGATCATTAACTTTTCTATCTTTTTGAGATTGATTTAAATATCCCTTTTCTGCCAATCCCATTTTAATCTGCTCTATTAATAATCTATCTATTTGATTCTGACAAACTACCTCTCGCCATTCAAGTGGGCCATTTTGCGCATCGGGATTTTTAGCTATAATTGGAGTCAATTCATAATCTTCGGTAGTCGAAACGTCACTTAGATAATTGATTGTTTTTCTTTCAATATTGACTTCTTCTAAGCACCAAACCAAACAGTCATTTGGGTCAGCTGATTGGCAATTCATAGAAGGTTTTTTAACCCATCTTGTTCCTTTCTTTTCTTCAGAAATGACAAATTCATTCATTTGAAAATCTGCGGGATGATCACCATTATAGATAGGCAAAATGGCCAAAGTGTCCATCATTCCTGGAGGTGAAATGGTGCATTTGGCGTAACACTTACCTGGTTCGGAAGGTGGCAGATCCGTAGCTACTCCCCTGGATCCCATAATCCTATTGTTGGATCCATAATTTTGGTAACTACAACTAAAGCAAATTAAGCAACACAAAAACAATAAAGTTCTCATAAATACAATTTTAAAGTCCGAGTACTTCCACACCTTGTTCAAAAATAATATCTACCGGGATTCCATTCCGCGAAAGCATGTCTAAATCAGCTTGCAATTGAGGACCTATATTGGCCATATCATTTACAAGTCTCCCAACACCTTTATAATCACCGTCTCCTTGTAAGGTCAAAATCTTTGATGAAAGCGCGTCCATAGCCTCTTCGAATCTCTCAAAATTAACAGTGTATTTTCCTGTTGATTCGTCTCGACTAAATGCTCCCATCTTATCAAAGAAATTAAATCTTATCATGTTTGCCTTTCCGTGAGCTGAAGACGCCCCAAAACGAACAGATCTAAATATTCCCGCCATAAACGTCACATAATAATCCTTCAAGTCCCCTTCGATCTCTCCCTGTTGGTGTAATTGTTTAATCATATATAAACCAAGCATATCCGCTTTTCCTTCTTCCAACGCGGAAGCAAAATTTTTCAAAGCGCGGCGCACAGGTCCTTTTCCATTTATCGTATTTTTTATTCCTAATCCATGCGCTACTTCGTGAAACATCGTATTGCTAAAAAATGCATCAAAAGTGATATGTCTTCTTTGCGAAGGATCAATCAATTCGTCCGCGATCGGAATAAGTATTTTTTCAAATTTGGCTTTCATGGCATTTTTCAGTTGCAATCTTCGAGTGCCTTTGGCCAACTGAACTTCTTCATCATTAGGAAGATTGATCGCAATTGTTTTGCTTCCAGAATTACAATCACCCGCATAATATACAACGTCGTAGGCATTCAACTCCGTATCACTACCCGGAGTTTCGGCTTTATACTCCTGAGGAACAGGCAAGCCTTTTTGCAAGTCGGGTAAAAACGCAGCATACTTTTCGAGACGCTTACTCCATTCCATATCTTTAACTAAAACATAAGCTTCGTGTGCCGCCTTATAACCATATAATTGATCCTCATAAGTTTCTATCGGACCAACCACAAAATCCAATCGATTGGTTTTCATATCCAACCAAGCCATATCACTCTCTTGGTATTGGTCATTTAAAAATGCTGCAGCTCTTTTAGTAAGATATTTTTTTAAACTTTCATCTTCTGCCAAATCCGCCGCTTGCAGAAGCAATTCTGAAGTCCTTTTATGTTCTTTTTCAAATTGTATGTGGTAAGGAACCGCTGTGAGTTTGCCTTTTTCATCCCTTCGTACCAAAGTGTATAAGTCATCTTTACCCACCAAATCGGCCTTTTCAAATTCCTCTTTGGTCATGTCGGTTGGATAATAGTTTGCACCGAGCGGCTTTATTCCCGCATGCTCCAACCAAGGTGCATTACTACCTAATCTATCCCAAGGTCCATAATTGACCAAACCAAAAGCTTTTTGCTTTTTGCTCTTGAGTCCTTCCAAAAAAGCTTGCTTATCCCCGAACGCCTGGTACCAAAAAATATCATCCATAATTTGAGATACTTCGATCAATATTGGAATCATTTTTTTCTCATTGTCTGATAATTTTGAGACATCCGTTGTCAATTTAAAGGGAGTATATTTTGTCAACAATGAATCCAATGAAGAATTGGGTTTCATTTGCCAATCTATCATGTTGCTTAGCGTTTCTTTTTTTTCCACATTAGTGGAATGGGAATATATTTGAGTTTGCTTGCAAGATGTTATTATGAATGTCAAGCTAATGGCGAAAAGGATACATTTTTTCATGAAGTAGAGATTATCTTCAATCTAAAGTATAACTTTCCATCATCATAAAGCCCACACCAAATGTCAAAAAAAACTTTAGTACTTGGTGCTTCCCTCAAAGAAGTTAGATATTCTAATAAAGCCATAAAAAAATTAAAAGAGAAAGATCACGAAGTCATCGCCTTGGGCCTACGTGAGGGGATGGTGGAAGATGTGAAAATCAATCGAGAAAAATACCCATACAAACATATAGATACTGTCACTCTTTATCTGGGAGAAAAAAACCAAAAGGAATATGAGGATTACATCATAGCCCTTAATCCCAAAAGAATCATTTTTAACCCTGGAGCGGAAAATCCCGTGCTGATGTCAAGAGCTGCAAAAAAAGGTATAGAGACCATCAATGCCTGTACTTTAGTTATGCTTAGTACTGGTCAATACTGAATAATTGGTAATTACCTCATCAAGCTTAGATCTCCTGCTTTTGATTTTAATTCCCCTCCTGGACCATTTCTGTATTGAATAAAATATGCATATATACCTGGCATTGCCTTTCTATTGTTTATGAGTCCATCCCACCCATTATCTTGTCCAATTTGAATCGGTCCACTAAAAATCAGATTTCCCCAACGGTCATAAATATCATAGGTCTCAATGACGATGTCAGAATCTAAACCACTGAGTACATCAAAATGATCATTTAAGCCATCCCCATTTGGACTAAATGCATTGGATACATACAATTCAAATTCTGGGATTTGTTCGACTTCTACAGAAATCAAAACTTGATCCGAACACCCGTTTTCATCCCAAACGGTCAAAACATAATTTGTAAAATCAATTGGACCAGCCATCGGATTCGCACAATCTAAGCATGAAAGGGTTGGATTACTTTCCCAACTTATACTATCAACATTAGATAAGAAATTACCCTCTAATAAAATAGAATCTCCTTCCATAATGGAGTAGGTCATTGTATAATCTAGTAAGCTTGGAGATGGATCGGCATCTATCGTTACGAGTTCCATAAACTCACAATTATTTGCATCCATTATAACTATTGAAACATCTCCTACACCTAAATTCATAATCAGGTTTGGATTTGTAGCCTCAACACCGTTTACAAAAACCGTGTAAGGCATTGTGCCTCCTGATATATTATTAATACTAATCGTACCATCTTCGGCATTATCACAGCTTGCATTTTCAGTATTATAATCAACGGTCAAAGAAAGGTCTGCCTCAATTTGAAATGAATCTTCAAACAAACAATCATTAGAATCTAAAACTGCTAAATCATGCAAACCTGCTGCTAAATCGTTTACTTGGACTCCTTCATTGATTGCTATTCCATCTAAAGTCAATTGAAACGGCGCAGTACCTCCGCTTACATTGTTTAAAATGAATGTACCCAAATTACCCAAACAATCAATATTGGTAAAATCATAATCGACCATAATTGGTGTATCAGAACCGAGCATAACGGTCGTATCTTTTTGACAATCATTTTCATCAATGATCATTATGGTATAGTTGTCTGGGCTCAAATCACTCATTGTACCAGAGCTTTGCAAGACACCGTTTAGAAAAATTTCATAAGGAATATTTCCTGTATTAATACTATTCAAAACAATAAACCCATTGTCCATTCCACAGGTTGCATCATTGACGAATGCATCGAAACTTATCATTGCGGCATCCTGGATAGTAAATTGTGTTCCAACTTCACACATGTCGGTATCCCTAATTATTATTTCGTGAACACCAGCATCAAGGTTGTCTTGCATTAAAGTTGGCCCCAATAAAACTCCATCTACAAATACTTCGTATTGACCGGTTCCACCTTGAATATTAGATACGGTGACAGAGCCTAATGCGCTTCCATCACAAGGTAGTTCTATCACATCAAAATCAAAAGATATCGCATCATCTGCTGTTATATTAAAAGTGGTATCTCTAGAACAATTATTGGCATCGACAACCGAAATATCGTGCATACCAGCCAATAGATTATTTGTACTGTTTGTCGGAGATATCAAAACACCATCTACAAATACTTGATAAGGCATATTACCACCTACAATATTAGTAATACTAACTTCTCCCCCATTTTGCGAATCACAACTTATATCTATTGCCATAAAATCATAACTAATTTCTGCTGGCGCGAAAATTTCTTGAGTAAGTTCTATCGTACAATCAAATTCATCGGTGGCTGTTACTTGATAAATCCCAGGACCTAAGTTATTTTGAATTGCTGCGTTGCTTAAAGTTGGATTCCATTCAAAATCAAAGTTACCTGAACCGCCATTTACTTCCGCTTCAATGGAAGCATCTGATTCTTCAAAGCATGAAATTTCACTCAAGACATTTATTTGCCCGGTAATTTCTGCAGAATTATCTACAATCGTTAAAGGCAGAATTTGGAGGATGTCTCCATTGGCATCTGTGATCGTGAAAGTATAAGTCTCTGAAAACAGACCGGTAATCCCTCCTTGTTCGTTGATCATTGAAAGCGTAAAACTTCCGCTCAAACCATTACCCATCCAGTCTACCTCGAAAGGTGCCGCACCTCCATCAACAGAAATTGAAATTTCTCCGACATTATCGCCAAAACATGGATTATGCGTCAATAAAACATCGATACCTGACATACAAGGATCAATACTTAAAGTTGTTGTGACTATACTATCACAACCATTAGAAGAAGTCAACATGTCAACATAAACCCCAGCAACAGTTTGCCATGCACCTTCCAAAAAGATACTATCCCCAAGGCAAATTATTTCGGAAGGAAATGTTTCTATTGACAAGACAAAATTTAAATCAATATTGATGATACTATCGCATTGATTTTGACTTCCAGCCATGATGATTTCCGTGCCAGTACTATTTATTTCATTGTAAAAAACACCATTTATTTCAAGACTATCCCCTTGGCAAAGCTGTGTATCAATTAAAGTATCACTGACAGCGAAAAAACTTAAATCTATAGTATAAATACTGTCACAATCATTTGCGTTTTGTACTACCACGACGTCAGTCGGATTGTTGATGTCATAAACTGTGTTATTTACTGTGATACTTTCATTTGCACACAACATATCGTTAATTAATACATTGTACGAATCTGCAATTTCAAAAAATAATGTGTCAGAAATTCCAACTAAATCTATATTGCAATTTAAATCTCCAATTGCTGAAGGATACAAATACCAAAGGTCGAATGCATCTCCAATGTGTAAAGTGTCACCAGATATTGTTCCGTTTCCACCATCATTGCAAACGGTTAAAATTGTATTTAGATCACTCGTTGTATTGAGATATAAATCTGTTATGTTGTCATCGCCACTATACACATCAAATGAATAAGTAAAAGATGGAGTGCCAGTAAAATTAATGTTGACATCCACACAATCGTTATTGCAAAATGAATGACCGTCGGCCATTGTAAAGGTTGGACTTTCAAAAAAATTGAATTCGATAATCGAAGTTTCCAAAGGACAAACTACCCCATCTCCTACACTGTATTCAAACTGAAAGGTACCACTAGACAACAATGATCCTATCACGGTATTATTTTGCAAAGCACCACTTAAGTCTAAATCAGTGAAAGTTCCACCGATATCTGCAGTTGGAATGTAATCGAACAAATTTATATTATCGGCATCGGTAAAGCAGAAATCATTATTCAGATTATCGTTTCCAGCACTCACGCTAGTTACCACATCGATAGAGATAAGAGCGTCATCAGAACCGCAAAAGGCTGATCCCACTGAATAAGTAAAATTCAAGGTCTGATTCGCAAATCCAGATGTATTAAACATACTACCACTCAAGGCTCCTGTTCCATCATCATCATTCCAAGTTCCAGTTGTAGGAGTCCCGGGCGTTAAAGCCAAATTAAGATCAAAAACACTGCCTTCACAGATGGAAAGCGAATTATCATCGCCAGCATTGGCACCAGATTCAACACTCACTTGAACAGTTGAAGTAGCATCATTACATGGTGAAATACCGACAACAGTATAAGTGAAATTATATACCCCGATTGGAACATTCAAAAAGTTTACATTGAAAGGATCAGAGAGATCTACTCCTGCGCCATTATCATCAGACCAAATCCCCATAAGGTCGTGAAGTCCTATTAGAGCGTCTAAATCAACCAATGAACCATCGTTACAAACTACCGTAGAATTATTGATTCCGGCATTTGGTCCATTAAAAATGGTTACTGAGATAAATGCGACATCATCAACACAAGGACTATTTCCCGTTACTGTATAACTAAAGTTGTAAGAACCTGGAGTCAAGCCTATAAAACTTGTTGCTGTTGGATTAACATTCACATCTACGCCAGAGACATCCAAGTCTGTCCAAAATCCTGTTGGGTCATGAACGCCCAGCAGCATATCCATATTGAACAATTGGCCGTCATTACAAGCATTCAACGAATTATCAGTCCCGGCATTAGGAGCAGGCACACTCTGAATATTGATACTTTCTTCATCAGTACATCCATTACCGTCCGTGATTGTCAGTGTAAACATTCCAGAAGGCAAATCAACGGTTTGTCCAAATAAACCTCCTCCCCAATCGTAATTGACAAATCCTGGAGTAGCTGCAACATTCACGGTTTCTCCTGCGCATACGGAGGCAGCACTCGGTGATAATGTAACAGAAGGTTGTGGCCAAGCATCTATTATAATTTGATCTGTGGCGGTACATAAATTGGCATCAGTTACAGTAACCGTATAGGTTCCAGGACCTTCCATAATTGTTGCAGTTACTTGACCATTAGGATCCCAAATTATGTTGGATTGAGTAGTATTGGCTGTAAGACTCACCAAATCATCTACACATATAACATTATCTGCATCATTTGAAGTAATGTTTACGCTGGGTATCGATTCCGTAATCGTAATATCATCTGAATCAGTACATCCATTGGCATCTGTAACTGTCACAACGTATGTTCCCGCACCTACAGTGATCATTTGGGTGATTTGACCATTTGGATTCCAATTATATTGAGCAAATCCACTACCAGCATCAATTTGAACCGTTTCGTTCTCGCAGACCATTAAATCTGTTCCTAATACAACAGGCATATCTATATCATCATCCCCAACTGTTATTTCAACACATACGTCATAGTCAATAGAAACTTGACCAGATGAAATCATTGATTGACCATTGGTACAACCAACATTATCTACAGCTGGAATTAAATCAATGCCTAGAATATCTCCAAAATCAAAATTTTCTGGAGGACAATTATAGGTCAATACCTGAGACGTCGGCATTCCATTTGGAAATTCTGCTACGATATTTGATACATCACATGATGCTGGTGCAAACGATCCGCACCCAGTATATATATTGGTCCAATAATTCGAGATGCTACAATCAACGGGTAAACCGGACAAATCAAAACTGTTAATTGTAAAGGTAATTTGTACTTGAGTTATTTTTTGACAAGGTCCGAAGGTGTTGTTTGGAAGTGTAAAATTCATCATGTAACCTTCACTATGACTAGATGTACTCCCTCCATTCCAATTTTTACGATCTATACCAATCGTTGCATCAGTTTCTGACTGACATCCAAGAGGAATTTGCGCCGAAGCCAGACTACTAATCAGAAAGAGAAAAATAAATATTAGAATTTTATGTTTCACTAATTAATCAAATTTTAGGGGACCTGTAAAATGATAAAGATGCAAAAATCTACCATAGCCCTACTACATCATCAGTACATCATCTCTTTTTCATAACACATCATTTCTATCGCTACAATCAACCTTCCTGATTGTAAATAATTGAAAATCAATTTTTTAGATACAATAGTTTTATAAATTTCAATTTCACTCCATAACTGGTAATTAAAAATTGATAGTGGATCACTATCTTTAATCAGTTTTACGACGAATTTTTAGAACCAAAACTCAATCTGATGAACCTATTTAGACGTCTGTCTATTGTTGTGCTCTTTTGTGCAGCATTTATTAATTCCAATGCCCAATGTTCCACCCGAAGTGTTACTGATAATCTTCTCATTAACGGAGATTTCGAATCCACTGTAGGGCCTGAATGGATATTTTTTGGGCCGGCTTATCAAACACCATTTCCTCCTCAATTCGTTACACACCAGTGTAGTGAAAGTTCAGCGATGATAGAATCGTTTTATTCTGGAAATGATGGATTTTTCCAAGATGTCGCTATCGGTCCTGGTATTCAAGTGACTGGCGGTATGTGGATTTCACATTCGACCTGCGGAACAATTCCTGCTGGCGATTTCGCTTTTGTTTCAATAGAATTTTTCGATGCTGGGGGATCTTTTCTTGGAAATATTGCTTCTCCCAATTTTGATAGTTCTATGCC
Source organism: Saprospiraceae bacterium (assembly GCA_020631135.1). GTDB lineage: Bacteria > Bacteroidota > Bacteroidia > Chitinophagales > Saprospiraceae > JAHDHU01. Next base: position 1,250 of record JAHDHU010000064.1, on the reverse strand, counting down.
CACAGATATGTATATGCTATCCCAGGTAACGGGAATTACACCGCCAGGAACCGCCACAGTTAGAATAGTAGGTTTATTGATTCACCCTTCAGGTGCTTATTCTGCAGTCAACTATGATGATGCCTTTTTAGTCTTAGGTGACGGATCTACCAACATAGTGGAAACCTTTGAATCTGTTCCTCCTGAAATCTCTTGTAGTACTCCTGCTGCTCCAAATTTAATTGGAGGTAATTCTACATTTGATTCTGATATTTCTGGCTGGGTTCCTTTCAACGAAAATAATGAGGCCACTTGGAATTTCGGTTGGGAGGCTGCCCCACAAACAGCATTTATTTTTGGAAGATTTAGACATCCCATCAATACTGTTTCAACACTTACATATGGTTCCCCTTCTCCAGCGGCAGCAGGAGACGAATTTATTGCATGTATGGATGTATGGACACCATCCACAAATCCATTAAACAACGATAACATAGCTTACGTACAGTTGGTTTATCAAGATGCTGGCGGAACAGTAATAGGAACTTGTGAATCTTCTTGGTTTACCAAAGCTAATGCGCCCGATACTCCAGAAAATCTATGTGTCAAATGCGTTGCTCCGGCAGGAACTGCTCAGGTTACTATGGCGGCGGTACTAAAACAAGTTGGATGTGGTCAAGGTGTGGTCTATTATGACAATGCTACCCTAAATGAATTGGAGCCCGTTCAAACACTTACAATCGAACTAGGACCTGGTGAATGTGACGTAGCTACTTCGGGTCTTAATTTACCTGTACCTTGCGCTACAGATAATTGTGGAATTGCCACTATCACTAATAATGCTCCTGCCCAAATGCCAATCGGAATGAATACCGTTACATGGACTGCAGAGGATGTAAATGGTAATCAGTCTGTTTGTATGTACACAGTTGAAGTACTTGAGTTTCCTGAAGAATTGCAAACGACTGTAATGACATGTAATGACCATCTAAATGTATCAATAGATGAAAACTGTCAGGCATTGATTACTGCAGATATGATTTTAGAAGGCGGTAATTATGGTTGTTATGATGGTTACATAGTAGAGACCTCTGCCGGAAGCAATTTAATTACGGCTTGTGGAGAATACACCGTGACTATAACAGACCCAGACACCGGAAATAGTTGTTGGGGCAATATTACTGTAGAAGATAAGTTGGCACCTGTTCTCGAAGAAAATGTTCCAATGTGCGAATTGACCACATTAACAGGGATATGGGATGCAAATGACG
>JAHDHU010000005.1 GCA_020631135.1 Saprospiraceae bacterium | reverse complement strand
AAGTATTGTATGAACCACCAGCTTGAGAAGAACGATAATCTGCATATAATTTTACGGCATTGTTTTGATCATTAGGATTGTAAAGTTTTTCACTCGTTAAAAACAAAAAGTTTGGATCAACTTGTGAGTAATCAACAAAATCTCGCTTTTCAAACGAATTAATAGTTCTAAGAGAGTTTTGATTGTAAACAATGATTTTTCTTTCTTGGTTTAAAGCTTCTACTTTAAACTTGATTTTTCCGTTTTCAACCAATCCTTGAGTCCTGTGACCGTTCGCTTCATCGATTATGAAATATTCCCCTCCAGGGAAATCAAATTGATAATATTTATCGAAGGTGCTGGCCTCTGCCACAAATTCAAAATAATCTGTGTCAAATGTTGTTGCTCTCGGATACATCAATTTTGCATAGGCCACCGAATACTTATCTACATTTGAAGCGGCACCTAACACTTTTATTAAATTACTATTTGAGAGTTCTGCAAATTCCACATCCATTTCGTACTCGCTTGTTTTGAAGGCAAAAAAGGATTCTGATTCTTTTAAAACTCCATTAACAGAAACCTCTACATTGTGCGTATTTGAGTTAGAACCAAATCGTACCGTAGCCCTTGGGGTAAACAAAAATGTTTCGACTACATCCGAAGCAGGCAATTCGATGATGGTTTCGTTAGAAACTTGATTACCAAAACCTTCAGAAATATCAAAATGTGAATATTGAACCTTGGCAGGTCCATTGTATGTTGGCTTGTGATGAAAATTTCCAAAATACTCAAGTTCTTCATGCACATAAAAAGTTTCTATGCTACCACCATTCCCGAAAGGGTTTTCATTAAACCTTAAGCCGACAGGATTGTCATGTAAACTGATAAAATAGGATGAAGTATCACTAAATAAACTGTAATAAGGGTTTAGTTGATCTGCTTTACCGTTTGGATACAAATGGTGATCGAGTTCTCCGTCATTTCGGTGTCCCACAAATTCTATATAATCATCAGTTTGAAATTGACCATTTGTCGAGCTATACAAGGCCACTTCTTTACCATTTCTATGCACCTGAATATTGGCTCCATTTGCGGAAGCCACAGGAAAACCCATTTCGGACAACTTATCGTAATCTAATCTATAGATCCCGTCATCAGCTAGTTTTACCTTATAATATGTTTTATCATAATCTATCCATTCGTTTCCAAATAGGGTGTCTGTTCCAACTAGCATTTGTGCAAATGCTAGATTTGAAAACAAAATGCATATTAAAGAAAAAAGTATAGCTCTCATACAAATATATTGAAACACAAAAATACATATTAAAAGTATTTATAATGTGTTGTTGGTTTGTTATTAACGCTTTATTCAGTTTTTTAAACGTATCATGCCATTAAAAAGTACATATTGCTAAAAATTTTTAGTCATCTATACTACTTTTATACCAAATACAAATTCTTGCTTTTAACAAAGTGTTCTTTAGTCTTTGCCGTTTTTGTCTCTACACTTTACTGGATGGTGCTCTTTTTAAGGTTAATTACCTATAAAGAGACTATAAGATATGCTAAAAACCCTAAACCATCAATCATAATTTCCGCTAAAAACGCATCGAAATGTCTTGATAAAAACCTTCCATTGGTTTTGAAACAAGAAATGATTAAAGAACTTATCGTGACTAATGATTATTCGGAAGACGAAACGCAAAAGATCTTAGAAAATTTTGAAGCAAACTCGAACATTTTGAAAATTAAAAAACCCAGCATCGATCGACCAGGAAAAAAATTGGCTTTGACAGAAGCGATAAGTTCGGCCAATTCTAATCACATATTACTGACGGATGCAGATTGTGAGCCTATATCTGATCAATGGTCCTCAATCATGAATGAAAAAGTAGATAAAAACCATCAATTGGTTCTCGGCTTTGGTCCGTTGCATAAAAAACCAAAAAGCTTTCTAAATCTTTTCGCGAGGTATGAGACTTGTATCACCGCAATACAATATTTCTCATTTGCACTCTTCAAAATTCCATACATGGGAGTTGGACGTAATATGCTTTTTACTAAAGGCCTTTTTGAGAAAGCAGATGGCTATAAAAATCATTTGCATGTTGCATCAGGTGATGACGATTTATTCGTAAAATCAATCAAGGATTTAACGCAAACTAGAATATGTTTGGATCCAAATAGCTTTGTATATTCAGAGGCACCTATAAGTTGGTTGGGTTATTATCGACAAAAAACACGTCATATGGCTACCGCCAATGAATACAGTCCTATTCACAAAGTATTGCTTTCAATCCATCCATTTTTTCATATTATAAGTGTACTAACAAGTCTACTTCTTTTAATCAATCATCATTGGATATTTGTATTCCTTATTTGGGGAATCAAGTGGTTGGTATTAATGATCTTTGGATTACCTTCTTTCGAACGATTAAAAAATAGAGATCTTATTAAATTTTATCCAATTTTAGATTTGGCTTTGTTTCTATATTATTTGATCTTTTCGTTTGGGGCTTTTTCCAAATCATCCAAAAATGCCACATGGAATTAGTATTACTGAATAAATATTTTGACCTGACTGATCTTCAAAAAAATCAATTCAATAAACTGTTTGATTTATACACTATGTGGAATCAAAAGATCAATTTAATATCACGAAAGGACATTGAAAATTTGGAAGAAAGGCATTTCTTACATTCAATGGCTATAGCCAAGTTTATCAAATTTAAAGAGGGCGCAGAAGTACTTGATCTTGGATGTGGTGGTGGTTTTCCTGGCCTAATGTTAGCTCTACTATTCCCAAAAACCCAATTTTATTTGATCGACGCAAGAAATAAAAAAATTATGGTTGTTAACGATATTGTAGATCAAATGAACTTAAATAACGTAAAGGCCGTGCATGGAAGAGCAGAGGAAATCAAAGACAAAAAATTTGATTTTGTAGTGACCAGAGCGGTTGCTAAAATTGATCAATTAAAGTCGTGGACTTCGAAACTTATAAAACCCAAAGAAATTCATTCTATTCCAAATGGGATAATTGCATTAAAAGGTAATTTGGATTTAGAAAAAAAATTACTTTCAAAATCAGATTATCACGAAAGTGTAAATTTAAGTATGTTTTTTAAAGAAGATTTTTTCAAGGAAAAACATCTTCTTTATGTTCAACACTAAATAAATGTTAGACAAAGATCTCGTTTCAATTGGAGCATGGAGTTTAAGCTTGAAAGCCCTTTTGCTTTTTTTGGCGTTTATCGCTATTTATTATTTGTTGTATATCCTGATTAGAAAACAACTTTGGGAAACAATCAAAAAAAGAAGTGAGGTTGAAGAGTCCTCTCTTGTTTCTTTAAAAAAGATATTTATTTGGTTCGCCATTCTGCTTTTCGTTTTAATCTCATTTTGGTTCCTCAATATTGAATATGTCCTTGCTCGAGGAGAGCAATTTGACATAAGTCTAAGACTAATTTTGCAGGGACTTCTCATCTTGCAAACCGCGAGACTAATAGACTGGATTTTGGTTCATGTTGTTATCGAAAATTATTATTCTCGACGAGAAGAAACGAAAAATGTCAAATCCTCAATCGAAAATTCTAGTTCAGCCGCACAAATAGTCAAGTACATTTTATATACTATCGTAGCGATTGTGCTTATTAAACAATTTGGCTTTGATTATCCCTTATATCACGTAAATCTGGATGGCAGCGATATAACTTTTAAAGTATCTGACATTATTTCCGCGTTTCTGGTTATACTATTTGCTCGTTTGGTCTTATGGGTTTTAACCCAAATCTTTTTGTACGGATTATATCGAAGAAATAAAATTGATGTTGGCGCTCAATATGCAATTAATCAATTACTAAAATATGTCGTCTTTATCATTGCATTTTTTATTGCACTAGATCGACTAGGTATAAACATGACCTTGGTTTGGGGGGGAGCTGCTGCTCTTTTGGTTGGTGTGGGTCTAGGACTCCAACAAACCTTCAATGACTTTTTTAGTGGTATTGTTTTACTTTTTGAAAGAAGTGTTTCTATCGGAGATTCTGTAATTGTAAACAATGAAGTTGCATCTGTAAGTAAGATTGGTTTGAGATCTTCCGAGTTACAAACTCGTGCGAACACAACGATAATTGTACCCAACTCACAATTGGTCAATGAAAAAGTAGTGAATTGGAATCATTATGATGCAAAAACCAGATTTTCTGTGTTGGTAGGTGTCGATTATCAAAGTCAGAGTCAAGAAGTAAAAAAAATACTATTGGATATAGCCAAAGACAATCCTTATGTAGTTGATTACCCTGCACCGAATGTTAGGTTAACTTCATTTGGTGATAGTGCTCTGGATTTTGAATTGATCTTTTTCTCTAGAAATTATATGATTATAGAAGACATAAAAAGTGATCTACGTTTCGAAATCGATAAACGATTCAAAGAAAATAACATATCAATACCTTTCCCTCAAAGGACTGTACATGTCAAAAGAGACGATGAAATTATTAATCCATAAGCAAATCGAAAACCTCATCTAAAAAGTCGAAAGATTTTAATCCAACCTTCTCTTCAACTCCTCCTCGTAAAACTAACCCACATTGCGATAAATTGATGATTTTTTTGACCGTATCTAAATCAAGATCTTCAATATCCAAAAGCACGTTTTCCAAAAAGAAATCCGAAGCTCTTTGTCGACTAGTTTTCACTATAGGCACCAAAGAATAACGGTCTTCATGAATTTGATTTTTCTCTTCAAAAAGTTTTCGCGCATCTGATTCAAGGTATTCTTTTAAAAGTTTTTCTGCATCCAAAGATTTAATCGTTTTGTCTGGGGTAAATGGACCCAAAACCAATCCTTGCAAACCTGTTCGATCCACCAATTCTTCCATTGAATGTGCCTCATTAAGACCGTTAAAATAGGCCAAAAATTGGGGTCCTTCAATCCAGTCTTTTATTTCTACAAGTTTACTTTCCCCAATGAAATTCTCCTCGCCCTCGTTACAATTGAACGAAACATAATCAACGCCCCAAGCTGCAAAATATCGAGCATCTGTCAGGTTGCTTACTTCAGCGGCAAGAATTTGTGTTTTAAGCATCAGAATAAATACTTTAGTCTCTCAAAGTTAAAAAGCAATTCGTAGCATCTAAATTATCCTATGAAAAACAAACATTACTTCGATTATGTTTATGAAGTTACATCGGCTATTCCGAAGGGAAGAGTGAGCACCTATGGGGCAATTGCAGATTATCTTTCGCTGGGTTCGGCCAGAATGGTTGGTTGGGCTTTAAATAAATGCCATAATAGCGTAATTCAGGTCCCTGCTCATCGTGTAGTTAATAGTAAAGGAGAATTGACTGGCAGATTAATGTTCGAAACACCAAACAAAATGCAGGAGGTTTTGGAAAGTGAAGGTGTTATGGTGAAAAATGATAAAGTTTTGGATTTTAAAACAGTTTTTTGGCATCCGAAAGAATTGGTCAATGGATAATCCCAAAATAATACATATGATCTCTGGTCCTCGAAATATTTCCACGGCTTTGATGTACAGTTTTGCAAACAGGGGTGATTTTACCGTAGTTGATGAACCTCTTTATGGATATTACTTGCATTCCACGAATGTGGATCACCCTGGAAAAAATGAAGTTTTAGAAACGATGGAATTAAACTCTCAAGTAGTCCTTGATAGTTTGGGGGGCAAAAATTATAAAACGCCTTACGCGTTTATTAAAAACATGGGTCATCATTTAATCAATCTGGATTTAGAATTTTTATTACCCTTTTCAAATTTCTTTTTAATAAGAGATACTTCTCAAATTATCACTTCTTTGTCCAAAATAATTGAGAAGCCGACACTGCGAGACATAGGAATCAAAAAAGAGTGGGAGGCTTTTGAGTATATAAAAAACCAAGGTCTAGAACCCATAGTTTTAGATTCGGGTTTAGTTCTTCAAAATCCAGAAAAGGTTTTAAAAAAACTATGCTCAAAATTAAATATCCCTTTCACAGATAAAATGCTTTCGTGGAAAGCGGGTCCTATAAAAGAAGATGGTATTTGGGCTAAATATTGGTATAAAAATGTTCATCTTACAACAGGTTTTAAAAAGCAAAAATCCAGTTTTGATCCGTTACCCACCTCTCTTAAAGCAGTTCAAGAAGAGGCAAATTATTACTATCAAAAATTATTAGCTCACGCAATACAAGCTTAACGATGCTCCAAATATTTAATGAAAGAAATCGAGATATTTTAGTTTATGTTAAAGATGGTCTGTACCCAAGAACAGAAGCCAAAGTGTCTGTTTTTGATAGCGTTGTCCAAGGAGGAGATGCGGTTTGGGAGGGTATCCGTGTTTACCAAAACGGAATCTTTATGTTTGACCGTCATCTAGATAGATTGTACGACTCTGCGCATGCACTATCCTTCGAAAATATTCCGATGCGTGATGCCGTAAAGCAAGCAGTTTTCCAAACCCTGGAAGCCAACAAAATGTTTGACGACACACATATTCGACTAACCCTCACACGGGGTGAAAAGATTACTTCGGGTATGGACCCTCGTTTAAACCAAGAAGGTTGCTGTATTATCGTATTAGCCGAATGGAAACCGCCAGTTTATGATAACGATCATGGAATAAGGGTAATGACTTCAACCATTAGAAGAAATTCTCCCATGAGTTTAGATTCAAAAATACATCACAACAATTTGCTCAATAATATTCAAGCCAAGATCCAGAGTAATTTTGCAAAGGTCGATGCTGCTTTAATGCTAGATGCATATGGTTTCGCATCCGAACTAAATGGTACCAATATTTTTATGATCAAAAATGAAAAAGTCTATACACCTCATGCCGATGCTTGTTTGCCAGGAATTACGCGAGGTTTGGTAATAGAAATTTGTAATGAGTTAAATATTCCCATTGTTGAAAAAAACATTTCTTTGACCGAACTTTATAATGCTGATCTTTTCTTTTGTACCGGCTCCATGGGGGAAATTACCCCGATCATAGAATTGGATGGTAGATCAATTTCTGGGGGTACGAGGCATACTATTTTAGAAAAAATTCGTCTTTCTTTTGAAAATAAAATTCCTAAATACAGTGAAAAAATTCCTAATACTTAATTTATTCGTCTTAATATCTTCTATTGGCTGGTCTCAAAGTCCTATTGGAATCTGGGAAAATATCGATGATGAAGATGGTAAACCTAAATCGCATATTGAAATCTATGAAGAGAATGGTAAGCTATATGGCAAGGTCATCAAACTTCTTGAAGGAGCGACATTATACAATTGTAAGAAATGTAAAGGAGATAAAAAGGATCAACCTATAGAAGGGATGGTTATTCTTTGGGACTTAGAAAATCATGGAGATCATTATGATGATGGTACCATCTTAGATCCTAAAAAAGGAAAGGAATACGGTTGTAAAATTAGTTTAGCTTCAGCAGATGTTTTAGATGTTAGGGGTTATCTGAAATTTGCAGTTTTTGGAAGAACACAAAAATGGCACCGTGTCAAATAGCCTTCTGGATCGATAATTTGGTAAAAAATAAATTTTTTATGATGGCACAATAATATCAGTCATAATATAGTTTTGGTAAAGAACACTATTGTTTAACTAAATCTATTTATGGATATACTTTACACTTCAAACAAACTAATACAGATTATATATGGTGAGGCCGAACTGAATGAATACTTTCAGTTAGATGATGCCATGGCCGAAGACCCAGCAATCCGTATCGAGTTCCGAAAACTATATGATGCCGTACAGTCTTTACCACAAGTAAAGCTTACGCCGTCTAAAGAAATTCTTCAGAACATACTTAGTATCAGTAAGAATAACCTCGAACCGACAAGACGTTAGTCGAGTAAATTTTTGGTGTCAAACCTGTAACCAATTTTTATTGGTTACGGGTTTTTTTTATTGATTACGTTTTACTACGCCAGTGTATTTATAAATACATTTTAAAGGATTAAAGGCATAACCTATGCCTTATCTTTTTATCTTACGTATATTTATATCCTTAATATAACCAACCATGTCAAAGGAAAAAGAAGCTAAATTAAAAGCCCTCGGTCTTGCATTAGACAAATTAGAAAAAACATATGGTAAGGGTACCATAATGAAATTAGGCGACAAACAAGTTGTCAATGTAGAATCCATTTCAACAGGATCTTTGGGTTTAGATATTGCTCTTGGAATAGGCGGTTTACCTAAAGGAAGAGTCGTCGAAATATATGGACCAGAATCTTCTGGTAAAACCACTTTAGCAATTCATGCAATCGCCGAATGTCAAAAAAATGGTGGCATTGCTGCAATCATTGACGCCGAACACGCCTTTGATCGCTTTTATGCTGAGGCATTGGGCGTTGATACTGAAAATCTTTTGATCTCTCAGCCGGATAATGGTGAGCAAGCCTTAGAGATCGCTGAAAATTTAATCCGTTCTGGAGCGATAGATATACTTGTAATTGATTCTGTAGCTGCATTGGTCCCTAAATCTGAAATAGAAGGCGAAATGGGAGACTCAAAAATGGGTCTTCAAGCCAGATTAATGTCGCAAGCAATGAGAAAATTGACCGGTACCATTGGTCGAACTGGATGTTGCTGCATTTTTATTAATCAGTTAAGAGAAAAAATTGGTGTGATGTTCGGGAATCCTGAAACAACCACCGGTGGAAACGCACTCAAGTTTTATGCCTCAATCAGATTAGATATTCGTAAATCTGGAGCAGCTATAAAAGATAAAGAAGGAAATGTAGTAGGAAACCCAGTCAAGGTTAAAGTTGTTAAAAATAAATTGGCACCGCCATTTAGAATCACCTTCTTTGACATCATGTTTGGAATGGGTATTTCTAAAACAGGTGAAATCATCGACATTGGAGTTGACAAAGAAATTATCGGAAAAAGTGGATCTTGGTACAGTTATAACGATGCTAAAATTGCACAAGGAAGAGAAGGTGCTAAACAATTTTTACTTGACAATCCGGAAGTTGCCGAGGAGATAGAAGAAAAGATTAAAGCTTGTTTTAATCCAGAATTGGTCGATGAAGAAGAAGTGGTCGTAATTCCCGAAAATGGGAAAGAGCTCGCAGAAGAAGTATAATTCTCAAGATAGCATTACACCGAAATATAAGCCCTGTCATTTTCGAATGACAAGGCTTTTTTATTTCCAATAAAAGCTATGGATCAGGGTGTCGATATCCGCTTTTACAAAATCATATATTGGAGCAATCGAATCCGAATTTACTTTATCATTAAAATAAAGTGAGGCTCTAAAAAAATGATTAGTACTATCCGATAAAAAAAACTGAAGCGGTGTGGCAACATCCCCTTCTATTTCAAACAAAACCCCATTGACCTTGTTAGGTAATCTAATAACTTGTTCTTCGTAATATTCAGCTTTGACATTGTGCTTGCCAGCCAATTTATAAGCATCGTTTACCAAGTTATCTAAGTCTTTTCTCTTACCTACCGGATAATACGAACAATGAAGTTTTCCGTTGAGTGAAGGAATTTCAATGTCAAACCAACATGGATGATACGGTTTGTCTTCGAAAAAATAATCATCTTTTTTAATCTCCGCATAGTTTGGAAATCGGAAACCAAAAGAACAATAGTCCTTTTGAAAATCTTGATATTCTTTCGAAGGAAAGTTCACTTTCGGGTACAAACGAGGTTTAGGTATGATTAAATTTTCCCTTTCACATGAAGAAGAAAAAATCAAAAACAACAGAAAGATCCAAGATAATTTTTTGCTTATCATTTAAGTTCTACATTGATTTTCTCTATTCTTTTTTTGCTTACTGCCACAACTTTAAATGTAAATTGCTTGTAACTAATTTCCTTGTCTCTTCTCGGGATAAACCCTGTTAGTTCTAGTAATAATCCTGCTAACGAATCCGCATCTCCTTTAACTTCATCAAAAACTTCGATTTGTTCATCGACAATTCTACAAAAATCATTTATCAATGTCTTCCCTTCAAAAATATAATGCTTATCACTGATCTTTATGTACTCTACCTCCTCTTCCTCGTCAAACTCATCTCGTATGTCTCCAATCACCTCCTCCATAATATCCTCCAAAGTGATAATGCCAGAGGCACCGCCATATTCATCGACAACGATCCCCATGTGTGTTCTTTTACTTTGAAACTCCCTTAAAAGATCATCAATTTTTTTTGATTCTGGAACATATAAAATCTGATCTCGTATTAGTTTTTGCCATTTAAAATCATCTCCCTCCCCAGTAAGCCCTAGTAAATCTTTGACATATAAAATTCCCACCAATTCGTCAAAATCTTCTCGATAAACTGGTAACCGTGAATATCCTACCTCCTTGATGGTAGACATAAGTTTTTTAAAACCTGTTTCTATGTTGATCGCAATTACATCACCCCTGGGCTTCATAATTTGCTTTGCCGCAACATCTCCAAATTTTAAAATTCCCTTCAGCATATCAACATGTTCGGGAGCTTCTTCTATTTGTTCTGAAGCCAATTGTATCGCTTTATCAATATCTTGTTTGTTAGCGTTACCTGAACCTCCCCACTTTTCAGCGTCTATACTTTGTTCAATTTTATTGGACCAATTTACCAAGACACTACTCACAGGACCAAATAACTTAGATAGTAAAAGCAAAGGAAGAGACATCGTTTTTGCAAAAGCAATATTCTTTAGGTTCGCAAAAATTTTGGGAGCAATTTCTCCAAATAGGACCAAAATAAATGTTACTAAGACCACAGTAATTAAAAAACTCAATGATCTTGACATAGCCTCTACGCCAATTATAGATTCTCCTATCGTCGAGCAAATTCTTTTTGCAGCATTTAAGTATGTGCCCTCACCAATCCAGTTTCTCAGAAGAGATTCTGAAACGATCACTATGGCAATATTTATAAAGTTATTTGCGATAAGTATTGTCGCTAGCAACTTCTCGGGTTTAGATTTTAGACTTCTTATTCTTTCACTTGCTGCAGAATCATCCGCGGTAATGATTTGTTCGTCTTGAGGACTGAAAGAAAAAAATGCCACCTCTGATCCAGAGACAGCCGCTGACATCAAAATCAGCAATAACAATATCGCCAATATTCCAATCTGCCCGAAGAAGGAAAGAGTAATTATTAAAATCAATAAAGAACTAGATTGCAGGGGGGGATCAGGATCCACAATTTGCTTTTATATTAATTAAAACGGCAGATCGTCGTCCATAGCGTTGTTCGCTGTACTTGGAGCTGCCGGTGCATTTTCTTGCTGAGGGAAATTATTCATTCCTCCTTGGCTTAATTCATTTCTTTCTCTTCTCTCAAGTAACCTAAACGTATTAGCGACAACTTCAGTATTATACCGATTGTTTCCTTGATCATCTTGCCATTTACGATGAGTCAATTTACCCTCAATATATACCATTTGGCCTTTTGTTAATTGTTTTTCTGCCCTCTCTGCATTTTTATTCCAAACCACCACATCGTGCCATTCTGTTTTTTGCTGCCATTCTCCAGCCTTATCCATGTAGTTTTCATTGGTTGCAACAGAAAACTTTGCAACAGCTCCACCGTTTTCAAAATGTTTAATTTCAGGGTCTTTTCCCAAATTGCCAATTAACATTACCTTATTTATCATTCTTATACTTGTTGATAGGACAAATTTATTAAGAATTTAAGTCAAATATCTAATTAAGTTAGTCCCAACTCAACTCGTCCAAAAATCTAGTTATCACACGTGGAAAGGCATATTTATAAATCGATGCTGTTTTGATTCGTTTTTGTCCTTTTCCAATTTTAAAGTTTTTGGTGAAAACGAATTTTACTCTGATGGTTTGGTGCGTTAGTACGTTTGTTATACTTTGGCTTATGGTTTCAATTTCTACATCATATTTTTGGTCAATAATTTCCTTTAACCCATTAGAATCAAAATTGACTTTGGTCGTTTCTATTAATGGAAATTGATACAAACCCTTCCATATATCTTCAGCTATTCTTTTTTCGATAATTACCTTTCCATCCTTATGCTCAATTACAAAAAGAAAATATCGTTCTCTTTTCCTTATCTTTTTGGTTCTCTTGGGCAATGTACTGACCATCTGTTTATCAAAAGCGACGCAGTTTGATTGAAATACACAGTTCTCACATTTGGATTTTTTTGGAGAACATATTTGAGAACCAAAATCCATGATAGCTTGGTTAAAAATCGCAGGATCTTGATCTCTTATTGCAGACTCACAAATAGCCTCTATGTATTTTTTCGTTTGACCTTCGTCAATGGAATTCTCTATTCCAAAATATCTACTGATTAGTCTTAAAACATTGCCATCTACAACTGGATGACTTTTTCCAAAAGCAAAGCTCGCAATAGCTGCTGCTGTGTAAGGCCCGATGCCTTTTAATTTTAAAAGTTCTTCATAGGTGTTTGGAAACCTTCCGTTAAATTCAAACGCAATCACTTTCGAAGTATGGTGTAGATTTCTTGCTCTAGAATAATAACCTAAGCCTTCCCATAATTTGAGCACCTCATTTTCAGGTGCTTTTGCTAAAGCAAAAACATCAGGATATTTTTTTACAAATTTCAAATAATAAGGTAGACCTTGGGATATCCTGGTTTGTTGAAGAATTATTTCTGAGATCCATATTTTATAAGGGTCATTATCTTCCTTCCAAGGAAGTTCTCTAAAATTTTCTTTAGCCCATTTAACTAAGATTTGACCGAATTGTTTTGGCATCAAAAACGAAAATAGGAACAATAAAAAACCCCGACCATATGGTCAGGGTTCTAAGTGTATATTTTTAATAAATTTTATATATGTGACCGCGCAATATTTACATTTCCATAATGCTGGTTGACCATTTCTTTTAATGCTTTTCTCGCAAAGAAAATTCTGCTTTTCACTGTGCCTAGCGGCAATGAGAGTTCATCAGCTATTTCTTGGTATTTAAAACCATCGAAATGCATTAGGAAAGGCTTCTTAATAGAATCATCCAGAGACTTGACCATCCTGTTCAATTCTTTCATCATAATATTTGATCCCGCGTCATTTAAAACGGCATTTTTTCCCGAATTGATGTAGAAGTCATTATCCGTAGAATCCAAAATGGTATTTCTTTTAACCTTTTTGCGATAATTGTTAATGAAAATATTTTTCATTATGGTGTAACACCAAGCCTTAAAATTTGTACCTGGTCTAAACTTATCTCTATTGGTCATTGCCCTGAATGCAGTTTCTTGATAAAGATCCTTAGCATCTTCATCATTTTTAGTCAGGTTGTATGCAAAAGATCTTAGTGCTATCGTAAGCAAATCAAATTTTGTATTAAACTCTAATGTTGACATAATCGAAGGTATTTGATTAACAATCTACTTGTAAGTTAGTACAAAGTTAAACAAAAACCAAAATTTGGTTAAACAATGTTTAAACATCAATTGAGCAATATCTATATTTCATTGATTATCAATACTTTATATCTGTAACGCTTTGTTTGATTTTTTCACTAGTTTTCATTTTAAAGTGAAAATTACTTTTGTGCCTTAAATATTAGATATAAAGCCAACAAGAAAAAAACCAAGTTGGGCATCCATACACCTAAAAATGGCGAGAGATTTAGGTTATTCACGAATGTGGCCGAAAACTTCACTAGAATAACATATGCAGATCCTAGTACCACACCTAAAGCTAGATGAAGACCCATACCACCCCTAGTTTTCCGCGATGCTATTGCCACACCAATCAAGGTCAAAATTATTATAGTGAGCGGATCTGAACTTCTCCTGTAAAGCTCTATCTCGTATTTCTTGGCGGCATTTACACCTCTAGATCGCTCATTATTAATGTAATTTTTTAAGTCTTTTGTGGTCATCATCTCCATTTCTTTGGAGTAATACACAAAATCATCAGGTGTAAAATTTAGGATCGTATCTTTTTCTTGTTCTTTGAAGATTTCTATTTCTTCGCTTAATCCATTAAATCGCCTTTTTTCATAGTCATACATAGTCCACAAATTGGGAGGCTCCTTTAGGTCTAGTTTCCTGGCTTTTATAATCTGAGTGATCTTACCTTCCTTAAACTTCTCGAGTCGAAAGGTGTGCGCTGAAGTATCTCGAGATTTATAAAACCTTACATAAGCCTTTTCGTCTGGGTGTATATAAAAATGAAAATTGTTTGTATGTGTTTTCTTCTCCGACTTCTTAATATGAGTAGCATAAAACTCATTCTTGACTTTAGTGCTTTTAGGAATGATATAATTGTTGCCAAGCCATAATAAAAATGCCAATAAACTCGCACTGATTATGTAAGGGACCAAAAACCTATAATAACTTACACCCGAACTTAGTATTGGTATTATTTCGGAATTACCAGCCATTCGAGAGGTGAAAAAAATTACGGCCAATAAGGCAAAGAGTGGCCACATCAATCCATTTATCCAAGGAATAAAGGGTAAATAGTAGTCAAAAATTATTTCTCTTGCGGTTACCGGTTGACCAATAAAGTAGTGGATCCGTTCGGCAAAATCCATTACAATGGCAAATAAGGTGATCAACAGCACAGTGAAGAAAAAAGTGCTTAGATATTTCTTGATGATATATTTGTCAATCTTTTTGATCAAAGTCTTCGTGTAATGTCTTTTAAAATTTCTTTTTTCCAATTAGAAAAGCTACCGTCTAAAATTCTGATCCTTGCCTCTTTAACCAACCACAAGTAAAAACTCAAATTATGTGTAGTTGCTAATTGTGCACCTAAAGATTCTTTCACTTGAAACAGATGTCGTAGATACGCTTTAGTATGGTTTTGGCTCGAAGGACAATAATTTTCCTTATCAACTGGTGAAAAATCTTCTTTCCACTTCGCGTTTTTAATATTTATAATACCTGCTCGAGTATATAGCAAGCCGTGTCTCGCATTTCGGCTGGGTAGCACGCAATCAAACATGTCAATACCAAGACTAATACATTCCAATATGTTTTCGGGAGTACCGACACCCATTAAATATCTCGGAGATTGTTTAGGTAAAATTTGACAAACCTCTTCTGTAATTCTATATAAATCATCTTTGGGTTCTCCAACTGAAAGTCCACCGATGGCATTGATTTCTCGTTCGTGAGAGGCAATTGTTTCTGCAGATATTTTTCTTAAATCAGAATAAACAGAACCTTGCACTATCGGTGCTAAAATCTGACGGTATCCATAATGTTCTTTTTGTCCATCAAAATGAGTTAAACATCTCTTTAACCATCTATGGGTCATTTCCATAGATTTTTTGGCATATCTATAATCACATGGATAAGGAGTACATTCGTCAAAGGCCATTATGATATCAGCTCCAATTTCTCTTTGAATATCAATTGCCTTTTCTGGAGTAAACAAGTGCTTGGATCCATCAACGTGTGAGGCAAACTTTACTCCTTCTTCTTTTATTTTTCGCATTCCCGAAAGGGAATAAACCTGATACCCTCCACTATCAGTTAGAACAGGTTTTTGCCAATTCATAAATTTATGAATACCTCCTGCCTTTGATAAAATTTGTGTTCCGGGTCTTAGGTATAGATGATAAGTGTTGCCGAGTATAATCTGTGCTTTTATTTTATCATTTAGAACCTCTTGAGTGATGCCCTTTACTGTAGCTTGTGTACCTACAGGCATAAAAATGGGGGTTTCTATATTCCCATGATCCGTCCTTAAAAGACCTGCTCTTGCAGAACTCCCTTTATCTGTTTGCAATAAGTCAAATACTTTCTCCATTTATCTCTTATATCTTGCCGTATCCATATTCAGAAGAATACCTAGCATTATTGAAAAAAACAATATTGAACTACCTCCTTTACTAATAAACGGCAACGGGATGCCAATTACAGGCATTAGTCCCATTGTCATGCCAATATTTACAAAAAAATGAATAATCAAAAATCCCGCAATGGCATAAGCATAGTTCGAAATGAAAGAAGTGTGCGCTCTTTCGCCTACTTGTAATGCCTTAATAATTAATAGTGCAAAAATAATAATCACGCTGATGGCCCCTATAAATCCTTGTTCTTCTCCGATCACGGTAAAAATAAAATCTGTCGGTTGTTCTGGGACATAATTATATCGCGTTAAGGCTCCTTGCAAAAAACCTCTCCCCTCGAATCCTCCTGAGCCTATGGCGATTTTACTTTGGGTAATGTTGTACAAAGATCCACGTGGATCACAGAGATATGGCCTCAACCAAACATTTATTCTGTCTTGTTGGTGCGGCTCTAACAAATTATCAAAAAAGTATCGAGTCCCAAAAGCAAGTGCCGCAGTAGAAACCATGATTGCGGAAAGCTGTGTCGTGAATTGTATGTCTCTCTCTCTAATAAAATAGGTCACGGCAACCCCCAAAGACAGAGCAATCAAACCAATTACATAGTAAATGTTGTCAAATAAAAAATACGCTAGAAAGGCTAATAAAACAGCCGACAAAATCCCAACAATTTCTAAACTGGTTCTATATATAAAAATAGAACTGATTACTGTCAAAGTAATGACAACCACTAACTTGGGAGTAAAAACCAGTGATAGAATAAAACAAGCACTTAAAAGAAATCCTACGAAATAAAGCATAGGACTTAATCCTCGTTTGTAGAATAAAATGAGCAACGAAATAAAGACCAATGCGGATCCTGCATCTGGTTGAAGAAGAATCAAGACTGCAGGTAAAAACGAAAGCCCTGCTGATATAAATAAATCTCCCTTTGACTTAAAGTCACCCTTAAAAGAAGCCATGAAGTTTGCTACACCTAGAGCTGTCGCTAACTTGGCAAACTCGGAGGGTTGGAAAGAATATCCTGCAACCACTAGCCAAGATTTCGCACCCTTTATTTCGGTTCCAAAAATTAAGACAATAATCAAAAAAGCGATCGATGTCCAATAAATTGGATATGCTAATCCATTCCAAAGCTTCCAATCCAATAATAGACAGGCGAAAAAACAACCTATCGAAATCGTTGTCCAAATTAGTTGATTAGTGAAAACTGGTGAAGCGTTTAGAAAGTGTTCGGAAAGGGGGTCATAATATGTTGCATACTGCATTAATAATCCTATAGCAACCAGACTTAAGTATAAACTTAGAATGACCCAGTCAAAGCCCTTTGTACGAGTCCTAAGGGTCATCTAAAAGTTAGTTTAAAAGTTCCTGCTTTGAAATATTATCAACAACCGGAATAGCCAAAGGAAATGATTTTTTCAATCTGCCTAAAAATGCATCACAAGCTAGCTTATCGCGCCAAGCACCTACAGTCACTTTATAATATGGTGGCACGTGTTTCCATGCCATCTGCATGCCAGGATACTCTCTTTCAAACTTATATTGAGCACTTTGCATTTCTCGTCTGTCCGATGTTGTAATGATCTGAATTCTCCAGGCTTTGACACTTTCTTCTAATTGATTTTTTGCCATGTATTTATTCATCAAGGCAGAAATCCCTGCTTCTTCTGACACTGAAACTTGAGCAGTTAAGTTTATACCAACCAAAAGAAGAAAAGCTAAGAAAATATTTCTCATAATTTTTAACGGCTTTTACTAATGTAACGAAACTTTAATCATTTTGATACAGTATAAGTACATTAAGGTGTTCCGGCACCATGGCATTTTTTATACTTTTTTCCGCTTCCACAAGGGCAAGGTTCGTTTCTACCCACTTTACGCTCCGTTCTTTTGAAGGTTTCTGGTTTCGGTGCTCTTCCTCCTCCAGCAGCCATCGCTGCTCTTCTTCTAGCAATATCCTCTTTACTTGTTTTGACATTTGTCAAATCTGTTTTTTGTTCTTGAGCTTCCTTTATATCTTCTGGTGCACCTATTAAAAGTCTCCCTTTCATTAAATAGGAACAAACCTCATAATTTACCTTACCAATAAACTGCTCAAAAAGATCATAAGCTTCCATTTTGTAAACCACCAAAGGGTCCTTTTGCTCGAATGACGCTGATTGGACGGTTTCTTTAAGTTCATCCATAGAACGTAAATGTTCTTTCCAACTATCATCAATTAAAGCAAGCGTAACAGCCTTTTCAATATCCTTCATAATGGTGTCTCCATTAGAATCTATTGCCTCTTTTAAGTCTGCTGCAATATTTAATGGCTTAGCTCTTCCATCTGAAAAAGGTATCGCGATACGCTTGTATTTGTGTCCTTCATTTTCGTAAACCCTTTTGATGACTGGTAGTAACATCTGTGTTATTTGCTCAGACTTTTTGTTGTATGCTTCTGCAACTGCTTGTTGATAAACTTCTACTACTTCATTTTCTGCTGCCTCATTGAATAAAGCTTCTTCCACAATCGGGTCTACTCCTATGGTGGATAATGATTCGTTTCTAAATGATTCGAAATCCCCACCTCGCTTGTTGTCTATGGCTATGTTTTCGGTTAGACCACTAAACATATTATTTAAATCAACTGCTAATCTTTCTCCGTTAAGTGCATTTTTCCTTCTTTTATAGATCGCTTCTCTCTGGATATTCATAACATCATCGTACTCTAACAATCTTTTTCGAATTCCAAAATTATTTTCTTCGACTTTCTTTTGTGCTCGTTCCAGTGATTTTGAAACCATCGAATGTTGTAACACCTCACCTTCTTGATGACCCATCCTGTCCATAACCTTAGCCAATCTGTCAGATTGGAATAATCTCATAAGGTTGTCTTCTAAAGAAACATAAAACTGGGATGAACCCGGATCTCCTTGTCTTCCTGCTCTACCTCTTAACTGTCTATCTACCCTTCTTGAATCGTGTCGTTCGGTAGCTACAATTGCTAGACCGCCAGCATCTTTTACTTCTTGGCTCAATTTAATATCAGTTCCCCTACCAGCCATGTTTGTGGCAATAGTAACTTTTCCAGCATTTCCTGCTTCAGCTACAATGTCAGCTTCCCTCTGATGTTGTTTGGCATTTAATACATTATGCGATATACCTTTTAGTTTAAGCATTCGACTTAATTTCTCAGAGATATCAACCGAAGTAGTACCGACCAAGACAGGTCTTCCTTGAGAAGTTAATCTATCAATTTCATCGATTACTGCATTGTATTTTTCTCTTGATGTCTTGTATACCAAGTCTTCTTTATCATCTCTAACAATAGGTCTATTTGTGGGAATGACAACTACATCTAATTTATAAATTTCCCAAAATTCGCTTGCCTCAGTTTCAGCAGTACCAGTCATACCTGCAAGCTTGTGATACATTCTGAAATAATTTTGTAGCGTAACTGTGGCATAAGTTTGAGTAATTTCACCCACCTTGACATTTTCCTTGGCCTCTAAAGCTTGGTGTAATCCGTCTGAATACCTTCTACCTTCCATCATACGACCTGTCGACTCGTCAACTATTTTTACTTCGTTATCGAGAACGACATATTCTTCATCTCTTTCAAACAAGGTGTAAGCTTTTAATAGTTGACTTACACTATGAAGACGTTTTGATTTAATGGAAAAATTTGAAATAATAGCGTCTCTTTCTTCCGAAAGCTTTTCGCCTAATTCCTTTTCTTGTTCTTCTAGTTCTTGCATTTCCAGCGTGATATCTGGCATAACAAAAAATGAACTATCGTTTTCTCCTTTAGCTAAAAATTCAGATCCATTGTCGGTTAACTCAACTTGCCTGTTTTTTTCATCGATGGTAAACAATAAGGGCGCATCGACTAAATGCATGTTTTTGTTTTGCTCTGCCATGTAAAAATTTTCTGCCTTTTGCAAAGTAACTTTTACTCCCTCTTCGCTTAAAAATTTAATTAATGGCCTGTGTTTAGGTAAAGCACGATAAGCACGCAAAAGTGCCATACCGCATTCACCTTCTTCATATCCAGTATCCCCTTCCGCAAATAATTTTTTTGCTGTCGCTAAATAGTTGGTAGCCATTTTTCTTTGCTGAGCAACCAACCTTTCTATCTTGGGTTTAAGATTTTGATACTCTTGCTCTTCTGAACCTTTTGGGACTGGACCAGAGATAATTAATGGCGTTCTGGCGTCATCGATCAGTACAGAATCTACCTCATCTACCATGGCAAAATGATGCTTCTGTTGAACCAGCTCATTAGGTGTACGCACCATGTTGTCTCTCAGGTAATCGAATCCAAACTCATTATTTGTCCCATAGGTAATATCAGCCTTATAAGCTTTCTTTCTTTGATCAGAATGGGGTTTGTATCTATCTATGCAATCTATGGTTAATCCTAAAAACTGAAAGATTGGACCAATCCATTCGCAATCTCTTCTTGCCAAATAATCATTAACCGTAATAACATGAACACCTTTACCAGAAAGACCATTTAAATAAGCGGGTAAAGTAGCAACCAATGTTTTTCCTTCACCTGTTTGCATTTCTGCAATCTTTCCATCATGCAACACCATTCCTCCAATCAACTGCACGTCATAATGTAGCATATTCCATGTTATCTCACCACCAGCAGCAACCCAATGATTTTTCCAAATTGCTTTTTCTCCTTCTATCGTTACAAAATCATTTTTTATTGAAAGCTCTTTGTCGTATTCACTTGCTGTAACAGTAATGGTCTCATTATCCTTAAATCTTCTCGCGGTTTCTTTTACCGTGGCGAAGGCCTCAGGTAAGATTTCTTTAAGAACTTCTTCTAAATGCTTATCCCTCTCCTTTATAAGTTCGTCAATATCATTAAATATATCTTCTCTCTTCTCCAAATCCTTCTCTGCTTGGGCCTCACTACGTAAGTTGTCTATATCTTGGTTGATTCCTTCCAAATGGCCTTTAATGCGATTTCTAAATATTGTGGTATTATTTCTGAGCTCGTCATTACTTAGACTAGAATACGATTCAAAATATTCATTGGTAGTATCTACCAAAGGCATATACTCCTTAACATCTCTTTCGTATTTAGTACCAAATACTTTCTTTATAAAATTGAACATTGATTTATTTATATCGGATTACAAAAGTAAGGCATTCCTATGCTTTTTATGACCAATTCCGTACCAATGGCATTTTACTGCCAGTATGACATTAATTAACTTCGTATTTGTGAAATTTCTAGTTCATTTGGCATACAAAGGCACCGATTTTAACGGTTGGCAAAGACAAAAAAATACTTCTGATACCATTCAAGAGAATATTGAACGGAATCTATCAATATTAATGAAAGAAGAAATTGGTGTATTTGGTTGCGGGCGAACAGATAAAGGTGTGCATGCTCTTCAATATTTTGCCCACTTTACTTCTAATAATATTCAGCCCAATTTAATCTATAAACTCAACAGAATGTTGCCAAAGGATATATGCGTTTATGATATATCCCCTGTCGCAGAATCATTCAATGCTAGATATAGTGCAAGAAGTAGAACTTATAGATATTTTTTTCATTTAAATAAAAATGTATTCACGAAAGATTTAAGCACCCTGATCTCGTGTGATAACCTCTTTTTGGATGAAATGATTCAGTGCATTAAGCTTATTCAAAATTCGAATGATTTTGGTGCTTTTAGTAAAACTCCGGATAAAGTTGACAATACAATTTGTAAAATCAAAGAATGTAATTTATACGCTGACGATGAAAAAACAAGATTTTGTTTTGAAATCACTTCAAATCGGTTTCTAAGAGGAATGGTGCGGATTATTATGTACAGATTATTGAAAGTCTTGGATGGCAGTATGTCTGTGGATTCTTTTAAAGAGTATCTTCAGTCCAACAGAAGCAAAGATGCTGTTCAGTTTGCCTATCCACAAGGTTTGTATTTGTATCAGTTAGAATACCCTGAATTTCAAAAACCAGTAGAATCAAAATTATCTGAAGTGTTAATTGAGCAGATGAAGTGTATTAGTTAGTGAATAGAGCTGTCCTTCTTCAATAACTAAAAACTCATCTTCATTTATTTCGTGAACTGATTTGGCATGATCTAATTTTTCAATTGCTTCTTTAGGTCCATCATCTGCTAAAGCAAAAGTTCCAAAATGCATGGCAACCGATAATTTGCTCTTTACCTCTTTATGAAGAATAACTGCTTCTTCAGGATTTACGTGGATCGGCGACATAAACCATTCTGGTTTATAGGCTCCAATCGGAATAAATGACAAATCAATTGGTCCATATTTTACACCAATCTGATCAAACAGATTCTCACTATATCCTGTATCCCCCACGAAATATATTTTTTTGTCTGATTTTTCTAAGATAAAACCTCCCCACAAAGAAGTGTTTCGGTCAAATGTGCCTCTACTCGAAAAATGATTAGTTGGTGTACAACTTAGCTTTATTTTATGTGTTTCTGTCGATTTCCACCAGTCTAACTCAATAACTTTTTTAGCACCATATTTTTTTAGAATTTGTTCATTGCCCAAAGGCGTGATAAAAGTTGGATTCCATTTTTCTGATATTAGTTTGATTGTATTACTATCCATGTGGTCATAATGGTTATGACTAATCAACACTAGGTCAATCCTCGGCAAATTATTTAGTGCTATACCTGATGGTCTTTTTCTTTTGAGCATTGGCGTAGGTATGGGACTACAATACTTTGACCAAATGGGATCAGTCAAAATGTTGGTATTTCCTATTTGTATGAGGAAAGTACTGTGATTGACCCATAAAAATCGAAGCTCTTCATCGGTCGCATCTCTTATTTTTTTATCATAGATATTTGGGTTCCTAATTAACCAATTTTCTTTGGTTGATTCTCTGAGATAACGAAAGACTTTATCAAAACCATTAGCAGGAACACCGCTTGGGTTTTTAAATCTTTGTCCATTAAAATGAGGTGTTATTGGACCTTTGTATGGTGCAGTAGAAAGGGATTTAGAAATGATTATAAATAGGGCAAATAAAATAATTATAGTTACTACGATCCAGATCATACAAATTAAAAAGGAGCTCCAAATTGGAGCTCCTGTGTTTATCATTTAAAAACTAGTTACCAAATTTTAACTCTCTCTTCTTCAGTTCTAAACATTGCGTCACCTTCTTTTACGCCAAACGCTTCATAGAAAGCTGGTAAATTCGAAAGTGGTCCATTGGCCCTAAAGTTACCAGGAGAGTGTGGGTCTGTTTTAATTCTATTTTGAAGTTCTTCGTCTCTCATCTTTGTTCTCCATATAGTACCCCAAGACATAAAGAATCTTTTTTCCGCTGATAATCCATCTATGGGCTCTGGTTTACCGTTGGCTTCAAAATGTCTTTGTAAACCATCATAGGCCGCAACAATACCTCCTAGGTCACCAATGTTTTCACCCAAGGTAAACTCGCCGTTTACAAAAACTCCAGGAAGTGCTTCATAATTGTTGAATTGATCGATGAGTTTTTTGTTTCGTGACTCGAAACTCTCTCTGTCTTCATCAGTCCACCAATTTGTCATATTACCGTCTGCGTCAAATCGACTTCCTTGGTCATCAAAACCATGAGAAATTTCATGGCCTATCACGGCTCCAATACCTCCATAATTTACTGCTTCGTCAGCCTGATAATTATAAAAAGGTGGTTGTAAAATAGCTGCTGGAAAAACGATTTCGTTATTCAAAGGATTGTAATAAGCATTCACCGTTTGTGGAGACATTCCCCATTCGGTTTTATCTACCTCTTTTCCAATTTTATCCAATTGCTCCTGAAAGCCCCATTTAGAAGCTGCAATTAAGTTAGTGATAAATGACCCTCCATCCTCTTTGTCTTTAATTTCTAAATCTCCGTAATCTTTCCATTTGTCAGGATACCCGATTTTGACAGTAATGTTGGCCAATTTCTTTTGAGCCTTCTCCTTTGTATCATCAGTCATCCATTCTAGGTTGTTTATACGTACTTCGAAAGCATCTCTGATGTTTTCGATCATTGCAGCAGCCTTCTTTTTTGCTTCCGGTGGAAAATGTTTGTCAACATAAAGCTTACCTATGGCTTCACCTATTACTCCATTTGCTGTTCCTAAAGATCTTTCCCATCTTGGTCTTTGCTTCGGGGTTCCTCTAAGCTCCTTCCCATAAAAGTCAAAGTTTGCTTCTTCTATATCTGTTGACAACTGTGATGCGACACCGTTGTATTCATTCCATAGTGAATAATTTTTCCAATCCTCAACAGTTGTCGATTGAATTATGCCTTCAAGTTTTTCAAAATAATTAATGTCCATAACTATTATAGAATCTAAATCTCCAGCCCCAATATTTTTAAAAAATGCTGACCATTGTATTGAAGGAACCATTTTTTGAAGATCCTCCATTGACCTTTTGTTATACATGTTTAAGGGGTTTCTTCTTTTCTCCTTAGTCATCATGGCGTCCGCTAGTTTTGTTTCGACTGACATTACACTTTGTGCCATTACCTCCCTTTTTTCTTTACCAATAATTCCTAACATCCTCTGCATGTGCCCGATATACTTTTCTCTAATGTTTTTAGAATCGTCATCCGATTTAGTGTAATAATCTCTTTCGGGTAAACCTAAAGATCCACTAGATAGGTATGCAGTATTGATCGTACTATTTTTTAAATCAGGAAAAACCGCAAAATCGAAAAAAGTTCTCCCTCCGTAGGCAATTGTTTTTTCATTGTATCTCTGAACATCCGTAATGGTTTTAAAGTCATTAATTTGATCAAAGTATGGTTGTAATGGAGTAACTCCTAATTCGTTTCTCGTCACTGTATCCATTGCGGAAGCATAAAAAGTTGCTGCTTTCCATTGGTCAGTACCTTTACCATAAGTATTACTCTCTGAAGCTTCCTTCAAAACAGCCAATGTATTTTCACTGGATTTTTTCCTGAGTTCGTCAAAACTTCCCCACCTTGATCGATCATCTGGAATTTCGGTGCGATCCAACCATGCACCATTGGCGTACCTAAAGAAATCTGAAGATGGACTTGTAGTTGTATCAATATTGGATAAATCCAAGCCAGGTATGACTTCCGTATCAGAAGAAGTACTTGGGGCACAACCAACAATTAACATTGCAAAAAGCCCAAAAGAAATAAAATGAAAGAAATTTTTCATAGAGAAGATTTTTATTTAAAAATAGACACAAGAGTGTCACGAGTCATATTAATCCAAAAGGAATCGCAGTTTTTTCGACGAAAACCGTACCAACTAAGATAAATACTTATTTGACTAATTTATTGGTCTCATGATGGGCAAAAAGATAAACGAGAATTTCTTTAACAATCAAAAAGGAAAATGCAGCTAATATCGTGGTGTTTCTGAACATTTCAATTGTTATACTATGCTCAGGGTAGAAAGGACGGATTACTATAAGTTCTACAAAAAGAATGACAGCTGTCATTAAAATTAAACCAATTGAAAGTCCATTTAAACGGATTGACCATTTTCTCTTCTTGCGTTTCATCAACTTTAAAATGATGATTCGTGGAATTTTACTATTGCCATTGATGGCACAGATCTCTTTGGTAAGTTTTAAGCATTCTTGGTCCTTAAAAAGATTAAATAAAGCCAATGCTTTACACTGTAAAAGATGATAATAAATATCTTTTTCTTTAAATCGGAATATGTTATTTCTAATGACTGATTCTATTTCTTTATCAACAAATTCTAAATAACGTTCGTAATCCCCTATCTCAAACAAACAAATTAGAAAATCAAGTTCAATAAATTGTTTATCACGATACCTTAGTTTATTAATTTGATCCCTTTGCTCTAGAACAAACTTTACTTTGGTCCGAAAGGCATTTTCTTGTATTTCTCTAAATCTTAAATACGCAGAACGATCATATGACATATCTTCATTGGTCATGAATTACGTTTGTCTGTACCCCAATTAAGCTTTTTGTGAATGGTTTTAAAAAAGGAACTATTGTTTAAACTGACCAACTTGGCAGTATAATTACATTTAGTGAGGACCAATTCCTCCTTGTCACTTATCGTGTTGTTTCTTGCATCTAATGTGACGAGGTAAGTCTCTGATCTTCCCTCTACTCGTATACTTATCTCAACATCATCACTAACTACGACTGGACGAGCATTTAGATTGTGAGGAGCAACTGGAGAAATAACAAAATTACCTGAATCAGGTGTAACAATAGGTCCTCCTACACTAAGTGAATAACTAGTAGAACCTGTAGGAGTCGAAACGATAAGTCCATCTGCCCAATACGAGTTTAGTAATTCTCCATTTATGTAACAATGAATTAATATCATCGAAGAATTGTCTCTTTTCAAAACTGTAAAATCATTCAAAGCAACTGGGCATTCGCCAAATAGGTTGCGCTCAGATCTTAGTTGTAACATCGTACGATCCTGTAAAGAAAAATCACCATTTTTCAATTTTAATAAGCTTTGATGAATCTTGTTTTTATCTGCATTCGCCAAAAATCCTAACCTTCCAAGATTGATACCTAAAATTGGCACAGCCAAATCTCTTATGAGCGTCATTGCACTTAAGATCGTACCATCTCCTCCCAACGAGATTAAAAAATCCGGTCTAATTTTTTTTATGTCATTATAAGAGTTGAAAGTCGGTAAATCAGATTTAAGGTTTTGTTCTATTGCCGAGCTCTTAAAAGCCTCCAAAATATGAGCCTTTATGCGAAGTTCGGAGAGGGTGTCCAGTAATTGCTTTATTACTTGCCGATCCTCTTCTTTTACTATTCTGCCATAAATTAAAACCTGCATCAGAAAACGTTTGATGTGTGAATAAATAATCCGGATTCACCCAATTGATTAAAACTATATTCAAACTTCCAAAGAAAATTATGAAAAAACAATATATCAATAGCCGGGCCAAATCCTACAACCCACTGATTGTTTAAATCATTAGTAATTATGTAATCCCTTTCATTTACGTACGCTGCATCAATATTTAATCTAAAGAACATTTTTAGATCCAATTTTTTAAAACCTTTTATGGGCATAATCCGATCGATATTTAAAATTCTATCAAAGAATCTAAACTTCAACTGCGATTCTGTCAGAATATAATCTGAACCATCTAGCAAATAGAGTTCATACCCACCAACAATATCTTTACCATATCCCAGTCCTGTATTATTGGCGAATGCCAACTTATCACGTATTAAATTAGCTTTAGCTTTTACTCGGAAGCTCGTAATTAGTCCGCTTTTAATTTTAAAGTGTAGGTCCGAATCAACGAAAACAGGAAGATTATTATAGTCTTTAAAAATTCCTAGACCTTCCTTTTTAATATTAAAATTAATCCTATAACCTCCTTCTGGATAAATATTGAAAATCCGTTTATTAAAATCAAAATTGTATTCTAATAAAAAGAACCTGAGCTTAGATCTTCCGTTAAGAAAATAATCAGGATTGAGAATATTTGCAATTTCTTCATCAATGGCGTTGCGATGAAACTGAAAATATATATTGTGCCAACTAAATAAATTTTTGCGATAGCGCAAGTCTATTCCCGTCCTGAATCTTCTCAACATGATTCTTTCGTCCATCGCTTGAAAGAACAATGTTTTATTTCCTTGTGTGATATAACCTATCTCTTTTTGTTCTGCATAAAATATGTGTCCGCCAAATCCTAGGTTTCTATTGAGATAGGGATAAGTATAATTTAGTTCATATTTTCGGGTATAACCTCTTTGTAATTTGACCTTGAGTCGGTCTTGCATCCCCGTTAAATTTATGTGATCCAACCTCAATCCATAGTTGACTCTATCAAGCGAGCCATTCATTTCTTTAAGCCATACATTTATGTTACGGTCTGCGAGCTCGAAGATCGGAGCTGGGTAAATGAAAAGGTTTTCGACTAGATCAATTACTACATTTCCTTTATTAGTGGTAGCATTGAAACCACTAAGATTTATATTGATGAGATTAAAAAGACCTGTATTAAAAAGTCTCTTTCTCGAAAGAAGCATCTTTTCTTCAAAGTTTCGGATTAGTATTGTATCTCCAATGGCAAAATCCAATTCCCTGTGAACGATACGTTCTTTAGTCTTTTTGTTTCCTTTGATAATTATAGAATCGATAATTACATGAGGAGCTGTTTCATTTTGTGAATACAAAAGGCATAGGGAGAAACTAAAAAAGACTAATAATAAATGTTTAGACATTTAGATAAGTCATTAAGGCATCATACCGTTCTTTAAGTGTATCGATATATTCATTTTCCATAAATGAGCCTTTTATTTCGTAACCATATCTTTCAAAAGATGCAACGATTCCATTTGTATTCTCTGCACTGATCTTAAGTGTAACCATTACATTCTCAGAATTATCTGTAGAACTTAAAAAAGTACTAAGGATGGAACCATTCTCTTCTTCTACAATACGAGAAATCTCTGCCAAAGAATAATTTATCCTTTTCATTTGTATAACCAAAATAGAGCCAGCTTCTTTAAATGAAAAGCTGTTTGCGTAGTAATGAATTAGGTCTTCTTGTTTGATTGCGCCTAAATAGTAGTTTTCTTTATCAGCTACAGGTATAACGCTAAGTTTTTGTTCGCCTAGTTTTGACAATACTTCGAAAAGATGGTCATCTTCTTTGACAAAAGGTTTGTTTTCCATCATGTCGTAAGAACCAATTTCTTTTTCCAAGTCATTGGCTAAAATTTCATCTTCGGATATAATACCTATCAAAAGGTCATCTTCGACAACAGGGAGGTGCTTAACATGATAGATGCTCATCATTGTTAAAGCCTGCTCACCAGTATCATTTTTATGCAATGGTGCGATCGTTTTTGATATTAATTCGTATGCTATCAAAAGGATTGTTTTTTATTTAGACGAAAAAAAAGAATAAGTGTCTATACTTATCTCCTTCTCATTAGTTTTTTTGTCTCCGTGACGTAATCATTTTCATTTAAAATTCCCTTATCTCGTAACTCTTTTAGCTTGTTTAATTGTGCCAACAATAAGTCATCACCCACTTGATTATTGGCAGAAGTTTGAGTTTGATTATTTCTTTTTCCGACCCCTGTGTAATTGGAATAATTATTCTTTTGAAATTGTTCAAATCCAGGTTGAATCCTGACGAAGGCTAAATCATCGTGAGTCTTTATTTTTTCAAAATCAGCAAAACCATTTTCAACAGCTTTGCTTAAATGATAAAAAGCCTCATCCGCTTGTTCTGTTAAAGAATATGCACAAGCAATATTGAAGTGTAAATCTGGATCACCATTATCTATTTCTATTGCCTTTTTAAAATCTTCTATGGATTCTTCTAAAGCGAAATCTTTGTATTTAGCTAAAGCTGTCTTTTTGAATGGATTGTTTCTAACTCGTTTGCTTGGTTTTTGGTGCACCTTACTCCGACTATTTTTTCGATAAGATCTGTTTTGCTTTAATAGTTGACGATTATACTTTCGATCAAACTCAGAGTCCGGCATCATTAATAGTTTCATTGCATCAAACAAACCAAGAATAACGGAAAATGGAAAATAGAAGCTGTTGATGGTAACAAAGGCTAGAATAAGATAAAATATACCACCGCCTGTATCACGTAGATAGAATTTATGCAGACCTAATCCACCTCCAATAAAAGCAAGTAAAGCCGCATTTAATCTTTTTCTTTCCCTATAAACTGTTCGACGTGCCATTAATTTATTTTGCATGTGAGCACCGCAATATCATCTACATATTCGGTATCCCCTTTAAAACTATCAATTTCTTTTAAGAGTTCTTCATTGAAGGTATCAACATCCGATTTTGCATGCTTTTTGACAAAAGATTCAATCCGATCATCTTCAAAATATTCTCCATTTTGATTTTTTAAATCAGCTAAACCGTCAGTGAAGCTTAATATCAATGCCTCATCCTTTAATTCTATTTTTTCTTCTTCTATCTCTGGCAATTTCTCGAAGGCGCCTATCACAGTACAACCACTTTTAAGTCGTCTTATTTCTGAACCATTGACTAAAATCGGTGGATAATGTCCAGCATTTATATAACTCAGGGTTTTTCTTTTGTGATCGATTTGAGCAATAAAAAAAGTAATGAATTTATCACTCTTGGTAATCCTAAATACAGCTTGGTTAAGTGCAAAAACAAAGGTTTCTAAATCACGATACTGATAAATTAGACTTTGAATCATGGCTTGAAAGTTAGCCATCAAAAGAGCTGCTGGAACTCCCTTTCCCGATATATCGGCAATACAAAAAGCAAATTTATTTTTATCAAATTCGATATAGTCCAAATAGTCCCCTCCAATGTTTGAATGAGGTTTGTAAATACTACTTAATTGGTGAGATGGATATTTTGGAAGATGTTCAGGGATAAGCATTTTCTGAACGCCACTTGCTAGCTCTATTTCCTTGTTTAATCTCTCCTGCTCTAACTTTCGTTTAAATAATCTTTTGTTCTCCAAAGCAACGGCAACAATATTGGTAATGGTGGTGATAAACTGAATTTTATTATAAAGATCATCTCTTGATTTTATCCCACCTATTACGCTATACGCAATGGGATCCTTTTTGTGATATACCGGTATAATAATATCAAAATTTTGAAGGGTTTCGCTATCCGTTTCTTTAATAGTATGAAGTCTATCGTATTCTAATAATTGTTTGACTAACTTCTTGTGTGATGAACGAGCATAATTAATATTCGAAACACACTCCCATGCTTCACTTTGAGAATTGACGAAAAGCGCCATTACGCTAATACCCATATCCCAGCTCAGAAAATTTTGATACATACCATAAAGACCTTCTGCAGATATGTTATCATTTATCGCTTGTGTAATGGTCAGTAAACTTTTAATCTGAAGTTCTTTCAGACTAAGTTCCTTTTCCAATTTTTCCATTATGGCAATGTCCCTAGAATTCATAGGTCAAATCAGTTGATGGATTTTACATCTAAGATATCTCTTAGACCCGAGCCAATTAAATTAAATGTCAAAACCATAAACATTATTGTCAATGAAGGAATAAAAGCTAAAAAAGGCTTTCCGGTAATTGCATATCCATAATTTTCATTTAGCATATTTCCAATAGATGGTGCTGGTGGTTGAATCCCAAAACCCAGATAAGACAAACCTGCTTCAATCAGTATGGCAATTGCAAAGTTAATGGCTGCAATTACTAGCAAGGGACCAATAATATTTGGTAAAATATGTCTAAAAATAGTCCTAGAAGAACTGTAAGATAAACTTCGCGCCGCAGTTATAAATTCTTCTTCTTTAATTTTTAAAACTTGGCCTCTCACCAGTCTTGCTACATCAACCCAGAGTGTTAGACCTACTGCAAAAAATATTATCCAAAAACCTCGTCCGAAGGCAATGATTATGGCAAATACTAATAATAAGGTAGGTATAGACCACATAATGTTAATTAAATAAAGCACTACTCTATCAACCCATCCTCCAAAAAAAGCACCGGATGCTCCAATAATAATTCCGATGGTCAAGGATATCAGAACTGACATAAAACCAATCAGCAAGGATATCCTAATACCAAGTATAAGTCGACTAAATATATCTCGTCCAAACTTATCCGTCCCTAACAAAAAAGTTTTTTCGATAATGTAATTATCCAAGGATTCATCTTTTTTAACTATATCATTAAGGAGAAAAATTTTATTCTGATTAAAGTGGTTTGTAATCAACAAATGTTCTTTTTCGACTTTCAATTCTTTGAAAGGTATTTGATCGGTAGAATTACGTTGACCGAATAAAAGAATAGATAAAAAGGATTCGGTTCCGTTTTCTTGTGAGGATAGAATTAAGAATTTTGATTTGAATCCTGGTTCTTTCAAAGTTATTTCCAAATGTTGAGTATTGGCATTCGGAGAATTGTCAGAAATTATGAAATAAGAAAAAACAGATACTAAAAACAAAAATGAGAGAAATATTAAACAAGCAAAAACTAATTTGCTTTTTAGTAAACGCGTAAAAATTGTTTCCTGATTACTCAATTAAAACTTATTGACTTTTGGAGTTTCTTGTATTCAACTTCGGATTATTATGGTGTCTATGTTTATCCCTTTTGGTTTTCTTTGCTAAGTTTTTTTTAAATATCTCTTCGATTGAGATGTCCATCTGATTGGCTAAACAAACGATAACAAAAAATATATCACCTAGCTCATCTTTTATATTTTCATTAGCCGCCTGCTCTTGTTCTATAGTTTTAAAGGACTGCTCACCATAGATTCGAGCTACTAAACTCGAAAATTCTCCAACCTCTTCATTCAATATTAAGGCGTTTGTTAGTTCGTCAAAATATCGTACACCATTTAACTTAATCCATTGATCAACTTTATCTTGAACTTCGTGTAAATAAATCATACTCTGTTTTTAGAATCCATAATTATGGTGACTGGTCCGTCATTTATTAAAGAAATTTTCATGTCGGCGCCAAAAATACCAGTCTTTAAATTGTGACTCATCAGCTTATTTGTTAATTCAATAATAAATGAATTATAAATTGGTACTGCTATTTCTGGCTTTGCGGCTTTTATGTAAGAAGGTCTATTTCCTTTCTTTGTACTGGCTTGAAGTGTAAACTGACTTACTAATAGTATTGATCCGCCAATATCATTAATCGATAAATTCATTATTCCATCTGAATCATTAAATATTCGCATACTGACAATTTTGTTAGTTAACCAATTAATATCATCAGCGTTATCTTCATTTTCGATTCCTAATAAGACCATAAGACCATTTTCAATCGATTGGTTATAATTTTCAGAAGGGATATCTACTTCAGCATTATTTACTCTTTGTATTACTACTTTCATAAAGTTTTAAACATTAATAATTTTCTATATCCATAAAATATTGATGTAGAAGGAATACAAAAATTAAATACCAACATAAATTTTAATATTTAGTGTGGATAACTCCTCGAAAACTAACAAGCATTATAAAACATATTAAAATTAATTATATATAATACTTTTTTATTCAAATTTTACAGTTATAAAAGGGTCTTCTCCACAAGATAAATTCAGGTTATAGTTATTAACATTAACTTATCTACAAAATAATATTTATGTTAATTAATTGAATATAAATTAGTTATATTCAATAATAATGTTAATTAAATGTGGAATATCTAGTAATAGAATATTTAATCCAATTTATTTAATGATTTTAAACATATTAACAGTGCTAATAATAATAAAGCTTCTTTTAAATTATTTATATCTATTATAAAGAAAA
Organism: Saprospiraceae bacterium; assembly: GCA_020631135.1. Lineage (GTDB taxonomy): Bacteria > Bacteroidota > Bacteroidia > Chitinophagales > Saprospiraceae > JAHDHU01. The sequence continues at coordinate 36,906 of JAHDHU010000005.1, read as the reverse complement.
CGAGCTTTGGATGATTACATTGATCTTCATTTTAGTCTCCATATTTTTGTTTCATGAAGTATAATAAGCTTGTTCGACTTTGGCTTCTTTTGGGACTATTTATGTTATTCATTCAGATCGTTGTTGGTGGAATAACGAGATTAACAGGATCTGGTTTGTCAATTACTAAATGGGAAATAATTACAGGAACTTTACCTCCACTTTCCGATAATCAATGGGAAGAAGAATTTGAGCTTTATAAGCTCACTCCTCAATATGAAAAGATAAATGAAGGTATGGAGATGGGTACGATTTTCGAAAGTGGTACGTTTAAGTTTATATATTTCTGGGAGTATTTACATAGACTCTGGGCACGCTTAATGGGTTTTGTTTTTCTTTTTCCTTTTATAGGTTTTTTATTGTTGAAGTTCATCGACAAAGCCTTAATAAAATATTTACTTTCAGTGATTCTGTTGGCTGTCTTGGCAGCTAGTTTTGGATGGATAATGGTCGCTAGTGGACTTATAAATAGACCTTGGGTAAATGCGTATAAACTGGCTTTACATTTGTGTATTGGTTTCTCCGTTTATGCTGCCATGTTATGGACCTGTTTTTATGGGTTTGCTATCGAAAAAATAAAGTCTTCATTTAGCAAAGCTGCTTTGACGTTTACAATTTTGGTTTCCATACAAATATTTTTTGGTGGAGTAATGTCTGGAATGAAAGCAGGTTTGTTTTATCCTACTTGGCCTGATATGAATGGAAGTTTTATCCCTTCGATAATTTTTCAACTTGAAGAATACACTTTAGAAAATTTTAATCAGTATGATAAAAACCTTTTACTTCCAGCCCTCATACAGACCATTCACCGTTTAGTTGCTTATCTGTTGTTTTTTATGGGTTTAAGATTGGGATATCTTCTCTTGAAAGAATCTAAACTTCAGAGTTGGAAACCCGTAATACTTATGGTGATTTTATTGAGCCAAGTAATATTAGGTATAGTAACCGTCATTAATTGTAAAGGAAACATTCCAGTCGGGTTAGGTGTTTTACATCAAGCTTTTGGATTAGCATTGTTATCTGTCAGCCTTTTTATTAATTACACTATAAAGGCTAGATAAAATTCTATTTTTGAAGAAATTATTTTAATCGCCATGATAAGTGATTATTTAAAAGAAGAAGGAAAGTATACATATATAGAAACCAACGAAGGTAAAGAGGTACTCCTTTTACTGCATGGTTTATTTGGTGCGCTGAGTAATTTCGAAGGAATTATTGAACGGTTTAAAGATGATTATAATGTCGTTGTCCCTATACTACCCATATTTTCTATTCCTTTTAAAGAGCTTAATCTAGACGCATTGGTTTCCGCAATTGAGGAATTTGTTACCCACAAATCTTATGATAGACACCATGTGTTAGGAAATTCATTAGGTGGACATTTAGCAATATTATATACTTTAAAAAACCCTGATAAGGTATCATCAATCTCACTTACGGGAAGTTCTGGTCTATTTGAGGATTCTTTAGGAAGTACTTTTCCTCCTAGAGGCAATTATGAATTCGTAAAAACTAAAACAGAAAGTACATTTTACGATCCAAAAATTGCGACAAAGGAATTGGTTGATGAAGTTTACGATATTGTGAATGATCGAGACAAAACACTGAGTATTATTGCTACAGCTAGATCAGCAATTAAAAATAATTTAGAAGACAGACTCGATGGGATTAAGTGCCCTACCCTTTTGATTTGGGGACAAGATGATACAATAACGCCTCCCTTTGTTGGCGATAAATTCAAAGAATTAATTCCCCATGCACAGTTACACTTTATCGATAAATGTGGTCATGCTGCAATGATGGAAAAGCCAAATGAGTTCAATTCTTTACTTGAAACCTTTTTAAATGCAACTATTTAGTTTTTTTGTTCCACGTGGAACAAAAAAAAAACAGTTGAAGTAAATCTCCAACTGTTCTAGGTTCCACGTGGAACATTATTATGGCTTTATGTCTTTCTTTTTAGATAATTCTTTAGCCTTTCTATCTCTTTGCATCGGATTATCTCTTGTTCTTTTCTTTCTACTCTGAAACAAATCAAAACGATCTTCTTCTTGTTTATGTGGATAATAATTGTTCGATCTATCAACATCTGCAAGCTCTAAATAAGGATCTAAAATCACTTCAACAACCTTTTTATCTGTAGGGAATATTTTAGTAAAAGAAGAATGATTTAATTTCCAAACTTCTGCAGGCAATCTAAAAGTTTCTTTTGTACCGTCTTCATAAACGAAATCAAAGATCACTGGCATCACCAACCCACCTTCGTTCTCAAATTTGAGTTCATAAAAGTTTTTTCCAGATTCTAGAATCTTTCTTTCATCTTCGCTGAGTCCATCGATGTAATCTTGGTATTCCTTGTCATCTAGAGCATTTGTTTCTAAAGGATCATAATCTGTATAAAAATCATTGATTGTAGGATCCTCCTCGTTTAAGGTCTTTTTGATTTCTTGTCGATTTCTTATTGTACTGATATTAACAGGACCTTCATCTCTAGTCGCTTTTTGTTTTGCCATAGATACCCTAGGGTTAAAAGCTTCGACTTCCATTGGTTTAAATGAAACTAAAGATTGATCAACATGATCGTTAGTATAAAACCAGCCTCTCCAAAACCAATCAAGATCAACACCACTCGCATCCTCCATGGTTCTGAAGAAATCACCTGGCATTGGATGTTTAAACTTCCATCTATTTGAATAAGTCTTAAATGCATGGTCGAATAATTCTCTTCCCATAACTGTTTCTCTAAGAATATTAAAAGCAGTAGCGGGTTTACCATATGCATTATTACCAAACTGATGTATACTCTCAGAATTGGTCATAATAGGGGAGATCTTACTTTTATCACCACCCATGTAATCAACAATCTTGTGTGCAGGTCCTCTTCTTGATGGAAAGTCTCTCTCCCAGTGTTGCTCAGTTAAATATTGCACGAATGTGCAAAACCCTTCATCCATCCAGGTCCATTGTCTTTCATCCGAATTGACTATCATCGGAAACCAGTTGTGACCCACTTCATGAATAATCACACCGATGTGGCCGTATTTCATCCTTTGCGTATAAGTGCCATCATCTTCACATCGTCCGAAGTTGAAACATATCATTGGATATTCCATTCCCATACTTCCATCAATAGACCATGCAGTAGGGTATGGATAGTCAAAAGTGTAATGAGAAAACCATTTAATGGTATGTGCCACAGCTTTAGTAGAATATTTTCTCCAAAGACAATCCCCTTCTTTTACCCACATTGATTGGGCCATCACAGTTCGGCCATCTGCCATTTTCACACCCATAGCATCCCATATAAATCTTCTTGAAGTTGCAAAGGCAAAATCTCGAACGTTTTCTGCTTTAAAGTGCCATTTTTGAGTTTTAGATTTTTTGTCTTTCATTCTATCCTCAGCTTCTTCCATGGAAGCAATAATGACAGGATGTACTGTTTCTTTGGCTGCTTTTTTTAATCTCTTCTTTTGTTCTCCAGTCAAAACCTTATCAGCATTTTGCAATTCACCGGTAGAGGCTACTAAGTGATCTACAGGAACTTCAATCTCTACATCATAATCACCAAAAATTAATGCAAACTCACCTCTGCCTAAAAACTGTTTATTTTGCCAACCTTCAACATCATTGTATGAGCACATTCGTGGAAAAAATTGAGCAATTACGTAAACATTATTACCATCCTCTTCAAAATGCTCGTATCCTGAACGACCTCGATCTTTTCTTGTATTGTTGATATTATACCACCACTTAATATTAAAAGAGAAACTCTCTCCATTTTTAAGAGGTTTTTCAAGATCAATCCTCATCATGGTTTTATTGATCACATAGTTTAGCTTTTTACCGTTGTCATCCTTTACATGATCTATCTTAAACCCTCCATCAAAGGAAGGATCTAATCTGGCAAGGGATGAAAGATTAGTTCTTTCATTTATTTGACTGCCTCTAATCTTGTGCGAGTCCGAATCCTTTGCACGAACATTTTGATCTAATTGTAGCCACAAATAAGATAATTCGTCTGGAGAATTATTGTAGTATTGAATTCTCTCATCTCCATGAAGTCTCTGATTTTCATCATCGATCTTCAATTTCATTTTATAGTCAGCTCTTTGCTGATAGTATTCATGTCCAGGAGCACCCGAAGCATTACGATAAGAATTAGGAGTAGGTAACTCTTGTTTTAGTTGTTTAAACTTATTGTTGTTTTTATTTTCTTGCGCATTCGCGCAAATGAATAGACATGAAAAAACCAAAAGAAGACACTTTTTCATACAAGTATTAATGATAGTTTGTAAAATAAATTTTAGCAAAGATAAGTCCTCGAAAATATAGATTGTAAAAATTTACAAATCGCTAACAAATTAAACTTTTTTATTATATAAATTACTGATAAACAGTGTATTAGGTTCTTATATGTTTAATTATTGTAGGATATGTGCTTATATTTTATTCTTCCATCGATTTTCAATGCGCTTAAAGTATCGAATAAAATACTATCTGCAAGTAAATGCTTGATAGTCAACACATTATAAAGGATTTTAATATATACTTTTTTCTAAAAAGACTTAGTATTTTCGCGGGACTCAAAGAAAACAATTTTAATGAACAAGGTCTATCTAATTATTTTGATTTTTGCCATTATGTCCTGTACTCAAGACAAGGAGCAAAATGGTCCAAAAAATAACACGAGCACAGCAGATCAATATTCGGAGTCAAAATTTTTTACAAGGATTGACGACAGTCAAACCGGTATTGATTTTGTCAATGTTATCGAGGAAAACGAAAGAGATAATATTTTGCTCAATGATGGTCTCTATCAAGGTGGAGGTGTTGCAAGTCTAGACATTAATAATGATGGTTTGATGGATTTATACTTTGCTGGCAATCAAAGTAGCGATCGATTATATCTTAACAAAGGTGATTTTCAATTCCAAGACATCTCAAAAGGCTCCAAATTAGATTTAGATGAAGACTGGTCTTCTGGAGTAAGCATCGTTGACATTAACGGTGATGGTTATGATGATATTTACGTTTGTAAGTTTTTTTATGATGATAAAGCTCGACTTGCTAATAAACTTTATATCAATAATGGGGATTTAAGTTTTACTGAAAGAGCAAAAGAATATGGACTAGCTGATCAAGGACATTCGATAATGGCCAATTTTTTTGATTTTGATAATGATGGTGATCTGGATGTATATGTATGTAACCAACCACCTTCAACCCTGGATGGAAAGAAAAAATTAAAAGGAAAACGAGACCTACAATACACTGATAGATTATATAGAAATGATGCAGGTAAATTTATTGATGTAACTAAAGAAGCAGGGATTACAAACTATGCATATACGCTGAGCGCCACAACTTGTGATTTAAACAATGATGGTTGGACTGATATCTACATTGCTTGTGATTATGAAGAGCCGGACCAACTCTTTATAAATAACGGAAAAGGAGGTTTTAAAAACACCATCAATACTGCCATGAAACACATCGGCAATTTTAGCATGGGAGCGGATATTGCAGATATCAATAATGATGGTCATCTTGATGTGTATACAGTTGATATGGTTGCAGAGGATAATTACCGTCAAAAAACCAATATGAGTGGAATGAATCCTGAGAAATTTTGGAATCTAGTAAAAGCAGGATTTCACCACCAATACATGTTTAATGCTCTTCAATTAAACAACGGAAATGGCTCATTCAGTGAAATAGCCCAAATGGCAGGAATTTCAAATACGGATTGGTCTTGGGCACCATTGTTTGTAGATGTAGACAATGATGGCCTTAAGGATTTGTTGGTTTCAAATGGATTGTATAAGGACATTAGAAATAAAGATTTTGAAAAAGAGAGGGACAAGATTTTAAAGAAGAAAAAGAATAAAGTCACGCCACAAGACTTGCTTGATATTACATCGAAAAGCCCTTCTGTAAAAATTCAGAATTATGCTTTTAGGAACAATGGAGATTTAGGTTTTGATAAAAAAAGTGATCAATGGGGCTTGACAGATAAGGGTTGGTCTCAAGGAATGATTTATGTAGATCTAGATAATGATAATGATCTTGATCTTGTGATGAATAATACCAATCAAAAAGCTTGGATCTATAAAAACAACTCATCTGAAAATAAGGTCAATAACTATCTTAATATTTCTCTCAAAGGATCTAAAGGAAACAGTAAAGCTATTGGATCGCGAATAGAGTTAAAGACAGCAGCGCTAACACAAACAATAGATCACACTCCATACAGAGGATATATGTCTACATGTCAAGCAATATCTCATTTTGGTCTAGGCGCATATGATAGAGCGGATGTAAAAATTACATTCCCTAACGGGAAGGTATGGGAAAAGAAATCTGTGAAAGCAAATCAAAGGTTGGAAGTGAATCTTACTGAGGCAAAAGAAATAAATGTAAATACACCTCTCGCTAAAACACTTTTTACCCAAAAACAAGTTAATTCAATAAGACATTTTGAGAATCCCTTTGATGATTATGAGAAAGAGATTTTGATCCCTTATAAATTATCAAGTCTAGGTCCTGTGCTGGCCGTGGCTGATGTGAACCAAGATGGACTTGACGATTTTTATTTGGGTGGTTCAATTAATGTCCCTGGTAAAATGTGTATAAACAACGGGAATGGTTTTGATGAAACTGTTTTTCCATCCTTTGATTTACATAAAGTATATGAGGACGGAGCTGCACAATTTGTGGATATTGATGGAGACGGAGATGAAGACCTATATGTAGCTAGTGGAGGGAACGAATTTGGAGAAAATAAGGAAGGTTTCAACGACCGTTTTTATTTCAATGATGGCAACGGAGATTTTAATCAAGGGATACCGATGTCACAAGTTTCCATTAGTGGTGGTGCCGTCTGTTTTATAGATTTTGATGGAGATGGCGACAAAGATATTTTTGTAGGAGGTCGACAGGTGCCTGGTCAATATGGTAGGTCCACAGATAGTAACTTACTTGAATTGGAAAACGGTCAATTCACGAATGTGACAGAATCGAAAGCAAAAATATTTAAAGAACTAGGAATGGTTACATCGGCGAAAGCTACAGATTTGGACAAAGACGGAAAAGAAGAGTTGGTCGTAGTAGGAGAGTGGATGCCTATTAGTGTATTTATCTACAATGGACAAGAAATGCAATCGAAACAAGAAGCTACTTTTGCAAAAACCAATGGCATGTGGAACAGCGTAGAAGTCGCTGACCTCGATCAAGACGGTAATCTTGATTTGATAATTGGAAATTTAGGCTTGAATAATAAATACACTGCAACAAAGGCAGAACCTTTCAAACTATTTGTCAATGACTTTGATCAAAATGGTACCAATGATGTTTATCTAGGTTTTAATCAAGATGGCAAAACTTTCCCTGTAAGGGGAAGACAATGTTCCTCAGAGCAAATGCCTTTTGTTGCTGAAAAATTTGAAACCTATGATGTCTTCGGAAAATCTACAGTCGAAGATGTTTTAGAAGGTAGAGAAGAAGGAATGACAGTAAAAGAAGCATATACTTTTGCCCACACAATTTTTTATGGAGACGGTGGTGGAAATTTTGAGGCGTTAGAATTACCAATGGAAAGCCAAATTGCACCTGTATATGGAATAGTTGTTTATGATTTTGATGGAGATGGCGATCAGGATCTTTTTACTGCTGGCAACTTTCATGATAGAGAAGTAGAAACCACACGGAGTGATGCTGGAATTGGGTGTGTTTTGATCAATGAATCAAATAGAAAATGGAGAGCGATGCATCCTACAGAATCAGGAATATTAGCAAATGGCGATGTTAGGGCAGCGAAACTCATAAAACAGAATAACTCAAAGCCTGTTTTGGCCATTGCAAACAACAATGCACCTATGCTGTTTTATACGCTGAATTGATTTAAGTAGTGGTTTTCTTTTTGCCTCATTTGTTCTTTTGTTTCAGGAGTCTTATCCTCATAACCTAAGAAATGAAGTAGCCCATGAACGATAACCCTGTTTAATTCATTCTCGAATGAGGTTTTTAGAGCTAGTGCATTTTCTCGTACTCTATCTATACTGATATAAATGTCACCCTCGATATGTTCTTGAGCATACGGAAATCCAATAACATCCGTATAGTAATCGTGATTTAGATATTTGCGATTTATATCTAAGAGATATTCATCTGAGCAAAAGATGTAGTTTAATGTTTCTAATTCTTTTTGGTGTTCTGTAATAACAGATCTCAACCAAGAATTAAGTTTGGATTCGTCTAAGTTTAAAGAGATTTCTTCGTAGAAAAAAAGAATCGTATTAGAGGTCAAAATATATTTCTACAGTTCTTCCGTTGTTTAGATATTCGACGTTATCTGATAATTCTTTAATTATATGGACACCTCTACCTCCACAGCAATCTAATCTATCGGGGGCTGTAGGATCAGGAACTTCGTTAGGATTAAAACCTCGACCTTGATCACTGATTTGGAAACTTATCCCGGATCTTGTTTTGTCCACATAAACATCAACAAACTTCGAATCATCATTTTTATTGCCGTGAATGATGGCGTTGTTTACAGCCTCGGTGAGGCTAATGAGGATATCAGGATATTTAGATGCACTGATTTTGTATTCAGTGACAATACGTTGGACGTATCCCTCTATAAGGTTAATGGAATTTGGGTTAGATTTCAGTTTTAGCATTCTCCAATTCATTTTTAATGTAAACAGATGAAATGGCTTTGGTTAATTGGTTTTTTTACTCTTGAGTTCGTTGTAATATTTATCCACAAGTCCTCGATAAAAAGGTCTTAATTCTGGAGAAATGGTTTTGTACAATTCGATCTCTGCTTCTTTCTCTTTTAAGTATTCTTTTATTGATGGTGGCAATTCTTTCTTTTTCTCTCTCGCAGTCTCTCCTTTGCGTTTGTTGTCATATTCTCTTTGTCTCTCTGCTTTTTCCGCCTTAAGGAGCCTTGTCATTATATCTTGTTGTCTTTTTAAAACTTCGTTGTCAAAACGTTTGTTGACAAGGTCCGTTTCTACTTTATTCATTTGATCAATAATTTCTTGCAACTCTTTGGACCCTTTTCCTTGCTCTTGTTTCGATCGATTCAAATCTTGTAATGCCTTTCTCAATGCAGCTTGTTTTGCAGCAGCTTCTGCGAATTCTTTGGCCATTCCATTCTTCCCGTTTTTACCACCTTTACCATTTTTACCTTTTTCCATGGAGTTTTTCATTTTCTCCATTTGCTTGTTCAACTCTCCTTGGCCTTCAGTTATTTTATCTCCTGGAACTTTACCCGGTTTACTACCTGGTTTGCCTCCTGGTTTATTGCACATTTGAGAACCGGACATCATACCAGACATTTGTTGTTGCATTTGTTCCATGGCTTCATTGAGCATCAAGGCTAAATCATTTACATTTTTCATGATTCGACGTTGATATTTTATAGAGACCAATTCTTGATAATTACTAACCTTTCTTTCTTCTAAAAAGACGAGACTACTATCGATGTCTGCAGAAATTTCAATTGTTTTTTCAGTTACAATAGGCTCTATTTGATCGACCCTTTTGCTTAAAGCGTGGAGACTATCCTGAATTAGAGAAAAGTCATCTTTTAGTTTAAACTGAGTTTGGACCAGATCTTTATAAATGACACTTGTAGTCTGAACAGAACTAACATCTTTAGTTAATTCTTCTTCATCGAATGATAGATCAAGAAGATTTTCAAGTAGCTGGCGTAAGGCCTGCATATCTTCTTCCATCTGTTCTTGTTCACCCGACTCCATACTCTGCTGCAAACCACCTGCCATTTTTTTCATTTTTTTGGCTGCACCCTTTTGAGACTTGCTGGCACCTTGTTTATCTTGTTGTTCTAACTGTTCTTCACTCTTTTCCAAATCTTCTTCAATATCATCCATTTGCTCTTCATTCTCTTCCTTATCGCCAAGATCTTTTGGTGGAGAAAGCTCCTCGTTTTTCTTTTCTAACTCTTCTAATTTTTCTTTTACATCCTTAAACTCTTCATTTATTTTTTCTTGCTCTTTTTTAAGTTCCTCGGATGATTTTTTCTCTTCTTGAGTTTCTTTGGCTAAATCTTCTTGTTTCTCTGCAAGCTCTTCGAGCTTCTCTATGGTTTCTTTGATCTCTTTCTCCATTTCAAGTTGCTTAAACAACTCTAATAGTCTATCCATCTCTTGTTCGACAGCTTGATCATCCATTTCCATCTGCTCGACCATATCCATTGCCTCATCTTTATTGAGTTCTTCCATTAACTCTTGAATCTTTTCCATTAATTCTTGGGTTTCCGGATCCAATACCTCTTCGAACATCTGTTGGAGCTTTTCCTGCTTTTCTAGAATTTCTTCTTTTTGTTCCTTAAACTCCTCTTGTTTTTTTAGATTTTCATCAAACTTCTCTTTAGCTTTTTCGAGCTTATCTTGAAGATCTTTTTGTTTTTCCATCAACTTCTCGAGCTCCTTCTTGTCTTGCCAAGACATATCTTTTTCTTGCAGCATTTTCTCACGAAGCTTTTTATACTCTTCTTGCAGTTTCTGGATATTGTCTATTGATTCTTCGAGTGTTTTTTTAATGTCTTCTTCGTTTTTGTCTTCTTCTTTCTTGAATTCTTCAAGAGAAGGCTTACGAAAATTCATTACGCCAGTTTTGGAAGACTTACTTCCATTGACACCATCGTTATCAAATGTTTCGAAATAATAACTTACGTTTTGACCAGGTTTTAGTTGAAATTCTTGGAAATATACCGTGTGGTCAAATTGTACAGCTCTTTGACTCGGTCCCTTGAGTTGTATTTTTTGATTAGGACCAGCAACGCCATTCTCATCAGAGATAGAATAATTAAAGTTTACAGAAGTTAAACCATAATCATCGCTGGCGTTACCGACAAAATAAAAAAGCTTGGCATCTGTGCTGTCTTGAAAACTCTCAACAGAAATACTTGGATATCCATCTGGAATAACATCGATATTGTAGTTTAATGAATCCCCATTTGGTATTCGATTATTTGCAATTTTAATTTGATAGCTTGCATCCTTTCTAAATGTGGAAGAATAGAAAAATTCGTTATCTCCTTTTCTTTCAGTCTTTTTCGGTTTACCATTATTAAAACCGATGGATAGATCATCTGTATTTTCAGCAATAAAAGACCATCTTATGGTTGAACCTTCTGGGATAACAAAATCGCCAATATTTGCCAAGGATTCACTTTTTCTGTTTAGGTATTTTGGATAATAAATTTGAGCATTGAAATCGGATAAATTTGGCTTTCTAATTAGTTCAAGAGAATAATTGTTTGAGTTTACTGAGCCCGAATAAACAGAAAAATCAGTTGTCTTCTGTACATTCTTAAATGTATAACTAAACAGATTAACATCTTGTTTTTGCATTTTATACTCAAAATCATCAAAGCGAATAAATACTTCATCAGGCAAAACTTCACCTTCTGTTTTCAGGCTTAATACGTAGTCTTCATTTTGTACTACTTCCAGTGTTTTCTGGGGTATATTAAAGCTAAACAATGCTTTCCGCTCAAATTTTTTGTCGTTGTTTATTATCCTATGCGTACTGTCAGTAATTATACTGGGTGCTGCATATAACAAAATAATCAGGGCAAAAAAAGGAGGCGCTGCGTACCGCAGGTATTTTTTATTTCGACTTAAATCAATCGCTGATCTAAAAGGCACAGGTTTTATTTCTTCTGATTTTTGATTAATACTGGCATTAATCAAGGATGCATGAGCTGGATTAGAATCAGATTGCTTTTTTAGTTGAAGGATATTCAACAATTTATCTTGAACATCGTTAAAGTGACTACCGATAACTTCTGCGGCTTTTTCGTGGCTTATTGTATTACCGAGTTTTAAATATTTAAACAATGGTGTAAAAATCCAATAAACCAAACCGACCAAGGAAGCACCTAGGAAAGAAAAGAAAAACCCTTTGCGTATGGCAGTACTAAAATAAAATTGGTGCTCAAGTAAATTAAATAGTAAGAACAAACCTAGGCAAACTGCCAAAAAATAGAGTACACCTCTAATGAGTTTGTTGAGATAAAATTTACGGATAAATTGATCTAACTTTCCAATAAGGAGATCGTAATTACTACTTTGATTCTGCATGAACTACTTACGCATTTTACTTAACACATCTTATTCTAAAAAGATTCAGTTCCCAGGCGGTAATTTGGCTATAATAAGTATACAAAGTAGCCTAATTCAATGATTATTTCAAGTTACTTCTTATCCAAATTTCAAATGTTATTCCGGCAAAACCTTAATTATATCTTCAAAAGCTTGTTTGATGCTTTCTTCTGCTTGATTAGATAATGAAGATTTCAACTCATTAACAGCTGATCTGGAAATAAATTTGATAAAAGGCGGACCACTTTTTTGAGTCTGCGCAAGATAGATTTGAGCTGCTTTTAACTTTTCTGCATCTTTTCTTTCTTTAAAATAGGGTAGAAGTTTTTGGCTTGCAAAATAAAAGCCTACGCCTTCCGCTTGATCCAATTGTTGAAATAATTTTGGCAAATATTTTTCGTCTTTTGATTCGATATAGATATCGGTAATTGTCCCATCAAAGGCATTATCGGGGTGATCTTCAAGTTTTTCACACAATTCTAATCCTTCGTTTGGCAATAAGGAATAGATGTAAGAAAGAGCCGCATTTGCAGGTCTATAAGATTCATCATTTTTGATAACAGTTTTCATTTGTTTAACTATTTCCGGAATTCGATCTGTAAACGGAGGCATTTCTTTCAAATAGTTAATGGCTGTGGATCGAACGATACTATGAGGATCATTCACTGCCAAGTTTTCGATTTTATCTCTAAATTTTTCATCTTTAGAAAGTTCATTTATTGCCTTACGGCGAATGTTATAGTAATCATTATTTAAGGCTTCTTCATAAACAACATCAGCGGTAGGCATTCCTTCGATTTCATTCAGAGCTAAAATTTGCTCTCTATAATTTTTTGAAGCTAGAAACTGATGACCATATTGTTCTTTGGATTTATTGGAAGATACTTCAGCCAATAAAATGTCATCAGCATCTATAGAAGCCCAAGCATAGTCACCCTTATATGGGAAGGAATAAGTTTGCTTTCTTTGGTCGATAACAACCTTATGTTTGGTGGCGTTGCCTAAAACATCATAAATCGCAATGGTCGTGGGAAGAATAAAAATTGGAGGATATTTTTCTGGATCTTGAGTTTGCTCTATCAATATTTGTAACGAATCATTTTGATAGGTATAATTGACATTGAGTTGTGGATGTCCTGCTTCAAAATACCATTGATCGAAAAACCAAATTAAATCCTTTCCAGTAACATCCTCAAAGGCCAACCTTAATTCGTCGGCTTCCACGGCTGAGTACTCATTATCAGTTAAATATTTATTTAGTGAGTGATAAAACGCATCGTCACCTACAAGGTCGCGCAGCATATGTAAAACCAAACCTCCTTTATTGTATGAATGGGCATCAAACATTTGTTCCTTATCATCATATCCGTAATGGATGAGTGGGTGAGCGCCTCCTCTTTGTAACGAACCCAAGTACCCGCCAATTTCATTTTCTCTGTGGTGATTTGCTCGGTCTTCTCCGTACTTGTGTTCAAACCATAAATATTCGGAGTAGTTGGCAAAACCTTCATTCATCGTAAGATTAGCCCAACTTTCACATGTCACAAGATCACCAAACCAATGATGAAACAACTCATGGGCGACGATGTAATCATTATCGGCATCAACCAGTTGTTTCTTTGTGCGTTGAACAAAATCACCAAAGGTTACCGCACCAGTGTTTTCCATGGCACCCGACACAAAATCACGACAGATAATTTGAGCATACTTGTCCCAAGGATATGGGTAGTTAAGTTTTTCAGAGAAAAAAGCAATCATCTCTGGAGTATGATTAAAAATCAGTTTTGCATCTTCTTTATATTTTGGTTCAACATAGTACATTAAATCTAAGCCATTTACCTTTTCAGTGACAACTGCATATTCACCTACTCCTACCATGAATAAATAAGGAGCATGAGGTTTATCTTGTTTCCAATAATCAGTTCTTGTACCATCATTGTTTTTTGTTGAAGAAACTAAACGTCCATTTGAAAGAGTAGCGAATCTATCTTCCACTGTCATCCTTATTTCTTGCGAACATCTTTCGTTGGGTTTGTCAACTGTCGGAAACCACCGACTATTGTTTTCAGTTTCTCCTTGTGTCCAAATTTGTTGAGGCTTGTTTGGATCAGCGTTTAATGGATTTATAAAAAACAAACCTTTTTCAGAAGTGATTGCATCGCTACCACCAGCAGGAGTTTCCTCTGGTTTGGCAACATAATCTATGTCCAACTCTATGAGATTATCACGACTGTAATTTCTTTCAAGTTCTATAACTAATTTATACCCATCATATTTATATTTTAGATCTGAATCAAACATTTTGACTCGTTTGATGTCAAATCCAACAGCATCCAATTCTACTTGGGTAATGTCATAAAAATATGGCCTTAATCGTAGCATCGCTTTGCCGATGACATGTTGTTTGTTCCAATCAAAAGAAAGATCTAAAGCCGTATGGATGAGATCAATTTTTCTTTCTTCAGAAGGATTAAATGGATCCAATTCGTACGTTTTGTTTTTGCTAATCTTAGGTGCGGTAACCATTAGCGTATCTAAAAGGCGTTCATCTACAGATGATTCTAAAATTGTGTTTTTAGTTGTTTTACAACCAAAAATAAAAAGGGCTGCAAGGGCAAGGATTAATTTTTGCATTGTTAGGAGGATTGGAATATTATACTTTAGACGCTATATTTTTTATACAGCTACATTATGTTCTCTTAAAGCGTCATTTAGAGACACCTTTTTATCTGTACTTTCTTTTCTTTTACCGATAATTAGTGCACAATTTACATTGTACGTTCCTGCAGAGAATTCTTTCGAATAAGAACCAGGTATAACTACAGATCTCTCTGGAACTTCCCCTTTGTATTTAATGGGTTCTGTACCAGATACATCTATTATATGGGTAGATTTTGTAAGTGTCACTCCTGCACCTATTACGGCTTCTTTTCTGATGCGCACGCCTTCGACGATTATACTTCTTGAACCGATAAAACAATCATCTTCGACTATCGTAGGTGTTGCTTGAAGTGGTTCTAAAACGCCACCAATTCCTACTCCACCAGAAAGGTGAACATTCCTACCGATTTGACCACAAGAACCTACAGTTGCCCATGTGTCAATCATGGTACCTGATCCTACCCAAGCTCCGACGTTGACATATGAAGGCATCATGATAACGCCTTTTTCTAAGAACGAACCATGTCTTGCAATGGCATGCGGTACTACTCGAACCCCTTGGGAAGCATAATCTTTTTTCAGAGGGATTTTATCATGAAATTCAAATGGGCCAACTTCTATAGTTTGCATTTTTGAAATAGGGAAGTATAAAACCACAGCTTTTTTGACCCAATTATTGACTTTCCATTGGTCATCGACGGGTTCTGCTACACGCAGAAGACCTTTATCCAATTTTTCTATTACCTCTAAAATGGCCGATTGGACATTCTCTTCTTTAAGCATTTCCCGATTTTCCCAGGCTGCTTCTATTGTTTGTTGTAATTCCATTTATATTAAAAATCTAAACGCGATTATTTGTGAAATAAATCCGACTAAAAAGCCACCATATAAATCTGATCGATTATGTGCCCCAAGTAAAAGTCTACTTGTTCCAACCAGCCCAGCTATAAAAAGGCTAATAAAAAGCAAGACGTTTACATGAATGTGATATTGTCCCCAAGATCCTATATCAAGGACGAAAGTATTGTAACTATAAAAAAAGCGGATAAAGAAAACAGCCGTGACCAATCCTCCCATACCGACCCCATGTAAACTAATTTTAGAAAAATTATTTATAAAAAATGCCATGAATAAACCTATAGTGGCACCTAATACAAACACTGAGAAAGCTTGTGGCATGACAGGGTTTTTATAGATATTGATAAATAACCACAAGTAAAAAATTCCTGTTGCAATTAAAGGACCTATTCTTTCCATAGGATCATCCATTTCCAATGACTTGATCATTCCTAAAGCCTTAAACATCAAAATTACGATAAGCGGAAACCCGACCGAAAGAGCAAGAACAGAGAAAAACACCAATCCTTGGGTTTTTGCATCTTGTATACTAAATAGGTAAGGATTAACCACAAAAAGAATCAATAGTAAATAGGACACCACAAAAAGTGGGTGAAAAATTAAAGAAATGATTTTTGCTGTTGTTTTTACCATGTCAATAAGAATCGCAAAAGTAAAGACTTTATGAATTTATTAAGACCTAACTTTGCAAGTGAATCGTTTAAACCCTAATGAATAAATTGGCTTACATATTATTCTTTTTGTCAATCTGCTCTATTTTATATAGTCAGGAAGGGCCTGACAAAATAGATCGCATTATTCATGACAAGGATACTACCATTATTGTAAATGAAAAGGTGCTTTATCAAGAACCAGAAATTGAAAAGATAAAACTTAAGGGTAAAGTATATTCTGCAATTATTATTGAAGGAGATACAATTATTATGGCTGACATAGAAGATATCAGTATAACCTCATTGCGGAAGTTTGAAGATGATAAAGAATACCGAAAATATCTAAAGCAACGACGTTACGCCAATAAAGTATATCCATACGCTAAAGAAGCCATTCGCATATTTGAAGAATTAGAATATGCTCGACAAACTATGAAGAGGCGAAAATTTAAAAAGGAGGCAAAAAGATTAGAAAAGGAATTAGAAACCGAGTTTGAAGAACCGCTCAGTAAACTCACCAAGCTTCAAGGTAAAATTCTCATCAAAATGATCGAGAAAGAAACTGGTAAGAGTTTTTATTCTTTAATTAAATCGATAAGAGGAAGGGTCAAAGCATTTACTTGGCATAATGTAGGTAAACTTTATAGCTATGATTTGAAAGAAGGTTATCAACCAGGAAAGTATAAGATTCTCGATGCGGTACTTCAAGATTTTGATATATCTTACTCCTTAGATCAGAATGAATTGAAATACATCAAAAGAAAAAAATGACCTATAATCCGTTAGGCAAAAAGATAGAGCAGTCTAAGTTAAAAGAGGGTAGTACTAGCTGGAAAAGTCCATCAAATATCGCTCTAGTAAAGTATTGGGGTAAACATGGCAACCAACTTCCGCGAAATGCCTCGATTAGCTTTACGCTGGATACGGCACATACTCAAACAGAGATTAAATTTTATCCAAAAGAGGATAATGAATTAATTGAGATGGAGTTTTTTTTTGAAGGCGAGAAAAACATTGCCTTCGGAACCAAGATTCGAAACTATTTAGAAGGTAATAGAAATTATTTTCCGTGGATAACTCAGTTAGCGTTGATTATATCCAGTACAAATTCTTTTCCACATTCTTCAGGCATTGCGTCTTCAGCATCGAGTATGTCTGCACTTATTATGTGTTTAATGGACATAGAATCTCAATTTCAAGGTGAGCCGCTTTCAGTAAAAAAAGCAAGTTTTTTATCAAGATTAGCCTCAGGAAGCGCGAGTAGATCACTTTATCCACAACTTTCTATTTGGGGAGCGCACCCTAATATTGAGCATTCGAATGATCTTTTTGCCATTTCATATGAAAACCAAGTTGATTCTGTCTTTGCAGATTTTCATGATGATATTTTGATCGTAAGCGCCAAAGAAAAATCGGTTTCTTCTACTGCTGGTCATAAACTTATGGAAGAAAATATTTATGCTTCTTCAAGATACGAACAGGCTAATCATCATCTTGAAGAGCTTATTAAAGCCATGAAGAAAGGTGATCTCAAAACCTTTGGAGAAATTGTGGAATCTGAAGCTATGACTTTACACGCCTTAATGATGTGTTCCAATCCTTCTTATATTTTGATGGAGCCAAATACATTAAATATAATTCGTGAAATCAGAGCCTTCAGACAAAGAACTAACCATCCTGTTTTTTTCACATTAGATGCTGGTCCAAACATTCATATGTTATATCCTTCAGACTTGTTTGACGAAGTGGTTTCCTTTACGGAAGAATATTTATTAGCATACTGTTTAGATGGAAAGATAATCCGAGATAAAGTAGGACAAGGACCAAAGAAAATATGAAAAGGTTATTACTGCTAGTTATTAGTGTTTTATTCGGAACACCTCTAAGTGCTCAAGTTTCGAATCCAAAGTTTAAAAGGAAAATCGACTGGTTATTAAAAGAGACAATTGAAATTATTTCTGTCAATGAGTTGAAAGAAAATCAACAGGAATATTTACTACTAGACGCAAGGGAAAAAAAGGAATTTGATGTTTCACACATTGCTAATGCAATACACATAGGATATGATAATCCGGACTTTTCAATTTTAAAAGACATTCAGTTAGATTGTCCAATTGTAGTCTATTGTTCAATTGGATACCGCAGTGAAAAAATCGGAGAAAAACTACAGAAAAAAGGATATACAAGAGTGAAAAACTTATACGGAAGTATTTTCGAATGGACCAATGAAGGCTATGAAGTAGTTAACAATAAGTCAGAAGTGACCAATGAGGTGCATACCTACAATAAGAAATGGAGTAAGTGGGTTGAAAATCCAAAGATTCAAAAAGTGTATTAAAAAACCCCATTCGCCGAAAGGCAAATGAGGCTCATAATTCTTTAATACTAATCAGCTTATTTTATTTCTTCCATTGGAGGATTTTGGGGAATCTCCAGGGCATCATTAAAATTGGGAATAAATTCTTTTAAACTTGGCGCATCGAAGGTTTTGAGATCTACGAAATACCAGGTTTTTCCTTCATCCATAGAAGCAGCCAAAAGGTGTTCTATCCCTTTAAAATACTTCTCTCCAAAGAGCATAGTAACCTCTTGAGGGATGATACAATGGATTTCGCCACCTGCAGCGACAGGAGACCCTGGCTTTCCCGAGGAAATGTCCATTATTTTTATTCCTGACTTAAGGTAAGAATCCATTTCTGCTTCTAAAATATCAGCATAAAGTTCTGTGCCTCCGCCTTTTTCAACTACACCAGGATGCAAATGAGAAGCTGCGGTTTTAAAATCTTTTACCAATAATGCTTGTTGGAAGTTATGCAAGGATTCGCCGATAGCTTCCTCATACATGTTTTGAGCACTTAGATTAGTTGTAAATGCACCAATCACAAAAAGAAATAAAGCAAAAGTGTTTTTCATTTAAATCGAATTTTTAGATTCTACTCTAGTTTGACGTAATTATAATTAAATAGTTATCCTTTTTATTCGTTAAAGGATTATTAAAATTGGAATATTACCATATTGATTTTTCAATCAGTTCAACTTTATCCGCATAAAACACCTTGGTAGCTTCTTCAAATGACTTCGTGTAATCGGAAACATAAAAGACAGGTGCATTGACTTCAGAAGTGTTTATTAAATTTTTACTTTCTAAAAAGTGTTGGACAACATCTACTACGACATCAGTCGAATCCATAACCGTTATGTCAGAAGAGAAAAAGGATTGAATTTGTTTCTTAATCAGCGGGTAATGTGTACAGGCCAACAACAAGACTTCAATGTCATTTAGACTTTTATCCGATAGGTATTTAGAAATTACAGTATGTGATATTTCATCATTACAAAAACCCTCTTCAATCATAGGGGCTAGTAGAGGAGTTGCCAATTGTACAACATCAACCATTTGGTTTTTTGCTTGGATTTTTTGCTTATAAACATTTGAGTTGACCGTAGCCTTTGTTGCGATTACACCTACCTTTTTGTATTCGGCTTCTATAACATGATCGACCAAAGGGTCGACTACGTTAACGAAAATGGTTTTCTCTTTGAAGAAATCTAGTAATACTTCATAAGCTGCTGAAGAGGCAGAATTACAAGCGATGATGATCATTTTACAATTTTGCTCAAGCAAGAATTTGCTAATCTTAATCGCATAATACCTAATGGCATCAGCTGATTTATCACCGTAAGGAAGATTAGCCGTATCTCCAAAATAAATCAAATTTTCATTTGGAAAATGACGATAAATGGCATTGGCAACAGTTAAGCCGCCAATGCCAGAATCAAATATTCCTATTGGTTTGTTGGATTCAAAAGAGGTCAATTAAAGACCAAGTTTAGTTTTTACGAGGGTACTTACATCTGCAGTGTCATCGGCATAAAGGATTAAACCAAGACTTGCGTCGAAAATATAATCAAAGCCGTTTTCGCTCGCTACGTCATCGATTGCTTTTTGAATTTGATCTCTAAGAGGTTTTAGAAGTAGTTCACTTTTTTCAACAATTTTTTGCTGAGAACTTTGTTCAAATTCTGCGATTTTCTTTTCCTCTTCTTTAAGTTTTAGAGCTTCAGCCTCCAATTGTTTTGGAGAAATATCTCCAGAAGCTTGTTTTTGCTCCAGACCTTGATATTTAGTCTGTAAGGATTTGATCATGTTTTCGTACTTACCTTGCAATTGCTTTCGGTAAGTTTCAATATTAGAGTTAGCCTCTTTAACTGAAGGTACTTGAGAGATAAGTTCTTGGGTATTTATATATCCAAATTTTTGGGCTGATGCCGAAAAAGTAAAACTTACAATTGTGATAAGTAAAAGTGATTTTAATAAATATTTCATATCGGTGTCTGTTTATATAATGCGCTTATTTTATTCTTTTAATTATATCGGCAGTTTTGTCAAAATCATCTGATGCAAAAAGTATTCCTGCTGATCCATTTTTATCCATGATTAAATCATATCCTCTGTCTGCAGCGAAATCTTCAATTGCAAAATAGACTTTATCTTGTACAGGACTAATTAGCTCTTGTCTCTTTTTAAACAAATCTCCTTCAGGACCAAATCTTCTCTTTTGTAACTCTCTTACATCTTTTTCTTTCTCTACAATCTCTTCCTCTTTTTTAAGTTTTTGCTCGTCACTCAGCAACACCTGTTCTGCTTGGTAACGATTGTACAAACTTTTGATTTCGTCGTACTCTTTGGCGATTTCTTGCCTCCAGTCAGCCGCAACCTTATCTAATTCTCTTTGAGCTTCTTGATAATCGCTCATACCTTCTAGTACTTGATTAATATCTACAACTGCTATTTTCTGAGCATCTAATTGGAATGCTGCTGAGAAGATAATTGCAAGAGAAAGGATCAAATTTTTCATTTATTTAAATTTTGAATTATTTAAAATTGGCAGACAAAAATACAATTAATGACAGTGTTTATAACTATTGACTATTTAGTCAGAAAGAAAGTTTCACACCTAAAATTTTGTATTTGACGCTAAAAAGTCTATTAGCTTGATATTGAACGTTTTATATTCAAATATTTAGTTAATACGACAAACTATTTAACTAATGTTTAACGATGCAAATTTTCGTTTGCTTCAAATTAAACTAGTGTTACATTTGATGACTTTTAAAACGAGTATTATATCAAAACAATTATTTACATAGTATCATTTATTTTTTGTTGCCATTTTGCAACGGGCCAGCATGTTGTTCATGGAGATCTTTTCTTCGGAAAGGTGTTAAAGCATAAAGAAGGATTATTTTTTGATATACCACCCCTGGCTAGTGGTTTTCATGCCAGTATTCAGAAGCAAACAAACGGAACTAAGTCTTGGCATCACTATTGGGGTTTCCCGAGGTTTGAGGGTGTTTTCGGTCTGATGAATTTTGGAAATAATGAAGTATTGGGCACTGCTCTTTCTCTTGCCCCTGGATTTAGGTTTACTTTAAAAAAATGGAATAAAACAGGCCTTTATTTGCACTATGCCACAGGTATAGCTTATTTAAGCAAGAAATTTAACCCAATAAACAATCCAAGTAATAATGCAATAGGTTCAAACTATAACAATATGTCCAGATTAAAACTGGGTTTTGAGAGAGTTCTGACTAGAGATCTGAATCTTCTACTGGGTTTTAGTTTTAATCATTTTTCAAATGGTTTAACAAGAAGTCCTAATAGTGGTATCAATACCTATGGATTAAATCTCGGGATATCTTCCACTTTCGGAAACAAAATCGAAATATCTGAAAAGCCAGTTTTTAGGAAGCACAGAAAATTTGGCCTAAGCACAATGCTTGGGATAGGCGTTTCAGAGCACAGTAATTACGGTGGCCCTAACTTTCCAATTTATATTGCAGGATTGGGTGGATATTGGAGGCACGCATCATTTCAACGATTGCACTTTGGATTTGAATACGAATACAGTACTAAGGTTTACGAATTTGAACTTTCCATTTTTACCGATGAAGAAATTGCTAGGAGAAGATCAAGAAGAACTATTATTTATGTAGCTGAAGAGTTGATGTTTGGAGATATCTCAATGCGTTTTCAATTAGGATTTTACACACAAGTGGCAAGTGAATATACGGGTACGCCTTTTTATATTAAGGTCATGACGTTATACCACCCACCTATAAAAGCGACAGGTGAATTTAAACCCTATTTGGGAATGATATTAAAAACTCATTTTGCGGTTGCAGAATATATAGGAATTGCTACTGGGGTAACTTTTTAGGAAAGAAGACTTTTTACTATTCCAGAAATCGTTTTCCCGTCAGCCTTCCCAGCTAATTGACTGGATGCCATACCCATAACTTTTCCCATATCTTTCATCCCTTCAGCTCCTGTTTTTTGAATTAGATCTTTTATAAAAGCACTGAGTTTTTCTGTGCTCATTTGTTCTGGTAAATATTTACTTATTACTTCAATTTCTTCTCTTTCAGTATTGGCTAGGTCTTCACGTCCTTGTTTTTCGAATATATCTAAAGAGTCTTGGCGTTGTTTGACAAGTTTTTGAAGAATTTTTATTTCAGTTGATTCAGTAACCTCATTACCCGTACCATCGGTTTTTGCCAACAGGATGGCAGCTTTAACTGCTCTAATTGACCGCAGGGCAGCTTGATCTTTTGATTTCATAGCTGTTTTAAGATCTTTCATTAATTTAGTTTCCAGACTCATTTTCTTTTTCTATTAGATTGGTTAGTTGAACAAATTCTATTACTGAAAGTTGTTCGGGGCGCAAGGTAAATATTTTGTTTTTTAAAATTTCCGGATTTTTGACGACTGATTTTAAAGTGTTTCTTAACATCTTTCTCCTTTGATTGAAGCCCATTTTTACAATTTGCTTGAGAAGGCTCAAGTCACAATATGGTTTTTCTTTTTTTCTTGTCAAACGGATTACTGCAGAATCTACTTTTGGAGGGGGATTAAAAGAATGAGGAGGAACATCGAAAAGTTTTTCACCCTCATAGAATAATTGAGTGAGAACACTGGTAATGCCATAAACCTTAGATCCATGTTTTGAAATAATGCGTTCTGCCACCTCTTTTTGAAACATACCAATCATTTCAGGAATAAGGTCAACTTGCTTTAGAATTTTAAAAATAATCTCAGTCGAAATATTGTAAGGAAAATTCCCAATGATGATAAATTGTTCACTGGTAAAAATAGACCGAAGGTCCAATTTTAGGAAATCAGAATGAATGACCTTCATTGCCGGATGGCTTTGAGCCAGAACATTAACCATGTCGCCATCTAGTTCTACCGCTTGAAAGTCATAATCTTGATTTATCAAGAATTGACTAAGGATTCCTTTTCCGGGTCCAATTTCTAAAACTTTAGGAAATTCGTTGACCGTGGTCATTGAATTGGCAATATTAGCAGCCAGCTGAGAATCATTTAGAAAATGTTGACCTAATGCTTTTTTAGCTTTCAATGTATTGTGTATGATGGTAGGCTAAATTACTATCTTAGATTGTGGTAAATAAATAAAATGAAGAAACTCAAAGTAGGAATAACAATAGGCGATATAAACGGAATAGGACCAGAAGTAATCATTAAGGCATTGTCCAACCCTAAAATACTGGAATTTTGTATTCCAATAATTTATGGAAGTGCCAAAGTAATGTCTTATCACAAGAACATTGTGAAAACGGTGGACTTCTCATTTATCACTACAGGTGATCCTGAAAGGGCGTCTTCGTCAAAGGTGAATGTTATAAATTGTTGGGACGAAGAAGTAAAGATAGAATTGGGTAGTACCACTCAAGATGGAGGCAAATTTGCGCATATCGCAATGGATCGTGCACTCACTGACGCAAAAGAGGGGAAGATAGATGGGATTATAACGGCTCCTATTAATAAAGAAGCTATGAAGTTGGCTTCATTTGATTATCCTGGTCATACAGAGTTTTTTACCGAAAATTTAGGCAAGAAGGATAGCTTGATGATGATGGTTTCGGATAATATAAGAATTGCCTTAGCGAGTAATCATATTCCAATATCTAAAGTGTCTGAGGTTTTGACGAAAGAGAAACTTATACATAAATTGAAGATTTTAAACCGTTCACTCATAGAAGATTTTGGTATAGCAAAACCTGTTATTGCTGTGTTGGGTTTAAATCCTCATGCTGGAGACAATGGTGTAATAGGGACCGAGGAAGATGAAATTATTCGACCAGTTATCATAGAGGCGAAGAAAAATGGAGTTCATGCCGTTGGACCTTTTGCGGCGGATGGTTTTTTTGGAAGCAATAAGTTTTCAAAAGTTGATGGTATTCTAGCTATGTATCACGATCAGGGATTGGTCCCTTTTAAAGCCTTGACTTTTGGAACTGGTGTAAACTTTACTGCTGGTCTACCTATAGTTAGAACTTCACCAGATCATGGAACCGGTTTTGACATAGCGGGTAAAAATGAAGCGGACGAATCTTCCTTTAGACAGGCCTTGTATTTGGCACTTGATTTAGCCAGAAATAGAAAAGAATATAAAGAAGGTAAGGCGAATAGGTTAGAAAAAAAGCCAAAGCTATCAGAAAGTGCTGAGTAGTAAGGTTCTAATGGTTCTATTAAAAGTCACCCCCCAACGGTTGGTTGATTTAATGATAGCCTCGGCGAAAAGTGCACAAATTTGTGAGCACCAATATATACCATAAACGAATATTAATCTAATAATTGTAGATTATTCGTCAATTTTTTTCTTGAGGGGATAGGGCCAAAAATCGTACTGGTAAAGCTCATGCTCTTCTATTTTTTTCACTAGTTTTTCAGCATACATCGGGTCCGTAGCGTATCCAGCTTTTTTAAGACCAATAGCCCAAGAAATATAATCTGTACTTGGATAGTTAAATAACTCCGAATAATTGGGAGAATCCATTAAAAAGTTGGAGTGGTCCACATATGAATCTATATCACTCTCATATTTTCTAAAACAAGACTCGATTAATTCTCCTTTGCTGTTAAAATCATCATCAACGTGATAATATCTTTGACCCATCCAATAGTTTTTACACTTGATGCCAAAATGATTGTTGGCTTTTACAGCTAAATCACTTTGTCCCAAAGCAGATTCATGTAAGCCTTGTGCCAAAATGATACTGGCGGGTATTCCACTCCTATGCATTTCTACAACTGCAAGTTCTTTGTAATTGTCTATATAGCTTTTGGATAAACTAGTTTTAGCAGGATCTACTATTAATAGCGTAAATGCAATAAGGGCGTAAATTAAACTTTTCATTTCTCAGGATTTAACAATCCTTAAAGATCAAAGTCTGTGCCAAACATTATAAAAAAACATAATATGTTTTAGATAATTACCAAGGGCTTTATTTCCAGCAACTCTTTATTTTCAAAAATATTGACGAAATATGAGCCTTTGGGAAGTTGGTTTTCTGGACTGATGATCAAAGAGGAAGAGTTTTGATCATAGAAAAATTTTATTGGCATTTCTTGTCCCAAAACATTGTAAATTTTGATTTTGGGTTGAGTTAAAACAACGTTACTTTTTATGATAAACTCTAAACCATTGTTTGGATTAGGAGATAGTTTAAAATTATAAATTTTGGCTTCCAAGAAAATCGATTTTACAGGACTAAACGAGACTTGTCCATCAAAATCCAATTGTTTTATTTTATAATAATTCCAATTTTTTGGAGCAAAATGATCAACAAAGGAATACCATGTTCTTTGGTCACTATCGCCACTCGAATTAACAATCCCGATTTCTTCATAATTTGTTCCATCCTGACTTCTCAATACTAAAAAGTGACTGTTGTTTCTTTCAAAAGCTGTGCTCCAATCCAATTGAATAAATGAGTCATTGTTTTTAATAAGTTCAAAGCTCATCCAACTGACTGGAACGACAATACTTTCTGTTTGAAAAGTAAAGGTTTCAGAGATTTTCTCACAGTGATTTGCTTTCGCTATCACTCTCCAATAATAATTTTCATTTGGTAAAAGGCCCATAAAAGTATGACTGGTGGTTGTAATTCCACTGGCACTAAAATCAATCGTTGCGAAAGAAGGACTTGTAGAAACTTCGACAGTGTAGTCTAAAGCATTTGTAGAGGCAGTCCAACTCAGCGTTGGATTGATACTTACATCCATGTCCAAATTGGCAGGAGAAATTAAATCAAACTTATCTGGTTGTGCACATACGATTAAACCAATACTTACTCTGTTAACTGGAGTTTGTGATCCTGTTATGGTTAACGAATAATTACCAGGTATAACGCCAAGCGTATTACTAATTGTTAAGTTGAGCTGACTATTGGTAGGGGCTGGATTATTATTAAATGTAGCGATGGCTCCAACAGGCAATCCAGTTAAGGATAAATTATCCATATTGCTAAATCCAGCATACTGCGTCATATCAAAGCTAAATCCAGCATTCTCTCCTTGGCAAACAGTATCAACGCCGAGCCCGATAGGTGCCATCACATAGTGAGGTAGTTTTGGTTCTACAACAAACAAACCACCTTCATCGGCACCATTTATACCACTAATTGCTACACAATCACTTTTATAATACGGGAACACGCTCCAACTTCCATCAAAACCGACATTATCATTGTTGGGGTAGATATCAAAAAAGGCAACTTCACTAGGTGCACTATTATCTAGATCACTAATATCCAAGATCCTCATTCCGGCTCTGTAATTGGCCTGATACACGTAGGGCCCTCTCACATATTGATTGTGATCAATTGCCCCAAAAGCATGTGTATAGGTATAGACCAAAAGAGGACTGTTTAAATCCGAAATATCAAAAACAAAGGTTTTCGTATTGGTTGACAAATTGTTTTCGTCTAATTCATCATCAACAAGCAAATATTTATGATCATCAGTTACCCAGCCTTGATGAGTATACTGAACTCCTCCATAAGTTGTAGCGCTTAAAACAAATGGATTGGCAGGATCAGAATAATCAAAAATGGTAACGTCATCTTCATTAAAACCAATACATATTTCTTTTCCGATATGTGCAACATCTGGTCCCCTGTAAACAAAACACTGTGCATCGTGTGAATACCCATCCAAATTATTGCAACCAATAAAGCTAGGGTTTGCAGGATTACTTGCATCATAAGTAGTGATACCACCACTACATAAATTATTCGTACCTACGGCGAAAATATGATCCAATAAATCATTCGCTACAATATTGTGAGAATCATTTGTTGAGCTTCCAAGATTGATCCATCCTGTTTCACTGAGTACCGCAGGAGGAGAGCTAATAGAACCCAATTGAGTTAAATCAAAAATTTGAATCCCATGAGTATTTATTTCCGACCCTATATAAGCATGATTATTTACAACCTTTATATCACGCCAAATATTATTGGTCGTAGAACGAGAGGCAAGGGTACCAACTATTATAGGTGAAATAGGATTGGAAATATCAATAAATGCAGTTCCATTATGCAAACCTATTATCGCATATTCTTCACCACTTAATGGGTCGGTCCACCCCCAAATGTCATTGGCTCCTGGAGCACCGAGTGTGGCTAAATTGATTCTTGATTTTAGATCAACATTATTGCAAGGATAAATTCCAGCCATTCCACTGACACATGGTGTTTGACTGTAAGAATTTACGGCTGTAAGGAAAAACAATAAAAACTTAAAAAGTACTTTTGTAACTTTCATAGAAATCGCTTTTGAAGGTTCTCCTCATCGGGAAGGCATTTAAAATTAAGGAATAAGGGATAAATAAACGAGAGAAAAGTGACACAGGCATCGAGATTATTAGGCAAGTTTGAAGGTTTGGAATCAGGACCATTATTGATTTGTATTGGGGCCATGCATGGCAATGAGCCAGCGGGAGTAGAGGCGATAAAATTAATGCTAAAGATGCTTGAGGTTGAACCAATCACCAATCCTTCATTTAAATTTAGAGGCACATTTATTGGTTTGGTCGGTAATCTTGAGGCCTACAACTTAGGCAAAAGGTATGTCGATAGAGACATGAATCGATTATTTACTACAACAAACATTGAAAGAATTTCCAGTTCTTTACCGCAAGATCTATTGTGTGAAGAAAATGAAATAAAAGAGCTTTTGGAAATTTTAAATCCGGTTATTGAGACAAATCGCAATAGAAAAATAATCTTCTTGGATTTGCATACTACTTCTTCGAAAGGTGGAATTTTTTCAATTGCCACTGATGATCCGGAAAGCATTGATATCGCAGTAGAACTTCATGCTCCCGTTATAACGGGTATGTTAGATGGATTAGAAGGCACAACTTTGCACTATTTTAATAGAAATATTTTTGACTTAGACATTGTGCCGGTAACCTTCGAAAGTGGACAACATGATGAGGAATTATCTGTAAACAGAGCCATCGCAGCAATAACTAATTGCATGCGAACAATTGGTTGTGTTAATCCAGAAGATGTTGAAAATCGTCATGACCAATTATTGGTAGAATATTCTAAAAATCTGCCTAAGGTGGTCAGACTTACCCAAAGATATGATATCGAAGAAACTGATAATTTTGTGATGCAACCCAACTATCAGAATTTTCAAAAAATTGAAAAGGGTGAGTTGATCGCTTCTGATAAGAATGGCGAAATTCATGCATCAAGAGATGGTAGGATCCTCATGCCACTTTATCAAAAGCAAGGTGAGGAAGGGTTTTTTATTGTAGAAGAAATTTCAGGCTATTAATGGATTTTATCTCTGAGAATATCATTGACAATGTTTTGACGGATTTTGAACAAAATCCTCAGTCTAAAGAAGATGCTTTCTTGGCATTCGCCGAATGGCATCTGCCAGTGGTACAATTTGTTGAATCAGAAAACTTTAAACTTTTAAAGGAAGAAGAATTTGATCAATTAATGTTCCTCTTATTGGTATGTTTTCAGTCAATATCAAGTGTGGAAGAACACATAGAAATACCTCCGGATTTGATTGACAAAAAAGAAGAAATTAATTGGCAGGTTTACAATGAATCGAAAGATAAAGGTTTTAAGGCGATTGTAAATATGTACTTTGAGGGATATCCGCAAGAAGATTTACTTGCATTTATTGAAGATGCTCTAATTGAAGATGAAGAAAGTGAACTGAGTCAAGTAGGTAGAGAAATCATATTTATAACTTGCAAAACCTACATTGACATTTGTCACGAAATTATTTAATCGCTTTTTCTACCAATGTGATAATTTCTTTTTCTTTAGAATAAGCTTCCTTCAATATTTTTTTAGCCGTAGCCATTGTTTTTTTCAGATACTTATCATCATCTATCCCTTTGATATTTATTAATACGTTTAAAAAGGCTCCGTGAACGGCTGCTTTTGTACACAAAGCACCAACACCAGCATCTGAAATAGAATTGGGATTACCACTGACAGCCATTTCTTTTAAAAGAGGAAACACCAATGCACTAGTTTTCATAACTTCTAATGGAATTTCAATAGCGTGTTTGGTTGCAGAAACTATGGCTTCTTTTCTTATTCTTTTGTCTTCGGAAGAGACCTTTGGTAAGCGGAATGCATCAATGATTCCGTTAAATGCTCTTGTGTCCTCATCTACCAAACCAAGTAGCTTGTCTTTTAAGGCTTGACCTTTGTCCGCTATTTTAGAAAAGTTTTCCCATTTGTTATCCCAACCACGTTTATGGCTGGAAAGGTTTGCTACCATTATCCCCAAAGCAGCTCCTAATGAACCTACATAAGCAGAGATACTGCCACCTCCAGGTGCTGGACTTTCCGAAGCCGTTTCGTCAGCAAATTGAATTAAGGATTGATTTACTAGAGGGTTTTGCATCTCATCCCTCATCACAAATTCAATAATTTTTTTATTGGGATCAAAAGGCGATAGTTCATCTAAGCCCAATGATTTAACTGCTATATGTATGAGTTCTTTTTCAGAAACCCCTACAGACCTTTTTTGTTTGATTAAAAAATGTTTTCCAGCATCTAGCATTACTTTGAGCGGGACCAGCCCAACTATTTCGGAACCTGTGACACGCATTCCTCTTTTGTTGGCGCTTTTATTGGTTTCCTCAAAAGCTTTGTGTAAAGGTGTGACATTTATATTCGTAAGATTCATAGAAATCTGGGCTATACCATATTCTTCTATATACCAGCCAATGGCTTTCACAGATTTGCATTTACCTTTTTGTCGAAGAGGATTTCCTTTTTTATCGTGTAACACTTTGCCGTTAAGCTTACCCCCTTCTCTTTTGAGTCTACCATTTTCTCTTATATCGAAAGCAATGGAGTTTGCCCTTCTAACCGATGTGGTGTTAAGATTGATGTTATAGGCGATCAAAAAATCACGAGCCCCAATTACGGTAGCTCCTGCTCGAGGATTAAATTTAGCCGGACCAAAATCTGGCTTCCATTTTGGATCCTCTAATTTTTTTTCAAGCCCTTCATATTCTCCAGATCTAATGTTTGCCAGATTTCTTCTTTCAGGTCTGGTTGCAGCATTTTCGTACATATAAAATGGAATATCCAATTCTCTCCCTGCTCGTCGAGCCAATTTTAAAGCATACTTAACAGTCTGTTCCATACTAATATTGGCAATCGGAATAAGCGGACAAACATCAGTAGCTCCCATTCGTGGATGTTCACCTTTTTGTTTTGACATATCAATTAACTCTGCAGCTTTTTTGATTGCCATGAAGGCGGCTTCTAACACAGGTTCTGGCTCACCGACAAAAGTTACGACGGTTCTATTGGTTGCTTTTCCTGGATCAACATCGAGCAATTTAACACCATCAATTTTTTCGATTTCATCCGTGATTTGCTTTATTATACTCAAATCTCTTCCTTCACTGAAATTTGGTACACATTCAATTAATTGTCTTCCTGCCATAAAATTTGCTATTGATTCGAATTTTTGAGAATATTAAGTGCGAAATTAAAACCGTTTGACAAATATGGTCTTTAAATCCACTGCTTTTCTTCTATTGTTTTTTCTTTTACTAACGACATGTCAAGGACAAGAGGTAGCAGTTTCGCAGGATTTCAACTTAAGAAATGATTATGCTTATGACTTAGTAGGTAAAATTGGAGAAAATATTATTCTGTATCGAGATTCAGGTTTTGCATATAAACTCGAATTAATGGATGCTGATTTATCATACAAAAAAAGAGCAGAGATTAGGTTTGAGAAATCGAAAGTGGATGTTATTGAGCTTGTGAGTAGAGACAGCTCATTTACCATATATTATTCATATAAAGATGATGGCAATACCATTATCAGTACTAGAACATTTAATGAAAATGCAGAACCTATAGATAGCACTGTTGTATACACAGAAAAAACCAAAGTATTCAAAAAGAAATTTGAACTACGAGAATCTGAAGACAAGAGGAGGGTTTTGCTATACAGTATCTTGTCTAAAGATGAAATTAATTTAATAGCTATAGACCAGGATTCCTTGAGTCTAATTTATGACGACGTTGTTACGTTTGAAGAATTTGATCTTCGTTTGGATTTTAGATCTGCCATCATCACTAATAAGGCTGAGGTGTTTTTATTATTGGACAAAAACAATAAAAGAGCTAAAAGAGATGAGCACTTTGTGGAGCTAAATTATGTGAGCCCATTTGTAGATGATATACAAACGTTAAAGGTTGAGCTTAAAGACTTACTTTCTTCGGACTTAGAAATGTTCTATGATAATTACAATGAACAAGTCTTAGTCACTGGTCTTTATCATGACAAAAATAAATTGGCTTCTCAAGGCTATTTTTTTATAAGACAAAACAAAACACTATTCGATAGCGACCCATTAGCAACTGTAATTTCGTACAAAGACGAAATTTTACAAGAGGTAAATGGTTATTCGAAAGACAAGGATCAAGATCTTCAGCATTTTAAAATTTATGATGTTGTTTTTAGAAGAGATGGAGGATTTATTTTGATAACCGAAATGAATAAAGAGTTGGCAAGGAGAACTTACTACAATGGTTATAATCGATTTAATAATGAAAGAGTTGGCGGGGGAGTTTGGAAAGATTATTACAACGAAAACATCATTTTATTTGCCATAAAACCTTCCGGTCTTGAACATTGGACAAAGGTTTTACACAAAAAGCAATTCTCTCAAGATGATGAAAACATTTACAGTTCCTTTTTTGCTTTCAAGTCTCCTTCGAGATTGAGACTGGTTTATAATGATGAAATAAAAAAGAACAATACCGTTAGTGAATACGTAATAGATCCATTGGGAGATTACGAACGCAATGCTGTACTAAATACAGATTATCAAAACTTACGATTACGTTTTAAGGATGCAATACAAATATCATCCAATGAATTATTGGTGCCAAGTCAAAGAAGCCTAATTCTAAATCTAGTGAAGATTACATATTAAATTTTTCAAATCTCCTTCTTGATAAAATTTGTATTAGCTTTGTAATGTAATGATTAACACAAGAAATACATATAGAAGAAGATCTTCACGACCCATACGTCGCTGCTGAGTAATGTCTATTGTTTTTCTTTAAAAATATAGCCTCGGCAAATTGTCGGGGCTTTTTTAGTTTATGAGATTAGTACAGTTATATATTAATTCTTTTTCTGGACTATCAAAAGATGTCTGGTACATTGCGCTTATCTATCTAGTCAATAGGTGTGGAGAAATGGTAATTCCATTTATGAGTGTTTTTCTCACGAGTCAATTGGGTTTTACCAAAGGGGAGGCCGGGATCACTCTTTTGTGCTTTGGTGCAGGAGCTATGCTTGGATCTAATATTGGAGGTTATCTTACGGACTCTATAGGAAACTTTAAAGTCATGGCTTTAAGCCTAACAGGAACGGGCCTGGGGTTTTTGGGAATATTGTTTTTCAAAACATTTGTTTTATTAAGCATGTGGATGTTTCTGATCGCCATTTTTACAAGCATGTTTAGTCCGGCAGCCTTTAGTGCGGTGAGTTTATGGGGTAAACCCGAAAATAAAACAAGGGGTTTTTCGCTTTTGAGAATGGCCATCAATTTGGGTGTTGCAATTGGTCCTGCATTTGGAGGATTTTTAGCTTACAGCTTTGGATATGATTGGTTGTTTATCGTTGATGCGATGACTTGTTTTTTAGCTGTGGCTACATTGTTTTTAGTCTTAAAACATCGTAATGGAAAACCATCAATTTCTAAAGAGGAGGATGAGATAAAAATGTCACCTTTTAAAGATTTGGTATTAATGTTGTTTTTGTTTTTTAACCTGATCAACATGGTGGCTTTTTTCCAAATAATTTTTGCTGTGCCAGTATATTTTAAAGAAGAAGTGATGATGGATGAGATGCTCATTGGAATATTTTTTACCGCAAATGGAATCTTAGTGTTTCTCCTAGAAATGCCCTTAGTTTATATCATAGAAAAGAAAAACCAATATTTTAAACCATTGGCTGCAGGAGCAATTATTATTGGTATTGGCTATGCATCTTTGAGTTTGTTTAGTGATCCGATTGTAGCTATCATTTTGTATAGTTTGTTGGTGGCTTTTGGTGAGGTAATCAACTTTCCGCTAATTCCGTCTTTGGCAATGAGAAGAGCAAATGAAAGAAATCAAGGTAAATACATGGGCGTAGTTTCGATGATGTTTGCCACAGCTTTTTTATTGGCCCCAATCTCTGGCTTGCCAGTTATTGAATTTGTAGGTTACCAAACCTACTGGTTTATTGCTGCCTCGCTATCTGTAATATCCGGAATTTGTTTATGGCTTTTAAAACCACAATTTGACAAAGAGCTTGAAATGTAAACTTATTTAAGGGCTGGTAAAATTTGTCCGCTCACCTCCCCAAAGCCTACACGAATGCCTCGTTTTTCAGCAAAACCTCTCATAACAACAGTGTCATAGTCTTGGATAAATTTACGTGTGGTGCCATCAATCATTTTTAAGGGCTTTGTTCCTTTCCAGGAAAGCTCAAGCATTGAACCATAGCTCCTCTTGGACTTACCACTTATGGTTCCACTACCATACAGATCACCCACATTAACGTTGCATCCATTCACCGTATGGTGAGCCAACTGCTGACTCATATTCCAATACATATATTTAAAATTGGATTGACAAACGATGGTTTCTTGAGCACTTTTGTTTTTAATGGCAACTTCTAGATTTATATCAAAATTCTTTTTTCCCCTACTTTTTAGGTAAGGTAAAACTGCAGGAACTTGTTTAGGACCTGCCACACGGAACGGATCCAATGCCTCTAAAGGTACCACCCATGGAGATATCGAAGAAGCAAAGTTTTTTCCTAAAAACGGCCCAAGAGGAACATACTCCCATTTTTGAATATCTCTGGCTGACCAGTCATTTAAAAGAACCATCCCAAAAATGTAGTCTTCGGCTTTATTACATTTGATACTAGACCCGAGTTCTGTAGATCGACCAATAATAAAACCTGTTTCTAATTCGAAATCCAACAATTTACAAGGACCGTAGATAGGTTTTTTTGCATTCGCAGGAATTTGTTGTCCTTTAGGTCTTCTAATTGGCGTACCAGATACGATGATAGACGAAGCTCTTCCGTGATAACCGACAGGGATATGTCTCCAATTGGGTAAAAGAGCGTTTTTAGGGTCTCTAAACATCTTGCCTACATTGGTGGCATGTTCTTTTGAAGAATAAAAATCGGTGTAGTCTGTGACCTTTACAGGCAAATGCATCTCAACATTTTCGATCGGAATCAAAGCTTTTGGGAGCTCTCTCAGTTTGCTTATTCGAGAGCTTAAAAGCTTGGTAATATCTTGACGTAGTTCGGCATTTTTACCTTTGCCCAATGCCATCAGTGGGTTTAGAAACGAATTTTTAAAAATGGTTTTAGGAATGTTAGATTTGGTTAAAAGTCCTTTTGAAGCTACTGCGAAAAGATCTACAACATAATCACCAATTGCGACTCCAATTTTTTTAGGTCCATCGTTAACACTAAAAACACCATAAGGGAGATTGTGAATCGAAAAATCACAATCTTCTTGATATTTAATCCAACTTTTTAAAACGTGCTTTGCCATTTAAAATATTTGAATTGCTAAGGTAAGTTAATCCTCAATGCTTTGATTAACTACTAATCTTTCTTTTTTAAGAGCCTAATCGAGGATTGATTTTCATAGTGAACATTGTAATCTTTCTTAAGCTTTTTATAATCGGATCCGATGCAAATAAAGTAATCTGACCTTTCTAAATCAGCGATACTTTTAGTGTATTTATCTAAGCTTACGTTATTCATATTGTAGAGCTCTAAATACCTTGAAGCCGTAGGGTGAAATAGCCAATTGACAGAAAGCGAAACATCATTGCTTGTATCTTTCTGAATAATTTGAATAATTTTTTTTGTTTCATAATCATACCACCATTCTCTCGTCTTTTCAATTTGATGTGCATCGAAAAAGTGAAAAACAAAAAATGAGCAGATTAAAAATTTAGAGTATTTTAAGTAAGGAACTTCTTCAAGGACATTCAGTAAGAGTCCAAGCAAAATATATGCATAAGGAAAAAGTAATAGAGTTTTTCTTTCCATAGGATACAAAGTACCTAGGATCAACTTAGAAAGTATCAGTCCAATTATTAATAAAGAAAGAGAACCAACCATAAACCACTCATAAGAAATCTGTAAATCTATTTGTCGTTTAGAGATGTTTTTAAATATTAGTAAACCGCCAGAGATAATTATTAATGAAAGAAAGACAATCGAAATGCCATTACCTAAGTAAGGTTTATTGTAGAAAAAGTAACTAGCAAAATTTTGCATGCTTTCCACGAAAGTGGCTTCACCAAAATTAAATTCACCATTGCCTGATAAAGCAGTTACAGGAACATAAAATACGATAGTACAAAAGAGAAGAAATCCTGTCGCTATGAAGAAATGCTTTCGGTCGAGCTTGTTTTTTAACAATAGGACAGATAAAAGAGCACCCAAAAAAACAGGTATGAGGAGTAATGTCGAAAACAAAGCAAAAGCCATAAAAAATAAACTGAGAAGAATGCTAGCCAAATTTTTGTTAGAAGGGTTTTTTAGATAATCGAAAACAAAGGAAAATGCAAGCATTTGAAAACACATAGATAATCCATATCCCCTACATAGACTAAAAAAATCGAAAGCATAAGGGTTAGCGCAGCAAATGATGAAGAAGAACAAAAGAACAAATGGGTTTTTGAAAAGATTCTTACCCAGTTTAACAATGGCATACATATAAAATCCAAAAGAAATAATATTGGGAAAACGAAGACTTAAATCTGAACTACCAAATACATCAATACTACCTTGCATAAGCAGTGTATTTAATAAATGGTTGTTTGCATTACCCCACATTGACGAGTGGGTAAGAAATTTTAATATGGGACTTCTTCTAAAATGTAAATAAGTGGAACTTTCATCATGAGTGAAGGACAAATTATATGCACGATAGACACATAGGGCGAACAAGCTAATTGCCAAGACGCCTAAGATGATATCAACCCAGGTTATTTTATGCTTATAAAGAGATGCCATATAGCCTTAAAAGTAATTAAGGAATCTAAAAGGGGAGTAATAAAAAAAGGGTCTGATTTATCAGACCCTTTTAAGTGGGCGATGAGAGACTCGAACTCCCGACCCCCTCGGTGTAAACGAGGTG
>JAHDHU010000063.1 GCA_020631135.1 Saprospiraceae bacterium | reverse complement strand
AAATCCATACTCTGCACGCAGTCCTAGCAATCCTGAAAAAGCGCCATCGTTACCCAATAAGTAAGCTCCAAAGCCAATGACCCCAGAAAAGTAATTTTGGAAATCTCCGGTGATATCATTAGTCTCAGGACCATCGATCAGTTCTACTTTGTTAATCAACGAATACTTGGGACCCAACTCAAAATAGCCACGGTGCGCGTTGTTTCTATAAAGGAGATATAAGTCCATCGTTCTCCACTCTACATCAAAAGTCGTGTCATCAGTTAAATCTTCTAAAGGTTGGAGACCTTTGTTAAGCATAAATTCTAAAGCCAGACCATTGTTGTCATAATTAAATCCTAGTCTAGCACCAATTCCAAATCCAGTAGTCAAGCCTAAATCAAAATCATAATCAGGTGAGTCACTGATTGCCTGTGTAAAAAATCCAGAAGCACCTGCTTGTACCTTTAAACCAGCATCAAACCAAGTTACTCCACCTTTTACGGGTTGTGACCATGCAATTACAGCAAAAAGAAATAAAAATGAAGTCGAGATTAATAGTTTTTTCATAGTAGAACATCTTTTGATAAAAGTATCAGATTAAATCATTTAATCTAAAGATTACAAAAGTATTAATTATGATGCCTTTAGTTAGATTTTAGCCAAGAAGAATATCCTCCATCAAGATGATAAATAGATGTAAAGCCAAGTTTTTTCATTTTAGGTATCGCTTTGCCACTTCTTCCTCCAGATCGGCAATAGATAAGATAACTTTGATCTTTGTTCAAGCGATTAAGTTGTTCTTCGAAGTCTTTGGCATAGAAATCAATTTCAAAAGCCTCTTGATCTATTTTGCCATCAACAATCTCCTCCGGAGTGCGAAGATCAATTATTTTTAATTCGGGGATATCAACCTTTAGTTTGGCAATCTGTTGTGGACCTATGTGCTTGACATTTTGTGAAGCATTGTTGTTTGAACAGGAAAAAAGAAAAAGTGCGAAAGGTAAAAAAACAATGTATCTGGTCATGGGTTTTGATATAAACAAAATAAAAAAATAGATATCCTTTTACAAGGCAATCCTTAAATTCGCCCCATAAATAAATTATGAGTTGCCGAATTTACATAATAGTTATAATTGTTAGCTTTCTTTCTTGTAAAACGAATAAAGCAGTAGTGGAGGATCAGATAGATGTAGAATTGGTCTCAGCTAAATCTGAACTAGAGAGCGCCGCTGTAGAGGTGCCTCGTCCTCAAAGCCTAAAACAACTTATCAAAGCAATGGCTTTG
Source organism: Saprospiraceae bacterium (assembly GCA_020631135.1). Lineage (GTDB taxonomy): Bacteria > Bacteroidota > Bacteroidia > Chitinophagales > Saprospiraceae > JAHDHU01. Next base: position 14,476 of record JAHDHU010000063.1, on the reverse strand, counting down.
GATGAAAATGCAGAACTATCTTTTAGAGAAATCTTTGCAGTTTCGAGCAAAAAGATGACACAACTGGTTGCTCAAAAGCTGAGCCCGATTGAAGAAAACAAGCAATTGTCTATTTTGAGGAATGAAAGAGATTCTGCAGTGATTGGAATGCTAGATTCTAACCAAGTAAAAATTTATAAACAATATTTGGCGGATGCCCGCAAAAAATTGATTCTTTCTAATTTGAATGAGTCCCAGTCTAAAAAATAACTAAAACCAAGCAAACAAAATTAGCTATGAGCAATTTTCATATTGAAGAATTTACCAATTACAAAGTTTTCTTATATGGCTTCTCGGATGAGGATAATGCTGTCGAAGCCTCAATTCATTTTAAACTTTCGAATGCGATGGGTATCTTGAAATTCTGTAAAGGAGAAGTTCCAGGAAACTATGTTGAGATGAAAGGAAACAACAAAGTTTTAAACTTACATTTTAGGGCAAATCGTTATCCACACTTTATAGATATCTTAAGAAATGAAAAGCCGCTTTTCTTTTATTACAATAAGGATACAAACGTCGGATTTATTACTACTTCGGATGAGCCAGTAGGCGAAGGACCTGATGACCGCTCTCATTAAACTTTCCTTCCACTTGAGTTGTTTTAATACAAATAAAAAATTTTGAAGAGACAAGTTGAGAGTAATATTCCGACCAAGTACGGAAATTTTAAAATGATCATATTTTCTGAAGATGATCAAGATCTTAAACCACATTTTGCTTTATGTCATCCTTCGATGAATGTAGAAGAAGCAGTTTCTGTAAGGATACATTCTGAATGTTTGACAGGCGATCTTTTGGGTTCTTTTCGCTGTGATTGTGGAGAACAATTAGATACAGCACTAAAAATAATTGGGGAACAAAAGGGTATGATCATTTATCTGCGTCAAGAGGGCAGAGGGATTGGTTTGATTAATAAGTTAAAAGCCTACAATCTTCAAGATACTGGGCGTAATACCATAGATGCAAATACAGATTTGGGTTTTCAACCAGACCAACGTAAGTATCCGATGGCAATTGAAATTTTGAATGAGCTAGGTATTTCGAAAATCAAATTAATAACCAATAATCCACGAAAAATCGAAGCCATCGAAGCTTCTAATATTAAATTAGAAGAGCGCATTCCTTTGGTAATTCCTTCAAAAGCTGAAAATGAGGAATACTTACAGGTCAAAAAGGAATTAATGGGTCATCTTTTAGGTTAACAATGCATTTTGAAGCGATAAGAGAATTTTGTTTAAAAAAAGCTGGAACTTCAGAGGAATTTCCTTTTGATGAAAAGACCTTGGTTTTCAAAGTCATGGGTAAAATGTTCGCTCTATTGCCGCTACAAAGATCTCCACCAAGCATAAATCTGAAATGTGATCCAGAATATGCCCTTGAGCTCCGAGAAAGTCATCAAGGTATTATTCCCGGATTTCACATGAATAAAAAACATTGGAATACCGTTTTGCTTGAAGAAGACGTAGATGCTCGACTGCTAGCTAATTTGATTGATCATTCATATGAATTGGTGGTTAACAAATTGCCGAAAAAATTAAAGACGGAGTTAAATAACTTGTAATGGAGCAGTTAGACTACATCATTGTCGGACAAGGATTAGCAGGAAGCCTTTTAGATTTTAGTTTTAGGAAAAATGGTTTACACGGTGTCGTAATCGATAATGGTCACAAAAATGCAGCTTCCAAAGTGGCCGCCGGGATGATTAATCCGATCACAGGTAGAAAATATGTTAAGAGCTGGATGATAGACGAGCTTTTGCCGCGAGCAATTGAAATATACGGACAACTCAGCAAGCTAGTTGGAGTTGAATTATTCGCAGAGCGTAATATTGTCAGAGCCTTGTATTCAAGAGCCGAAGAAAACGAATGGGAGATTAAAACAACTTTGGAGCAAACGAAAAAGTTTAGAGTTGATAAACCAGTTTTAAATGAATATTCAAAATTTATAAAACCTTCATTGTCCTATGGAGAGTTGACAAAAGGATATCACGTTCATGTTCCTGTAATTATTAGGGCTTATCGAGCTTTTTTGGAAAAATACAAATTCATTGTAGAAACGCAGTTTAATCATAGCAAATTGAAAATTGAAAATGATGGATTTGTTTACGATTTAGTAAAGGCTAAACAAGTTTTTTTTTGTGATGGATATAAGGTAAATCAGAATCCATTTTTCAATGACATAAATCATCAGCCTTCCAAAGGGGAAGCTTTAATCATTAAAGTTCAGGATTTTGAACCTAACAAAATTTTAAAACAGAAACTAAATTTTGTTCCTTTCGGACAAGGAGTATTTTGGGTTGGAGCCGGCTATGAATGGGAGTTTGAAAATGAAAAGCCCACAAAAGGAGAAAGGGACAGAATTGAAAAAATTTTAAAAGACAATTTGTCGAAGCCTTATAAAGTTATTGATCATATTGCGGCCGTTAGACCCACGGTGATTGATAGACGACCGTATATTGGAGCACATAAGATTCATTCCAATATGTTTCTATTCAATGGATTTGGAACCAAAGGTGCTTCATTGATTCCTTACTGGTCCGAGCATTTGATGAGGCATATTTGTTTTAAAGAACCCTTGGCCAGTGAAGTTTTTCCTTATCGTTAAGATCATATTTTTACCTCGAATCCTAGATATATACTGTTGCTATTAAAGTTGATCCTGTAATCACTTGCTCGGCCTGATCTTTCAATGACATCTCCGGTTAAAACACCGTCTTCAAAAGTACTTTCTTCTTCTTTCCAGCTACCAATTGTATAACCAATTTCACCAAATTGTATGATGATGTTAAATCGTTTAGAAACTTCAAATATTAAATTGGCTGAACCCTCGAAGTCCCAAAATTCATGATTCCCTTCTTGTAGTAAGAAATTTGTCGGACCGGTGCTAGAAATGGTTTGTTCATATCTTGTATCTATTATTCCACGATCCATATTGACTTGAAATCCTACTTGTAAACGATTTCCAATCGGGTACAAATAACGAGATAAAAGACCTATTCTTTTTAGAGCAGAATTTCTTGTTAAAAGATATATCGTAGTACTGGTAAATAAGTTTTGATAATCAACAAGATTGTAAGCATTGCCAAATTCGTATCTGGCTCCAAACATAAATCTCTCCTTATATATTAACCCTCCGTAAATAACGGGATTAGTGTATTTCGCTTCTGTGATAAAAGTCAATTGATTATTTAGGTTTAAGGGAGCAATTGCAATAGGATTTAACCAATAATCAGTTACGATTGGATTATCTGAAACGCTGGTGTTAAATGATCCACCCAAAACAAATTTTAGCTTTTTATCTTTAAACTTTAAAGAATCAATTTCGCTTTGACTATTAAGAAACAAAGGCAGAAGTATTGGAAAAAGCCAAATATAGCAGCGCATGTTAAAGTGGTTTATTTTCATTAAGTTAACCTAAATAATTTTCTCTATGGGCACACGCAACAATCATAAATTATAGGATGGACAAAGAAGCAATTCGAAGGGAACTCGAAAATGTACATAATGAAATAAGGTCATTTATACATGAGACACCAGTGTTGAAATCCAAACTTATTAATGAGATTGCGGGATGTTCGGTTTATTTCAAATGTGAGAACTTTCAAAAAATGGGTGCTTTTAAAATGCGAGGTGCCCTCAATGCTATTTTGAAATTATCTATAGAAGAACGAAAAAAAGGAGTGGTAACACATAGTTCAGGGAATATGGCCCAGGCCGTTGCTCTTGCAGCAAAGTCTCTTGAAGTGCCTGCTTACATTGTGATGCCTGAAAATGCACCTAAAGTCAAAAAAAATGCAGTTCGAGATTATGGTGGTCAAATCTTCGAAAGTGGAAACAATATTTTTGATAGAGAAGCACTCGCAAATAAAATAATCGATGCTAAAGCTTGTTCTTTCGTTCACCCGAGTAATGACATCAATGTTATCTTCGGACAAGCCACGGCCGCCAAAGAATTACTACATAGTCAACCAGATTTGGATTTTGTTTTAACTCCTGTTGGAGGAGGAGGCCTATTGGCAGGTACTGCGCTCGCGGTAGATTCTTTTGGAAACGAATGTCAATGTTTCGCAGGAGAACCAAGCCAAGTAGATGACGCTTCACGGTCTTTAAAGTCAGGTAAAATTGAATTTAATGATTCTACAAATACCATTGCTGACGGATTGAGGACTAATTTGGGTGACGTTAATTTTCCGATCATTCAACGTTTAGTCAAAGACATAATCACTGTTGAAGAATCAGAAATTATTGATGCCATGAAACTCATTTGGGAGCGTTTGAAAATTGTAATTGAACCATCTAGTGCAGTTCCTTTTGCTGCAGTCCTACAGCAAAAAGATAAGTTTAAAGGAGCTCGAGTAGGAATAATTTTGAGTGGTGGTAATGTCGATTTATCGAAATTGCCATTTTAAAAAATTTCAGCAATCATACATCTAGCACTACCTCCACCAATGGTTTCGATTAAGTCGATATTTGGTGCCAGTATATTATTGTTGAAATCATTTTGAATTATGTCTCTTTGTTTCGAAGTCAGGGATTCCTTCGCTGTGTTTGACATTATCAAAAACTTTTCACCGCTTTCATTGCGAAGTTGCATCATATTGCCAGCAAACTTATTCATTTGATCCATCGTGATTTCTATTAAAGTTCTCTTGCTATCTCTTGTCAATGATTCTTTAATTCTAGTTCTTTCTACTTCGTTCAAAATCGAATCCAGACAAATGATGACATATTCGTCGGCCATTGTCATTACAACATTGGTATGATAAACCTCAGTGCCATCAGAACCATGAGAATAAAAACTTACTGGATTGTAACCAGCACTATCGCACCATTTTAAAAAGACTTCCAAATTTGTTCTTGGACTTAAGCAAGCATAAGCGATTTTATGGATGTGGTCCAATACCAAGCTTCCCGTACCTTCAAGATATTTTTTGGATTTTTCAAATTCCAATAATTCATTATTGAGATGATATTGACCTTGAGCAATCAGAGAATCTATAATGTCTTTTCTTCTTTCATCTGCTCTATTTTGATTAGCCATCGGAAAAGTAAAAAGCATCTTGCTGAAAGGGTCGGTAGAAAACCAATTATTCGGAAATATCGAATCTGGCGTTTCCGGTTCTTTCTGATCTTTAAAGACGATTACTTTAATTCCGTGGGATCGTAACAAATCAACATAACCAATAAATTCATGTAGAGCGCGATGTTGAATCTCGTCTTTATCTAGATCTACTCTTTTTTGAAAAGCGTTGGTTTCTGCCGCGGATTCATTGAATCCGAAACATATGGGTTCGATCATCAGTACAGTATCTGCAATCATATATCAGTATGTTCTTCTTAAAGGAAGTGTGGAGCATCTAAGGAGTCCTTCCATTTTGGAAGTCTCGGAGTAGGGCACCTTTTCTACAATAAATCCTTTATCTTCTAATTTTCTATTTAATTCCCCAAATTCTTTTTCACTACTTCCTGAAACGATCACTTTAGGAGAGATGGAAAATATGTTACTATTCATATTGTACATCCCATTGCCATCGATTTCTATAGCATTTTCCTTTCCACCAAATAATTCAATCATCATCTCTGCTTGATCCTGGTCTCCAAACCCATCCCTAAAAATGATACAATGATCATTGTTGCCTATAGGTTGAAAAGCACAATCTAGATGTAAACAATTTTTTGAAGGATCGCTGTCTGATTTTACAAGTGGTACGCCAATGACTTCTTTGTTAGGAAATTTTCTTTTCAAATATTCTATTGCCTCTGGGTTTGTTCGATTGCATCTCATTTGCTCGTAGCCAGGAGCTGCTTGACCCACAAATATTTTGTCACCATAAGGAAATACATCTCCACCTTCAATTTTTACCGAAGATGGAGGAAACCAAACTTCATCAGAAATTTGACTTACAATATCCCGGATAGCAAAAAATTCAGATTGTCTTTTGAAGGTCCCCATGTTAGATTTGATAAACACATTGTCAATCACGAAGCCTATGTCTCGGGTAAATATTTGATTCGTTTTTGGTAATGTAATGGGCTGGTAAATTTCAACATTATACTTAGCGAGTATTCTTGCAAAGGAATCATTTTCTCTTCTTAAATCAGCTTCTAAAGGATAGGTGCCATTGATGATATGCATTCTTGATTTTGGATCATTGATTTGATCTTCGTCTGGGGCATGTTCTTCATTCCAGGTATCTGGATTGACAAATTTCGTATTGGGAAAACCAATATCTTTGGCAGTTCCTAAAATTACCGCCTCGAGAGCTGCGGTTTCGTCTCTGACGTCTATTTTTATTTCTTGATATTTAGTATCTGACATCTTTCTTTTTATCTGATCCTTATGTTTTGCGAAAATAAGTTTTTGCTGTAATATTCAATCCACAAATTACCAGATGCTCTAATATCAATAAACAATTATTTTTGCCCCTTTATGGGAAATAAAAAGTTAACTGCTGAAGAAATAAGCTCCTTAATTGAAGCTTTACGCCATCTGGTCGAAAACGGGGATCAACTTTCTGATATTCCAGAAATGGATAAAAGGGAACTTTTAAAAATGGCAGGTCAACTTTCGCGTCCAACTAAAGTAGATCTCCAAATAAGAGCGAAAAAAAGAAGAAAAAAGAAAAAACAACTAATTGTAAATAAGGATAAAGCACTAAGGAAAAATACAGGAATACGTTCCGCTCGTGAAGCAGACATTTATACTGCACCAATGCAAATTTCTCCTCCTACCAATGAAAAAGAACAAGAAGAACTAAGTTCACCAAGAAATTGCTACGTCTGTACGAAGGAATTTACAAAGCTTCACTTTTTCTATGACGCTATGTGCCAAGATTGTGGTGACTATAATTATCACAAAAGGTTTCAAAGGACGGATTTAACGGGTCAAGTTGCTTTAATAACTGGATCTAGATTGAAAATTGGATACCAAGCGACCTTAATGTTATTGGAATCCGGAGCAACAGTAATAGCCACGACGCGTTTCCCAGCAGATTCTGCAATACGTTATGCAAAAGAACCAGGATTTAAAAAGTGGGGTCATCGATTAAAAATTTATGGACTTGATCTGAGGCATATACCCAGCGTAGAAATCTTTGCAACCTATATCGAAAAAAACTATAACCGGCTTGATATTCTCATAAACAATGCTGCGCAAACGGTTAGACGACCACCTGGGTTTTATACTCACATGATGGAGAAAGAATCTTTATCATTTGACGAACATTCAACGAAGGTCCAACAATTATTACAAAGTCATAATGAGTTAAAAAATGAACTATTGTCGATGTCCGAGATTGATTTGTCTCAAGAAAAAGCCTTGCCAGTTTCATGGCATGGTAAAGGCCCTGGTATAGGGATTCGTTCATCTGCTAAACTCTCGCAGATTCCTTATTCATATGATGAGTCTAAAAATGCAAAAGAAGTGTTTCCGACAGGTAAGCTGGATGCCGATTTGCAACAGGTGGACCTAAGAGAAACCAATAGTTGGCGATTAAAGCTTGGAGAAATTAATCCTTCAGAAATGTTAGAAGTTCAATTGGTTAATGCAGTAGCACCGTTTGTTTTGAACAACCAGTTGGTCAATCTTATGAAAAAAGACAATACTGGTTGTAAACATATTGTCAATGTCACGGCAATGGAAGGAAAGTTTTATCGATTTAAAAAAGCTTCACGTCACCCACACACCAATATGGCTAAAGCGGCGATAAATATGATGACCCATACCTCTGCTTTTGATTTGGCCAATTATGGGATCTATACGAACGCGGTGGATACTGGCTGGGTAACCGATGAAGATCCTATCCAACTGGCTAAGTTTAAAGAAGATAATCACGACTTTCAACCACCCTTAGATATTGTCGATGGTGCCGCTAGAATTTGCGACCCGTTTATTGATGGCATAAATACAGGAAAGCATTGGAATGGTCAATTTTTAAAAGATTACAAACCTATTGATTGGTAGATCCTGGTAAATTTATTTGCGCATTCGCGAATGCAGAATTCTTAAATAATCACATTTTTATCCAAATTTTTGCTGTGATTCGAACTTAAATTCACATGCCACGCTTGTTTTTCTTGTCAATCGTGTTTTTTCGTTCCATGCGATAGATACATAAAATTGACACTTATTTATGTAATTCATCTTTTTAAAACATCTTATAGGCAGATCAGGAATTTTGATCGCTTTTTTTTCGTTGAGTAATTAACAGATATGATAAAAATTTTGGGATACACAGGAATATTGTTTTTAGCTCTTTTTGGTTTTAATTCGAATGAATCAAACGACTCGTATGAAGCGCTTTGGTCGCAGGTTATCGTTTTCGAACAGCAGAGAAAACCAAAGTCAGCTCTAGATATCGTCGAAAAAATCTATCAAAAAGCTGTCAAAGAAGATAACCGTATTCAGAGGACAAAAGCAGTCACGTTTAAGGGTAAATTCATTCTCCAAACAGAGGAAAATGCGTATCAAGCGTTGGTTAAACTTTTCAAAGAAGAAATAGAATTGAGCCCATCTCCAACTAAACAAATTTTGCTTTCTGTCGAAGCAACGCTTTATCTACAATATTACCAACAGAATTTATATAAGATTAATCAAAGAAAAAGAATTGAAGGCTTTGAAGAAAACAATCCCGAAACCTGGCCTTCCAATACTTTTGAGGAAAAAATATCCACAAACTTTCTCAGGTCGATTCAGAATCCCGAGGCATTGAAAATCGAATTAGAAAAATATGATGAGTTACTTGATGTCTATGACGAAGAGACACTCGAATTTATGCCTAGTTTATTTGATTTGCTGTCCAACAGAGCATTAAACTATTTTACAGATGGCAATAGCTATTTAGGCGAAGCTTCATTTGCATTTAGATTAAACAAGGAAGAATATTTTGCATCACAAGAAGAATTCGTCAATCTCAACATTGTTTCAGAGGATTCTTCCTCTTTAAAATACCAAGCGTTGCTCTTGATGCAGCGCCTAATCAGATATCATGAAGGTAATCCGTCCGCTCAAGCCTTCATTAATTTAAAAAGATTGGATTTCTTGAAAAATCATGCAATCCTTACAAACAAAGACGAATTATATCTCAATAGATTGAAGGAGCTGGATGATTCATATGATGGTACTCTTCTTCATGCTGAAGTTCTTTCGAAGTTGGCAAGAGAACATCAATTGATGGCTTCAAATTCGTCTAAACGAACAAACGATTATAATATCTCCTTGACCTACTGTCAAGAGGCCATTAGTAGATACCCTAAAGAATTTGCTACGTCGCAAGCGATCAACATTTACAATGAGATTTTATCAAAAAGAATATTTGTCACAACAGAAGATGTCTATCCATCAGAAAAGAATTTTTTAATCAAACTAGATTATAAAAATATTGACAAAGCACATATTGAATTAGTCAAGTTAGTCCATGATGAAATCAATTTCCCTTTGAATTATCGAGAAAGAGATGACTTTATAAAATCTTTAAAGAGGAAGAAGTCATTGAAGAAATGGATGCTCGACTTGCCGAATGATGGATTGCGTTATCAACAAAGTGTGGAGGTTTCCCTGGATGGGTTGGCTAAAGGAGAGTATGCTTTCATTGTCAGCATGGATGAAAATAAGCTTTCGAAAAAATCAAATACAGAAATAGTCCTATTGCGAATATCTGATATGGCTTACCAATTTAGATCTTCCAATCAAGGGCATGCTTTGTTTGTTATGGATAGAAACACTGGAGAAAAATTAGAAAATGTTGAAGTTAAATTATACAAAGAAGTGTATAATCGAAAATCTAGAAATAACGAACGAAAACTTTTAAAACAGTTCAAGACTGACAAAGACGGAAAGATTGAAATCAAGGATGCTTATCACCAGTCAGCAAGAGTCGAACTGAAATTGAATGATGATATTTTGAGACTAAATAGTCAGTATTATTTCTCTGTCCAAACTAAACCACGGTCTATAAAAGAGGTTTCGATTTTTACGGATCGCGCTATTTATCGCCCTGGTCAAACCATCTATTTCAAAGCTGTACTTTACGAGAAGAATACGGATCGAGTACCTGCTTTGATGGCCAATCAAAAATGTAAAATCAGTTTTTATGATGCGAATCGTCAAGTTGTAGAATCGAAAACTATTAGAACAAATGATTTTGGATCTGCAGAGGGTAGTTTTATCGCTCCACAAGCTGGACTGAGAGGAAGGATGACGATTCAAATCGATAATTACAGCGGCATCGCGAATTTAAGAGTTGAAGAATATAAGCGACCAAAGTTTGAACTTAAGATTGATAGCTTAAAGAAAGCATATAAGTTAGGTGATTCTGTGGCTGTCAATATTTCTGTCAAAACTTTTTCTGGTGCTAATGTTGACGGAGCCAAGGTGGTATATCGTGTCACGAGAGAAGTAAGTTTCCCGTGGTGGTTTTGGGGTTGTGGGTACCGATATCCGAACTTGTCAAGAACTGCAATGGAAATTGTCAATGGTTCCTCAAAAACCAATGCCGAAGGCCAATCATCTTTTGTTTTTAAAGCAATCGGTGACAGGCAAGTCAAAAAGAAATGGAATCCGCTTTATAGTTATGTAATTTATGCAGATGTGACAGATCTAAATGGGGAGACTCAATCCATAGCTCAAACAATTCGGATTGGGTCAAAGTCGAAAAATATTAAGCTCAATATTCCTAAGCTAGTTTTTCGAAATGGAAATAATAATCTCGAATTAACGATAGAAGATTTTAATAAATTTCCGAAAAATGGTAAGGGAAGATTATTTTTTGAAAGATTGAAAGAACCTGAACTTGTTTCTAACAATAGGTATTGGGGAGAAACAGATTCTATATTATTGGATAAAGCTTCTTTTAAGAAAAGACATCCCTTTGATCATTACCAGGATTTTGACATTCGTCAATGGGAAACTCAAGAGGTATATAGTGGCTTTCAAATTGATCAAACTGGATTAAAAAAATATGATTTACCCAAACTGGATGTAGGCGTGTATAAATGTATTGCAATAATTGAAGATGAGCTTGGTGGAGAAATTAGAGCAGAGGAGATCTTTACTTTAATCGATCTAAAGAAGAAGGTTTTCACCAAAACGCAGCACCTATTTTATCAATTAGACAAAACAGAGTATGAGCCAGGAGATCAATTGAGATTAGATTTAGGAACTGGTTCAGGTCAATTAAAAATGATGTACCGTCTTGAAAAAAATGGAGTACTAAAAGAAGAGAAGTGGTTAACGTTAAATCCTCACAAAAGATTAAAATTTCCAATATTGGATACTGATAGAGGAGGTTTTAAGATTCACCTCACTTACGTAAAAAATAACAGAACATCCAACGAAGTCATAAACGTTGTAGTACCTTGGAATGACAAAAAACTATCCGTCGTTTTCGAATCATTTCGAAATAAAATACTCCCTGGCGCCAAAGAAAAGTACAAAGTTAAGGTGCTAAATAAGGATCAGAAAACAGATTCTATCGAACTTTTAGCGTGCATGTTTGATGCTTCATTGGATCAATTTGTAAAGCATAAATGGAAGCGAAGTTTTTACCCAAGCTACAGGCAAACTGTGAATAATCGATTTTTCGGTTTTGGTCAACAAGGAGCTCTTTACAGAATTACAAATTATTACGAAAATGATAAAAACTGGAAGGGTAAATACTATCAATATCCGAGTTTGCATGATTTTGGTTTGCGCCCAAATGTAATAATGATGCGAAATATGGGAGGTAGAGAAATGATGGATGGTATAGGTGTCGAAAGAGCGATGGAAATGGATGAAGTAGTCGTCTCAGCAAAGAGGATGCCTCCTCCTGGTCGTCAAGCTAAAATGAGTTCAGCGGTTATTGACGGTGTTTCAATGGATTCTGATGATTTAGAATCTAGTCAATCTTTTGAGGAGAGTAAACTGGAACCTGACGATTCAACGCCAATCATGCAGGTACGGAAAAACTTGAATGAAACGGTATTCTTCTATCCAGATTTAAAATCGAATGATAAAGGAGAAATTGAATTTGAGTTTGTAATGAATGAAGCCTTAACCAAATGGAAATTATTGAGTTTCGCACACTCTAAAGATTTTAAATATGGCTTTGATGTCCAAGAATTGGTCACGCAAAAAGATCTGATGGTTGTGCCTAATGCACCAAGATTCGTTCGTGATAATGATCAAATAATATTTTCAACCAAAATAAATAATCTAACTGATCAGGAGATAAGAGGTGAGGTGCACATTGAGTTATTCGATCCTATTACAGATGCGGATCTAACGGATAAATTAGTGAAAAGTTCTGATGTCCAGGTATTTAATATTCCAGCTAACCAATCCCAAAAAGCGCTTTGGACCATTAATATTCCCAAAAGGAAACTCAATTCTTTGGGTTATAGAATAATTGCCAAATCTGGCAATCATTCCGATGGTGAAGAAAATGTTATACCTGTCCTAACGGATAAAGTGTTGGTTACAGAAACAATGCCATTGACAGTTGGACCCACTCAAAGCAAATCATTCACCTTCCTAGAATTCCTCAAAGCAAGCGATTCAGCCGTCAATCATAGTTATACATTTGAATATACAGCAAATCCAGCTTGGTACGCGCTCCAAGCTTTACCATACATTGAAGAGAACTCACACGTACAAAACACAATTTCAATATTTAATAGACTTTACACAAATATTTTGGCAGCCCACATTGTTAATAAACACCCGAAAATAAAGGCTGTTTTTGATCAATGGAAAATGGAAGACAGTGATGCTTTGTTAAGTAACCTGGAAAAAAACCAAGAATTGAAGTCGGCGTTGTTGGAAGAAACTCCTTGGGTAAGACAAGCCTTGAGCGAATCACAACAAAAGAAGAATATCGCCTTGTTATTTGACTTTAATAAAATGGCGCATGAAAAACAAACTCAACTTAATTTATTGATTTCAAGACAGAAGGCTAGTGGTGGCTTTGCTTGGAAAGGAGCTCCTCGTGCAGATAGGTATGTGAGTCATTATGTTCTGGAAGGGTTAGGTCATTTAAAACGTTTAGGAATAAATCTTTCAGAAATCAAAGAGATTCAACCGATGTTGAACAAACTCGTTCAATATGTTGATGAAGAATTGAGGCTAGAATATCTCAAATCAGAGAAAAGAAAAGAAGATTACCTGTCTAGATCTTCGATTCAATATTTATATGCGCGGAGTTTCTACAATCAAATTCCACATGCTAATAATTCGAAAAAGGCTTTTAAACACTTTTTGAATCTTGCCTCAAAAAAAGCAATTGAACAAAATGTTTATCTAAGTGGAATGTTGGCCTTGTCTCTAAACAGATTTGATAAAGTGGACGTAGCCAAAGAAATTACAGCTTCATTATTAGAAAGAGCGATGGTTCACCCTGAACTCGGCATGTATTGGAATGAAGGAAACGGTTTTCATTGGTATGAATTACCAATTGAACGTCATGCAATGATGATGGAGTTAATCGTTGAAATGAATGAATCAAAATACATTGATCAACTCAAACTTTGGCTCCTAAGAAATAAACAAACTAATCATTGGAAAACTACCAAGGCGACGGTGGCAGCAATTTATGCTTTATTGATAGAAAATGAGGAGGATGGAATTTCCAAATGGGTAATAGATTTCAAGATTCCCAAAATAAGTTTTTCTCAAAGGCAATTAGATCTTTCGAACAATCTTGAAGCGGGAACAGCTTATGTAAAACATTCTTGGAAGCATGATGAAATCACTAAAAATCTCGCTGACATTAAAATCGTTAATCCAAATAACCATATTTCTTGGGGCGCTATTTATTGGCAATATTTTGAAGACCTAAATAAAGTGAAAAATTTCAAAAAGACACCCTTGAAATTATCCAAACAACTATACAAGAAAGTCTTAGATGATCGTGGAGAAAAAATGATTACAATTGATTCGGAAAAAGTACTTATTGGAGATCAAATAGTTGTGCGCATCGAACTTGAGGTGGACCGTTCAATGGAATACATTCATTTAAAAGATATGAGAGCGAGTGGATTAGAACCAGAAAGCACTTTAAGTTCTTACAGATGGTCTCATGGGCTCGGTTATTATCAAAGTACTCGCGATTTGGCGACAGATTTTTTTATTTCCTATTTGCCCAAAGGCAAATATGTATTTGAGTACACTTTAAGGGCTCAACATGCTGGGGAATTTTCAAATGGAATAACAACCGTTCAATCGATGTATGCTCCAGAATACTCGAGTCATAGTGAAGGCGTGAAGTTGACAATAGAAGAAAATTAATTACTGGAGATTATCAAACCAATACCTAGAAAAACTAAAACAAAGAGTTTAGAATATTTTGCAAAAATCCAAAACCGTGATTCATTTATATAATGGTTTAGCTTTCCTGAAAGCAAAGAAACCAAACTGAAAATAACTACCGCTTGAACCATGAAAATGAGGCCTAAAAACATCA
>JAHDHU010000062.1:12565-16005 GCA_020631135.1 Saprospiraceae bacterium | reverse complement strand
GGTACTGATTATTTTTATTATTTCTATAGTTGGGAGATTGATACTGGTTTGGTAGAATGCGAAAGTGATAGGGTTGAAGCAAAGGTCATCGTCGATGGTATTTCGAGTAACACTACAATAGAAGAAGATGATATTAAAATAAATCCTAATCCTACGGATGGATTATTGTTCATCACAAATAATTCAACTAGTCCATCTGACTCTTATCAAGTAACCAATGCAATAGGTCAATTGGTTGCAAAAGGACAAATTAAACAGGATCAAATTAATATTCGAAATATCCCAAAAGGAGTATATTTCTTAAAGATATTTGATACGTCCAACCAACTGCTTTACCTTTCAAAGGTTTTAAAACATAATTGATGTCAAAAATTATAGTTACTGGTGGATTAGGATACATCGGATCACACACTACTGTTGATCTTTTACAAAATGATCATCATGTTGTTATTTTGGATAATCTTTCCAATAGTAAAAGAGAAGTTTTAGAAAGTATAAAAGAATTAGGATCGGATAAGGTCGATTTTGTTGAATTGGATATAACCGATCGATCGATCTTATTTGACCATAAATCACTTTTGGCGAACACTGACGCAATAATTCATTTTGCAGCATTGAAAGCAGTAGGAGAAAGCGTTGAAAAACCATTAAAATACTATCATACCAACATCTTAGGTTTATTAAATATTTTAGAATTTGCGCAGGATTTGCAAATCAACAATTTCGTGTTTTCCTCTTCAAGTACGGTTTATGGACAGCCTGATATATTGCCTGTCACCGAAAAAAGTGCGATTAAACCGCCGCAATCTCCATACGGCGCAACCAAACAGATTTCAGAACAGATCTTAAAAGATTTCTCAAAAGTTCATGAAGGTTTTAATTGCGTTGCATTGAGATATTTTAATCCAATTGGAGCGCATTCATCTGCTAAAATTGGGGAATTGCCGTTAGGAACGCCAAACAATTTAATGCCTTTTATAACTCAGACTGCTATTGGGATTAGAGAAGAATTGAGTGTTTTTGGTGATGATTATCAAACCCCAGATGGTACTGGTATTCGAGATTACATACATGTTGTAGATTTGGCGGATGCTCACGTTTGTGCAATTAAAAGATTGCTGGCAAAAGAATCGGCAGATCCATTTGAAGTATACAATATCGGTACCGGTAAGGGATACTCTGTCTTAGAAGTAATTAAATCGTTTGAAAAGACATCCGGAGTAAGGCTTAAATATAAAGTTGTTGATAGAAGGCAAGGAGATATCGCAGAAGTATATGCTGACGTATCTCACGCCAAGAATGTTTTAAACTGGGAGGCTAAGCTGTCCTTAGATGAAATGACTGAATCTGCTTGGATTTGGGAGAAGGGATTATCAAAAGAAAAGACTAAAATGAAATAATGTTTATGTCTTGATTTTGATTTAAATAGTTTCTAATTATCTGATTAGCATCATAATTTTTTTCCTCATATTTCACAGCTTCTTTTAACTCCTCGATTCCTGAATTCTGGCTATCCTTATCGATATATCCGTACCCTTTATAAAATCCCTCTTCAACCAAAATTACTGCCATTTCGTTTTCATTTCTTCCTTTGTCTAGGAGGATGAAGTTGTCATCAAAAATCTTTTGCAGGTAATCAAAAGCGAGTTCAGCTCTTTCATTGTATTCTGAAATATCTTCACCGAAAAAACAAGCACCGTAGCAAAGACCAACTTCATGACTAAAGCATGGGGCCTTGCCTGTACCCAAACCAACTTTGTTGTCACAGAGTGAAAATTCTCTTTGGATCTTTGATAAATGATTTTGACAACTCTGCTTGCTCTTGTAATAACTTAGAATCTGTTTGCCCGAAATGTTCTTTTGATTATGTTTGATAGAATCAAAACACAAAAACCCGTTTTCGTCTCTATAGCCAAAAATGCAGTAAGGATAATTTCTAGTTTTCTGAGCGGTATTAATTTCTGGATTAAGTCTTTTGATATCCTTGGACTCTAAAAGGAGAGAAACCAATTCGCTTCCTGTGAGTTCATAACTAATGCTTCGTACTTTCGAAAACATTTTTACAGCTTTCGCTGAACTTTGTCTAAAATGTTGAAAGGCTCTTTTTTGAATATTGATGCTTTTTCCAACATAAACTATTTTCTCATATTCATTTCTGAAATAATAAACGCCACAACTTTCGGGTAATTCATGCAAATACTCCAAGGTAATACCTGTGGGTAACTGAGATTCTCTAATACCTTTGTTTATGAAGGCATTGATTTTTGTATCCGCATCTTTTTTCTCCAGAATAAATTTAAAGAGTTCAACAGTAGCCAAGGTGTCTTCTAAAGCGCGGTGTCTTGCATTAACAGAGATATCAAAATGTTTGATAAGATTACCTAAACTGTAAGATGGTAGTCCCGGAAAGCTGGTTCGACTCAAGCGTACTGTGCACAATTGTCTTCTACTATATGTGAAGCCTAAGCGTTCAAATTCTTTGCGAATAAAGCCATAATCAAATCTCACGTTATGTGCCACAAAGACCGCACCTTTGGTCATTTGCACAATTTTCTTTGCTACCTCATAAAAATATGGTGCATCTTCTACCATTTCATTGGTTATTCCCGTAATACGTGTGATCGATGGAGGAATATTTCTTTCAGGATTGATCAAAGTATCATACTGATCAATAATTTCTTTACCATCAAAAAGTACAACGGCAATCTCAGTTATGCGATCCCGTTTTGCTTGACCTCCGGTGGTTTCAATGTCCACCAATGCATATATTTTTTTCTTAGCCAGAATTAAAAATTATGGTAATTTCAAATTATGCAAATATCTAATATGTTTTTAGCAATATTGCTTTTTTTAAGCTCAATAAGTTGTGGAACCAATAATACTTCCAAAGGTTCTGATGTTTTCGAACCTTTCGAAGCAGAGATTAACGCAGAAAATAAAATCATTCCAGGTGCTGCAAACATTGATCAATACATTCATCTGCTTCGAAATAGGAATGTAGCAATGGTGGTTAATCAAAGTAGTGTGATAGATCAAAAGCATCTCGTAGATGTCCTCCTGGATCAACAAATCAAGATTAAGAAAATATTTGCACCAGAGCATGGCATCAGGGGAAAAGCAGATGCTGGACAATCGATTGATGATGAATTAGACGCCAAAACTGGCTTACCCATAATTTCTTTATATGGTAAAAACAAAAAACCAAGTTCAACCAATTTAAAAGATATAGATGTTGTCATTTTTGACATTCAAGATGTCGGAGTGAGGTTCTATACATATATATCTACTTTGCATTATGTCATGGAAGCCTGTGCTGAAAACAATGTCTCGGTCATCGTTTTAGACAGACCAAATCCTAATGGACATTATGTAGACGGACCTATATTAAAGTCAAAATGGAGGTCTTTCGTAGGAATGCATCCTGTCCCAGTAGTTTATGG
>JAHDHU010000062.1:0-12555 GCA_020631135.1 Saprospiraceae bacterium | reverse complement strand
AGAGTATGCCAATATGATCAATGAGGAACTTTGGTTGGAAAATGATATAAGGGCTAGGCTCAAGGTCGTTAAGTGCACTAATTATACCCACGATTCAGTATATGAGTTGCCAATAAAACCTTCACCTAACTTGCCCAATAGAAAGGCAATATTACTTTATCCATCCTTGTGCTTTTTCGAACCTACTTCATTTAGTATTGGAAGAGGTACTAATGCTCCATTTCAAGTATTAGGACACCCAGAGTGGGATAGTGGTCTGTATCATTTTACTCCAAAATCCATGACTGGAGCGAAACAGCCAAAACACGAAAATGTAGAATGCAAAGGATTAAAGTTTGGTGATGACCCTAAGTTTAAATTCGATGGTAAAATTGACATTTCCCTTTTGTTTGATGCATATCAGTTGTCAAAAAAATCAGGTTTTGATTTTTTTACAAGCACATCATTTTTTGATAAACTCGCAGGTTCAGATCAGTTAAGACTTCAACTTCAAAATGGAAATAATCCAGAGGAAATAGAAAAATCTTGGAAAGATGATTTAGATGATTTTAAGCTGATAAGAAAAAAATATTTATTATATCCTTAGAATGGCGCATTGCATTTAAACTCTACTATAGCTTTTGTTAAAGGATGTCTAAATGACAAGTATTCTGCGTGAAGATGTAGTCGGTCTAACTTTTGTCCATAAAGATCGTCTCCGATAATTGATGCATCAAGTCCCCAATGGTGGGCCATGTGCACCCTTAATTGGTGAGTCCTTCCAGTCTTTGGATAAAGAAGAATTCGAGTTTTTCCATTTTGACGTGTCACGACTTTCCATTGCGTAATGGCATTCTTTCCATGTTCATCACAAACTACTTGTCTAGGCCTATCATTTAGGTCAACCCTCAAGGGTAATGAAATGCATCCTTCGTTACCTTCCACAATTCCGTTAAGTAGTGCCACATATCTTTTATTCACTTCACGCTTGATAAATTGCCTTTGTAAATACTTGTGTGCTTCTTTCGTTTTGGCGATGAGCATTATGCCTGAGGTGGACATGTCTAGACGGTGAACAAGCAAAGGCCCAGTTGCTTTCGGATATTTTGTGCTTACCCGAGTATAAACTGAATCTATGTTGCTTTTACCTGGTACCGATAAAAACTCGTTTGGCTTGTTAATTAGGCAAATGGTTTCGTCTTCATAAATCACATCTATTTTTTTATTCTGATCCAAGTTGAGCATTGGATTAGGATCCATTTTAATTCCTTGTAACATATGGTTCAGAATAGGTAAGCATTTGCCTCTACAACTAGGATAAAAATTTCCGTGCTTTCTTATCTCTGAAGAGGGTGGTGCGCCCCACCAAAATTCTGCTAGGTTCACTGGTGTGAGGTCATTTAGGAAAGCATATTGTAATAATTTGGGGGCTGCACATTCGCCGGCACCGGCGGGAGGCTTCCCGTTGATTTCGTTCTCAAAAATTCCTTTTAGAGTTTTTGTTTCTTGTCTTGAGTTTAAAAATTTATACTGATCAAAAAGCCATTGTTGTAGTTCGGCAGATATCTTTTTTCTGCTCTTTTTTAAACTGTTGACCTTATTTTGAAACACCATCATTTTCGCATTCGCGAATGCGATTCTAGCCTCCCATTTTTGTTTTAGATTCTTATAAAACCATTGTCTTTTTAAACTATCATTTTTAAGATTCTCTATAAGTGTTTTGTATTCATTGGAGTCAAGCGTGTTTGACGCTTCGAGTCTTTTGCGATCTCTTTCTTTTTTTGCGAGTTTCAATCGAATTTTCTCATAAAGTAATTGTTCCGTTTTATTCGCTTTGGTTTTTTCATATTCCAATCTAATTTGGACATACTGCGGATCCAATTCAATCTTATCAATTTGTGTATTGATAGCATTTATCCTTTCTTCTTCTGTCTTAAAGTGTCCTTGCCTAGAAAGCATGTCAAAGACAGGAGGAACGAAATAATCATGCTGGTTTGATTCAGCCAACTTGCCAGAATATGCTGCCAAAAAACCAAGTTGTCCATCTGGATCTTTGACAACCAAAACACCGAACATTTTACCAATGGCTAAAAGATCTTCATGTTCACCTAATCCGTAATTGTGTCTGAAATCATTTTGTGTTTTTAAATAAACTTGGACCTCTCTTGCAGCGATCTTAGCTAATGGATGTGGGTCATAATAAAAGGGGAAATTAAACTGCTCCGGCATACTTATACCTTCGAGGTTTGTAGTAAATCTATGAACACAGTTTTCTTTCACTTCTACTAATTAAAAACTACAAATGTATGCCTTTATGAAAGCCTCAATAACATTCTATTAGATTTCGTAAAAGAACTTGGTGAGAAATTATTTCAAATTAATGGCTTAACTTCTGCTATGATCAAACCAAATCTGAATCTCAAATGGCGGAAATTAAATGGAGACGCCATCCAAGAAGACATACTCGAAAAGGTCGAACAAACAATCATAAATGAACATCAACTTGGAAATAAACTAAAAGTCTGTATCGGTACAGATTCTCAAGTTAGAGGAGGAACTGTAGAATTTGCAACGGTAATCGTTTTTTTGAGGGAAAAGAAAGGTGGATTTATGTTCATCAGTAATTCTGCAGAAAACAGGCAAATGGGTTTAAAAGAACGGATGATCAATGAAGTAGGTAAATCGATCTCAGTCGCCTATCATTTATGTGATTTATTAGATCTGTATGATGTTGATTTAGAGGTACACGCGGATATCAATACCAATCCAGAATTTGAAAGCAATGTAGCATTGAAAGAGGCAATGGGATATATACTTTCTATGGGTTTTGTTTTTAAGGCCAAACCTAATGCCTTTGCAAGTTCCAGTTGCGCAGATAAGGTTTGTTGATTTTAATTTTCTTTTTATAACTATAGAAAAAAAGAAAACCGTATTTCAAAAAATAATTAATCGAGCAATTTGGGTTTTTAGTCTAATCATTACCTTTAGATTGCCTTAAATATGATAATTTAATTTTTCTAACCAACCCATAGTTTTAAATGAAAAAATTATTGCTTTTATTATGCCTTTGGTTTTCAGCGAATGCTGCCTACTGTCAAATGAACAAGGTCGAATTTGAAGAGTATGATTTAGACAATGGCCTACATGTGATATTGCATCAGGATAAATCTACACCAATAGTGGCAGTGTCTATCATGTACCACGTCGGATCCAAAAATGAGCAACCAGACAAAACAGGTTTTGCACATTTTTTTGAACACCTTTTGTTTGAAGGTTCAGCAAATATTGAAAGAGGTGAATATGATAAATATGTTGAAAAAGCAGGTGGTACCCTAAATGCAAACACCAGTTTTGATCGCACCTATTATTTCGAAATTTTACCTTCAAATCAATTAGAATTGGGCTTGTGGCTTGAATCAGAGCGATTGCTTCACGCAGTGGTTAACGATAAGGGTATAGAGACTCAAAGAGAAGTTGTTAAAGAGGAGAGAAGACAGAGAGTAGATAATCAACCATATGGATCAATCTTAGAAGAATCTATGAAAAGAGCCTTCACCAAACATCCTTATAAGTGGCCGATTATAGGTTCTATGGATCATTTGGATGCAGCCGTCGAAGCGGATTATAAGAATTTTTATAAAGACTTTTATGTCCCGAACAACGCAGTTTTGTCGATAGCCGGTGACCTGGATTTTGATCAAGCTAAAGAATGGATTGATAAATACTTTGGACAAATCCCCAGAGGAACAAAAGAAATATATCGTCCATCGATCGTTGAGCCACCATTGGCTGCTGAAGTAAGAGATACTGTATATGATAACATTCAATTACCAGCTGTGGTACAAGTTTATAGAATCCCCGCACAAGGAACTCCAGATTTCTACGCCGTTTCAATGTTGGGTACTTTGTTGGCTCAGGGTGAAAGTTCTCGTTTGCAAAAAGCAATCGTCGATGAAAAACAAAAAGCATTGTTCGTGGGTAATTTTCCATTAAATATGGAAGACCCTGGTGTAGCAATCGCCTTCGGAATAGCAAATATGGGCGTCCCAGTAAATGAGGTTGAAGATGCTATTGACGAAGAAATAGAACGTAGTCGAAACGAATTGATTTCGGATCAAGAATTTCAAAAGTTGAGAAACCAAGTAGAAAATGATTTTATCAGTCGAAACGCGAGAGTGGCTGGCATTGCTGAAAGTTTGGCAAATTATCATATGTATTATGGTGAGGTCAATTTGATCAACACTGAGTTAGAAAGATACCTTTCTGTAACCAAGGAAGATATCATGCGCGTGGCAAAGAAATATTATCATAAGGATAATCGTGTGGTTTTACACTATTTGCCCAAGGAAACACAACTTTAATAAAAGAATAAATCAAAGTAATAAATGAAAAATATATTATATATAATTTGTCTATTGACCCTAGCTTCAGCTTGTAATAAAACTAATGCAGACAAATTGGTAGATGCAACAACCAAGAGCGTTACTGATGCTGTGGATCCGGCTTTGGCTTGGAGGTCAGCGGCTCCTCAACCTGGAGAAGCAAGACCGATACAACTTGGAGAAAGTACTTCTTTTGAATTAGACAATGGGTTGAAAGTCATTGTTGTTGAAAATCATAAACTTCCTCGAGTTTCATATCAATTGTCTTTAAACCATGAAGCGATTGCTGAAGGTGACAAAGCAGGATATCTAAATATAGCAGGTGACTTGATGAAAACTGGAACAAGTTCCAAATCTAAGGCTGAAATTGATGAGGCAATTGATTTCATAGGAGCTTCTTTGAGTACCTCAGCCCGAGGTATGTTTGGATCTTCTCTAACTAAGCATCAGGATAAACTATTGGCTTTGTATTCAGACATCCTATACAATCCTTCATTTAAAGAAGAAGAGTTTGAGAAGCTCAAAAAGCAAGTTCTTTCAGGAATTGCTTCTAGTAAGACTGATCCAAATTCTATGGCATCTAATGTCGCTAGTGTTCTAAATTTTGGTGCCAATCACCCTTATGGGGAGGTAGAGACAGAAAGCACGATCGAAAACATTAAAGTCGAGGATTGTAAAAATTATTATGAATCATATTATAAGCCTAATAATGCTTATTTGGTAGTAGTCGGTGACATTACACCTGTAATGGCTAAAGCCAAAGTGGAAAAATATTTTTCTTCTTGGAAAAGAGCAAAAGTTCCGGAAATGAAATACCGCGCAACTTCTCCACCTGATGAAACTAAAGTGTCAGTTGTTAATAAGGATGGAGCTGTTCAGTCTGTGATTAGAGTGACATATCCTCTAAATATCACTTTAGCAAGTGAAGATTTGATGGCTGCAAGAGTTATGAATTCAGTACTTGGGGGAGGAATATTCTCAGGTAGGTTAATGCAGAATTTAAGAGAAGACAAGGCTTATACCTATGGAGCCAGATCTAATATCAACCCAAATCCTTTGGTTGGAAGTTTTGGTGCTTTCGCTAGTGTTAGAAATGAAGTAACGGATAGTTCAGTTCAAGAGTTTATGTACGAACTAAACAGAATGGTTACTACAGATGTTTCTCAAGAAGATTTAGATCTAGTAAAAAGTTCTATGTCTGGAGGATTTGCTCGCTCTTTAGAATCTCCTCAGACTTTAGCAAGATTTGCTCGT
Source organism: Saprospiraceae bacterium (assembly GCA_020631135.1). GTDB lineage: Bacteria > Bacteroidota > Bacteroidia > Chitinophagales > Saprospiraceae > JAHDHU01. The sequence continues at coordinate 6,940 of JAHDHU010000062.1, read as the reverse complement.
AATATTTCGAAGTATAATCTTCCAATTGACTATTATGAAACCTATCTTAAACGTCTTCAAGCAGTTACTGTACAAGATGTAAGAGCAGCTGCTGAAAAATATATCAAGCCTAATAATGCCAATATCGTGGTGGTGGGTAGCAAGGATGATATTGCCGAGAAACTAGTGAGGTTTGATGCCGATGGTAAATTGGATTACTATGATGCTTTTGGAAATGAAGTCAAATATGACGAAATGCCTTTATCGGATGACATTACAGCTCAGTCAGTTTTAGGTGACTATATTGCCGCAATCGGCGGAATGGATAAATGTAAAGCAATAAAATCTATGCACACCGTTTCTGAATTTGAAGTAATGGGACAAAATGCTAAAATGGATCTTTATCAAGAGGCACCAAATAAAATGGCAATGAAAATGATGATGGGAGAAATGATGGTGCAGGAACAAGTTTTTGATGGTACAAAATTGAAAGCTGGAGCAATGGGACAAAATAAAGTAAGTACTGAAGGCGATGAGTTCGACAGTGCTAAAGACAATGCCACCATGTTTCCGCAAATGTATTATTCTGAAATGGGATATAAAGCAGAGTTGAAGGGAACGGAAAATATTGATGGAGCTTCTGCCTATAAATTGATGATCGAATCTTCTACTGGAAAGAAAAAGACTCAGTTTTATGACGTGAAGACGAGCTTGCTTTTAAGAGAGGTGCAGTCGTCAGAAGGACCTCAAGGTCCAATGACCATTACCAATGATTTTGCAGATTACAAGGAAGTTGGTGGGGTCTTGATTCCACATACGATTACTTTAAGTGGGGCAATGCCTGTTCCTTTAAAAATGCAATTAAGTAATGTAGAAATTAACAAACCAGTTCCTGCAGGGACTTTTAATATTGAATAATTACTATTCGATGTAGTTATATGGGGAAAGAGAATTTAACTTCGCTTTCCCCATTTTTTTTATCTGTAGATTTTAAATGATTTTGAATTTCCATCTTTATTCATTCGGATAATGTAAATTCCGTTAGGAACGTTATCTAGAGAAATTTCTTGACTTTTGATTCTAGACGAAATACATTTTCCGTGGATGGAAAACAACTCAATTTTGTCCATCAATAAATTTGTCTGAACTCTTTTATCTACCAGAGTAAAATCAAAAATATTTTTATCGATCTCTTGAGTATTGATCATGAGTGAACAATCGTCTAAAAGCCATTCATGTTCAGTGCAGCAATCTGGATTGTCATTTTCGCATATGCGAATGAATTCGTAATCAAAGCCGGTATTTGGAAAATCTGTTATCGTAATTGGTAAATCTCCAAAGGAATAGAAATCAAAAAATCCATTTCTGGAATAAACATCAAAAAATTGATTGGATGTTCCTTGGTGATTAAAGTTTAGCACGAAGCTCATTGATGTGCTATCACATTCCAAAGTTTCAATGTCGATGTCGGATAGTTCACATTCCGATTCTGATATACAATCTTCCAACAACCATTCATGTTCTACGCAACAGTCTTGATTATCATTTTCGCAAACCCGAATGAATTCGTAATCTTGCCCTGTGTTGGGAAATCCAACAAGAGTTAAAGGTAAGTCAGTAAATAAATAAGTCTCAAAAAGACCAACTCTGGAGTAAACATCGAAAAACTCATTAGTCGTTCCGTCATGTTCAAAATTTAGAACGAAACTCATGGAAATGCTGTCACATTCAATTGGATCTATGGTGATTTCTGAAAGTTGACATTCTATCCCCGTCTCGCAATCCTCTAATAGCCATTCAAATTCTGCACAGCAATCTGGATCATCATTTTCGCAAACCCGAATGAATTCATAATCAAAACCAGTGTTTGGGAAACCGGTGATATTTAATGGCAAATCACTGAATGAAAAGAAACCAAAAAATCCATCTCTGGAAAAAACATCGAAAAATTCATTAGTCGTGCCTTGGTGATTAAAGTTTAAAACAAAACTCATCTCCTCTTCATCACATTCAAGTTCATTCACGCTTATATTGTCTATCAAACAATCTTCCGAACAATCATCTATAAGCCATTCTAGTCCTTCACAACAATCGGGCTCTTCAGTCAGGCAAACTTGAATAAACTCATACATTTCCCCAGTGTTCGGGAAGCCCATCAGTGAAATAGGAAAGCTACTCAAATCATAAACTCCAAATAATCCTTCTCGTGAATAGATGTTTATCGAAGCATTCGAATTCCCGATATGCGCAAAATAAAGATCAAGATCAATTGAATCTGAATCACATTCGTTAACGACGACGGAAATACCATCAAAAAGACATTCGTCTTCACAACAAATCATCGGACCTAATTCATATATGTTTGTTTGGCAACTAGAAAATTCAGAATCGATAATTTGAAATTCATAACCGACATTGCATCCTCCTTCGAAAGGACCGGCAGTGTAAAATTGTTGACCATGTTCGAAGGTTTGATAATAGATCCCGTTTACATATAAGTCAAAAGTATTTGAAGTGTTTTGAGATTCAAACTCAAAATCAATCATAAAAAAACTTTGTTCGCAAGAATGAGCTTCTACAAATAATTCGCTGATGTAACAATTGAATTGATCACATCCTATTTCAACATTATCTTCGATCGCTGAGCAATCACTGTATTCACTATCACTGACTTGTATGGTAACTAAATTGTCTTGAAATACAGGGAAGCCCAATTGATCCATTATGGGGAGGTCAGAATAATTATAAGTGCCCAAAAACATTTGGTCTATAAAAAGATCAAACTGATCAGAAACAGGATTGCTATAATTAAAATTTATGATGTAACCGAACCAGGGTTCACATCCCTGAACCAATGTTAAATCCCATATTTCACAGACTTCACAACAAATAGGTTCTTCTAAAACGTCAAATGCGGATAGACAATCACCTTGTTCTATATCGATGACTACAAACTCGTAAGTGGTAATGCAATCCCCAATTAAAGGACCGATTTGATAGCTCGCTTGGCCATAATCAAAAGAGCCATAATTAGTTCCATTTCCTTGAACCGTAAATCCTTGTTGACCAGGATTGACAATGTCAAATGTTAATTCGATAAAGAAGCTACCATCATTTTGGCAATCTAAGGCTTCAACATTTACATTACTCACCACACAGGCATTAATTTCAGCACAATCCACTACTCCTACATCAATAAAATCAAAACATAGGGCGTTATCATTGTCAAAAAAGATGAATTCCCATTGTGTATTATCCGCATTAAATGGACCGAGAGTAACAGCTTGGTCTCCATAATCATAAGAGCCATAAGTGCCTCCATTTCCGCCTATAACAAATCCACTTCCATTGTTTTGTGGCTCAAAATCTAATTCAACAAAAAAGGTATTAGCAGTTTCGTCGCAATCAAAAATATCAGCAGTGATATTGGCAAATCCACATAAACAAGGGTTGTTTATAATCAATTCAACGCAACAAGTATCAATGTCGTTTTCGCAAATTACGAAAGTGTCTTTCGTTATGCCATTTCCTTGAATCGAAAATAGACTTAAACCCATTGAATCTAATTCATAATAACCTAAAAACTGACTATTTAAAAAGATGTCAACATTCACATTTTCAGATTCAGTAATCAATTCGATATCATAACTACCATCAACATTGCACTCTCCAGTTAGAATGGATGCTTCCGTTAACAGGCATTGTGCCATACCTGAAAAGTTCAAGAGTAGCAATAATAAGAAGGAAAACGTACGACATTTCATTGAATAAGTATTTAATTAGAAGAGAGCATTAATCTTAAAACTGCTGCCCTTTAAATTGGATTATTTTCAAAATTTCACCAGTAGAATGACCACGAACCAATTGTTCAACTTTGTATTTTTTAGATAAAAAAAATAATAATACCAAACTGAATCATCAGTCTATGTGTGTGTTATACATGGCGTAAAATACTCATATCAATTCATATAATCTAATAGTATTATTTGTTCTTTTCCTTGGCTTAAATATTGGCATTAATGGGAAGACGTGGGTAACGTATGCCCTTGTCTAACTCATTTTGATGTACAAATAAACTTGTGTGAGGTTTTCTCAGGTTACACGAATCCTGATCGAACCAAATTAACGTGATTGAATGAATTTTAAACCAAATTTTACATGAGAAAGTATTTACTTAAGTCGTGGCTTTTTACACTCTTAACGGTGTTTCTAGTCAGCTCTCTTAGCATTGGTCAAACAACTGTTTTTTCGGAAACATTTGACGAGCCATTGTTTTCTTCCATGGGAACTAGTGCGGAAAATGTTGATTGGTCAACATCTTGTGCCACCTGTTCTCCTACAAGTTTCTTCAGCGTCAACCCGACCGGTAGGCTTCGTGCCATAGATACGGATGGTCCTGCCGTTTGGAGTACGGATCCGATAGATGTTAGCAATTGTAAATCATTGCGATTCGAATTGGAATATACAAGCACAGGTTATGGTGTAACCTTAGATGACAATTCTGCTTGTGGGGCTTGTGTGGGAGATCCTACTAATCCATCTTCAGCGGGGTGTGCCGGCTGTTGGGATTTTGTTTTTATTGAGTTGGTACTAGATGGTACAACTACGCAATCTGAATTAATAGGTGCTGGCTTTAATCCAATGAACGCTGATGTTTTATTGGATGATTGCGGTGCTTCTGCTTCACTAGCAGAATTGAGAGTTACCTTTCAAAATGATCAAACTGATGAGCATCAGAGAATCGACAATGTTGTTTTAATATGTGTTGAAAATGACGATGCAGAGATTCAAGGTGATGATTCGCTATGTGATTCGTCTTTAGGTATTGAAACCTACACAGTTAGTGAGCCAGCTTCGACATACGTATGGACCAATACTGGAGGCGTTGGAGCTCTAATAAATACAAATCCTTTATACGGTGTAGATTGGGCAGGTGTTGCGCCAGGTACCTATAGCGTGAATGTTGATATTACTGACGGCTTTGGCTGTATCGAAAGCCTAAGTTATCCAGTACATATAATTTCTAATGTTCCAGAAGCCATGGCTTGTAATTCAGAGGTGAATCTTACCATGGATACAGACTGCTCATTGGATTATTTAGTTGCTGATATGTTTCTTGAGGATATGCAGTATTCCAACAGTGCTTACGAAGTGATCTTGACAGATTCTGATGGAAATGTGATTACTTCAGCGAATGCTTATAACTATATAGGTCAAAGAATAAATGTGGAAGTTGTTTCTATTTGTGGAGGAAATTCGTGTTGGGGATATGCTAATTTGGAAGACAAGTCTATTCCACCACTTTTATGCAGTCCTGTAGAGACTGTAAATTGTGAAGACGTAGATTCAGATTTGGGTTTTCCAACAAATGTGATCAATCCTATTAGCAACGGAGATGGTACTTTTACTGTCAATGGTTATGATAATTGTGGATCTGCGACACTTTCTTTCGAAGACGCGACTGTGGCTGTTTTATGTTCTAATCCACTTTATAGTTCTATCATAGCAAGAACTTGGACTATAGTAGATTCAAGAGGAAATAGCAGTACTTGTGTCACAACAATCAACATTAATAAAGCGGATATTAATGATGTGACTTTGCCTCCTCACTGGGATCCGGCATTCTCAACATCAGCCATTGATGCTTGTACAAATTATCCAACATTAGATAACGGCAATCCAGATCCTTCTTATACAGGATCACCAACGGGTAATTTCTGCCTAAACATTGATGTTGGATATTCTGACACCACTTTTGACGGAAATTGCGATGGTGAATTTAAAGTTTTAAGAAAGTGGATTATAGAAGATTTATGTAATGGTCAAACAATCGAGTACACGCAAAATATCGTTGTGGCTTTTCCTGCAAATTATTTTGTAGTTACTTGTCCACCTGATGAGGTAGTTGAACAGATTCCTACTGATAATCATTACGATTGTACAGCTGATTGGGATGTGCAACCACCAAACGTTATTTACATCAGTGCTTGTTTAGATTATACTTGGACCGTCGAATACATAATCGGTGATGGCGGCTTAGTAGCTCCTCCAGGTGCAGTCTTTACAGATGATAATGTTGTTGTTAACGGTGTTCATGATTACACAATTGTAGATCTTCCAGTCGGAAGGCATTGGTTAAAATATACATTGTTAAATGATTGCGGTGATGAAAGGGAATGTTTTCAAGAATTAGAAGTCTTTGATGATGCACCTCCTCAAGCTGTATGTGACTTACATTCAAACATTGCATTAAATTCTGACGGCTGTGCTTATGTTCACCCAGAAACTTTTGATGATGGTTCTTTTTCTTGTTCGGACGTTGATTTAAAAATTAGAAGACTGTCTCCCAGCAATTGTGGATTGGGATCGCAAACAAGTTTTACGGATGTCATTAAATTCTGTTGTTCCGATGCCAATAGTACAGTTCTTATCGAGCTTCAAGCGACTTCTGCGAATGGTGAAAAAAGTTCATGTATTGTAGAAGCATTTATTCAAGATTTCTCGAATTCAACTTTCTTCGTACCGGGTTCAACCAGTACTTCTTTAAACTGCGGTCAAAGTGTTAGTCTAAATAGTCAATCTTATTTAGAATCTCAATTTGGAGCACCAACGTTTAATAGTTCTACTTGTGGAGGCTCTTGGAATGAAGTTTTACCAGCATCAATGAATATCGGTGATTGTGGAAATGGTAGCATTACTAGAACGTGGAGATATGTAAATGCCAATGGTTCTATAAGTTTTCCTACACAAACTATCCTAGTATCGCTAAATAATCCTTTCGATGAAAATGATATTAATTGGCCTGGAGATATCGATATGATTGGATGTCCAATGACTCCTGTCACACCAGATGAGATAACGAATCCGTCTAATCAAAGACCAACATGGAATGCTCATGCATGTAGTGATGTCATATCAACTCATGAAGACACACCGTTTTATTATATCGATGGCACCTGTG